>NZ_AP026866.1:3949362-4298725 GCF_042849255.1 Oceaniferula spumae
AAAGTATTGGACGGGATTCTGGAAAACAGATGATTGGGATCCTCTTGATCCAAACACGCGCAGTTTTGTCGGCTGGGGAGTCTCAGATCCAGAGGGCACACTAGCCGAGAACAATGTCACACAGGCTCTCTCAGGCACAGACCTCATCACGCTCGTTGGCGAAGGCTCGGTTGAGGATGCTACCGCGCAAGTCAAAGTTAGAGGGATCGATCTGACCAAGGACGGTAAACCCGCTGGCGGTTATGCTTGGTGGATTGGTGATGAAGGGATCAAAGCGAGTTATTATGTGCCCGAAGTCAGTGATTCCAAATGGAACAAAGTAGCCACACTCGGCACCGCTGCCGATTCGGGTGTATCATCTATTGATTTCAGTGGTTACGAGAACCTTGAAGATACAGAGCTTTTTGCCTCGTCTGTTAGCCGTAAGTCCTTCGGAGTCCCTTCGAGCGATCCTAATCTACCACGGCAAGTTTTCCACGATGTGACGCCTCAGGCAGTAGCATTGCTTACCGATGCAAGACTGGGGGGAGTAAGGAGGGATTTATCGACCGCCTTCGAATTGCCGATGGAGGATTTCAATGAACTCACTGAGTTCCACGCGGCTGGAGAAAACAATAATACCAATTTCTACGATGAGCTCGGTAGCCCATATATAGATAGCCGCTTTTACCATGCGGGATCATCTCCCGATCTGGGGTATATGTGCGAGATTCCATACGGTGGAGGCATCGTGCGTGGAGCCTCATGGGACCTTGTTAGGAATTATTACCGATTGTATAAAAAGGAATGGGAAGAGGAAAGCTGGGGGCGCTCTGTAACAGGGGTAGAAACTGACAGCTACGCAGCGAGAGGCTCGTTACCTCACAGCTATTCTGGTAAAAAGGGTGGTGCGAACGATGTCGGGGGCGACACCTTCGCCTATCACATCAGTAACGGCCATCTCTACACGAAGGCATCGTTTGGTTTCTACGGACGTATTCATTCGCTGAACGAGCCACGAGGAGCCATTAGCTCTGGAGACGCTTCTTCGCAGCAACGGACTGTTGCCCGTTCTCCTCAGGTCACTCCCATCGTGGTGCGTTTGACTGTCGCTGTCGGCATGGTCAAACGTCCTTTAAACAATGGTGCCGACTGGAGTTTGGCCCTTTCATTTGATCCCTATCTCACCGTGGTGAACCCATACAACGTGCCAGTGACTTTTAACTCTCTCGGTCTTTGGTGCACCAAGTTCAACCCGATGAAGGTGACGATTGAATACACGGATGACTCAAATACAAAGCGCACCGTGTCAGCTGAGAAATACTTCTCCGGGAACTACTATTCATTCGGAACTTTCAATATGATTCTAGATCCTAACGAAGGCCCCTACACTCTGGAGCCAGGTGAGACGCGTGTTATTTCTCCTGCGAAAATCGGGGATCAGGCATTGTCTTACAATTATATCTCAACCATGCGTGGTGGATTTTCTTACAGCGAAGATTCCGGGTTTTATATCGCGCCGAACACTAGTGTGAAGCCTAAGGACGGAACCACGGTGAAAGTCACCCTTGATGGCCGTTCGAGTAGTTGGGGGGCCACCGATCGTTTTGTTACTTATCTTTACCACGATAAAAATCACGACGGCTCGCAACGAAATCTATTTGCACACGTGCCGCCAAGAAACATGTATGGCGACGAGGATATTCTCGATCAGCCACTGATCTCTAACATTGGAGCAAGTGCTAACAACGGAAAGACACAAACAAATTTCAAAGTGGTCCGAGAGGTAAGCACTGGCCAGATCCCTTCCCCGGGTGATAGCGGACTTTACGTCGGTGTTCTCGATCTCAGAATGAATACCACCCGGGAGGATGCTCCTAGTCTGGTATTGAATCCTCGTGGAGGAGCCTTTGACACACGTGACTGGGACGGGCTGGAGCGCTCCAGCGTGCAGTGGGATTATTCCCTGTCTCAGATCGATGACTTGTCTCAGTTGCAGCTTGTCGGAGACCCTGAAGGTCATGGTTTCTGGGGGGAGGGCAGAACAGTTACTGATGGTTCTACCCATACTGTTCTCTACGAAGTTCCTCAGTTGCCATTAAGCTCACTCGGTCAGTTGCAGCATGTTGACAGTGGTGTGGCTGGGTCAAGCGGATCACTCGAGATCAGTAACTCATTTCCTCATCCAGGATTGCGTGATCTAACAAGTATTGCTGGTCGTAGGTCAACTGTGGGGGGCGGCTATTCATCTGTGACCTCGCAAACCTTAGCTGACCTCTCATGGGCTAGTAATGAAAGTCTTTGGGACCGTTACTTTTTCTCAGGTATTAACTGGGGTTACGCCTCTGCTTCACGGCTTTCTGCAAGTCAGGGATATGTCTCCCAGCAGGCTGCGATCGATGCATTGATCGCGGGCGACCGTTCTGGTGTTTGGCCCTTACAAAACCCTCGGATGGATTTGTTCACTCGCTCCCTCAGTGCGGAACAAAAAGCTGAGTTGTTAGAATATGATAAGTTGGCAAAATATCTCGCCGTGTTTGGTGGCTTTAATGTGAACTCCACCTCGGAAAAAGCTTGGCAGGCTGTCTTCTCAAGTTTGCGAGAAGTGGATGCTACTTATGTGGATAACACTGGATCCCATAGCAAGCAGGTGACCAATGCCTTCAGCCGATTCATGATCCCTTCTGACAATTCTGGAGAGGTGTTCGGCTCCTTCCGTGAGCTGACGGACAGTGATATTGAAAATCTAGCAGAAGCCATGGTCACACAGGTCAAGGCGCGAGGACCGTTCATGGGACTTGCCGACTTTGTGAATCGCAGACTCAGCACAGATGTTGAGGAGGGAACCGATCTGGCTGCAGTGGGAGCTCTTCAGGCTGCTATCGAAGCAGCGGGACTCAATGATGGTAAAGTCGATTTCAAACCCACGGTCACAAACCTTGAAAATGTTAGTTACCAGGCTGGTGGCAAGAGCAAGACGATCAGTAACTACGCTGGAAGTTCTGGATATTTACTGCAAGCCGATGTTCTGAGTTCGATCGGCAGTATCCTATCTACCAGGTCTGACACCTTTGTGATCCGCACCTACGGAACCGCGAAAAATGCCAAGGGTGAAGTGATTGCTAAAGCATGGTGTGAGGCCACAGTGCAACGGACTCCAGACTGGGTTGTGCCCACCGACGAGGAAGCCACTCGTCAGCGTCCAGGCTACCCTGATTCCACTGGTACACCGGTGATCAGACAGTTCGAAGCAAATCCAACTCTGCCCGAACAAAATCGTCAACTGGGCAGAAAGTTCAAAATCCAGTCATTTCGCTGGTTGAGTCCGGAGGAAGTTTAAGCAATACAACGCGAGACGTTTTTATCTATGAGGAATTTTATTCTGCTCAAGAGAGCATGGCTGGTGATCGTGATGATCGCATGTGGGAACTTAGCTTATGCTCAAGAAGATACAGGCGCTGAAGGCACGCGATTATTCCGTGTAACAAGTTTTGGAGCATGGAAAGGTGGCGAACTTTTCATCAAACGTCCCAAGGATGTCGAGGGGCAGTCGTTGATAAAAGTTGATCTGTTCGATATGGGATACTCGCCTCCTATGCGCTACAAAGCCGCTCAGCCCATTCTATTTTTCAAGAAGGCGGAGAACGAAGAAATACCGTATGAGGAGGTCATGAAAGTTGCGATCCCTAACAGCATGCGCCAACCGCTGATCCTGTTAATTCCACGGGGTGATAAAATTCTCTCCCGCGTCTTCGATTTGGATCCGAGTAAATTCCCCTATGGTTCATGCCAGGTGGTCAATTTTGCCGGTTCCGATCTGCAAGTGGCGATGGATAAGGACAGTCGAGTTCTCAAATCGAACCAATCGCAGGTCTTCGCTCCCGTCCGTGAAGAAAAGCAGGCAGCTTGGTTACGTGTGGCGGATATCGATACCAAGCAGACCGTATTCACCACCATGATGATGCGACGCGCCAAGAAGCGCATGTTCGTGTTTTTCATCGATGCGCAGGATTCAAAAGGAGGTAAAACCGTGAAAACCAGGATGCTGGTTGATTTTAGGCCCGATCCTAAAAAACCTTGATGCTTAGGGGCCAGAAACGGGCCAAATGGGTAGTTTGGTGCCTTAAATGGCCCGAATAGTGCGCGTTTGTAGCCTATTTGAACCTTGTTTTAACAGGGCATAATTTTGGCGCAAGTGGGCTAAATTGCGTAAGTATGTGAAATGAATTGTGCATACAACGGATTACGTGCGAATATGTATGTGAAAGGATAAATGAATCTGAATCAAAAGGTGTTTAACTCACTAGATTCGGCACGTCACCTGCTTACACACAAATTAAAGATCGATAATGTTTCTATCAATCGAAATGAAAACACACAAATTAACATCGAACGGCAAAGAGGGCTCCAATGAATGTGGAATCCACCCGGTTCGATTTCACCGACGGGGATTTGCCCTTGTCGCCACGATTTCCGTCATGGTTTTGATGGTCCTGATTGCGCTTGCTATGTTGAGTCTGTCGACTCTCGAGCTGAGGCAGTCGAGACAAGCCGATAACCAAGCGGTAGCCCAAGCGAATGCTCGGATGGCACTGATGATGGCCATCGGTCAGTTGCAGAAGCTGTCTGGACCGGATCAGAGAGTTACCGCGTCCGCCGATCTGATCGGTGCGACTCAGAATCCAAACTGGACCGGAGTATGGCGTAGTACCGAGGAAGCTGATGGAACGGGAACCCCAATCATCCACTATGATGAAGAAGGTGAAACCATCGTAGATAATCGCTATCTTTCAGCCGAAGACCCACGTAGCAAGTATCTTGCTGGCTGGTTAGTCAGTGGTGAAAATCCAGACCCTAGTTCCGCAGCATCAACATCACTTGTTGAAATTGTTAGAGGAGGGACAGCCGGTGATTCGAATGATTACGTCTCAGTACCACTGGAATCCGTAAAAAACAGTGCAGGCATCGAAACCGGATCGATGGCCTATTGGGTTTCTGATCAGTCTACCAAGGCTCGAATCGACTTGTATAACCAGTACCAACACGACCAGCCTGCGACAGTTAATTTCGGGGGTAAAGGCTATCGTCGTTTACTATCTCCTGAAACGTATCAAGTAAGTGACCTGCCCGGATTGGCGGCGCATGATGGTCTGGAAGAGGAGGATATGGCCAAGATGCTGGATGTTCAGCAGGCCGCGTTGACGGGGCTTGATAGCACAGCTCTTAAAAATCATTATCACTCGCTAACGACCTCCTCGGTGGGGCTGTTTACTGATACCTTGCGTAGTGGTCTGCGCGCCGATCTATCGGTGTTCCTCGAGGATGGCACCATCTCCGCCTTGTCGGGCACTACTACCACGGACATCACCGACAATACTCCGATTCTAGAGAGTCCGAAGCGTGCAAACGTGGGACCGAGGTTTGGAATTCTTCGTTCATGGGCGGATTTGGCCAACAAAGCTTCCAGTGGTACAACGCCAAGCATTGCCGCCAGCGCTGAGGGATCTTATACCAGTGCCGGAAAGTTTTCCCAGTTTCCAGATATCACCAAGCAACAGACCCAATCAGTGCATCCGGTGATCGCTGAGGCAACTCTGACGACACGGTTTAGTTATGTTAGGGGCTATTTGGCAGTTCACCTCTACCCACGTATTGTTCTTTGGAATCCATATAACGTGAAGCTTGATGCTCGTGAATACGTGATCGA
This sequence comes from Oceaniferula spumae, assembly GCF_042849255.1. Lineage (GTDB taxonomy): Bacteria > Verrucomicrobiota > Verrucomicrobiia > Verrucomicrobiales > Akkermansiaceae > Oceaniferula > Oceaniferula spumae. The sequence continues at coordinate 3,955,049 of NZ_AP026866.1, forward strand.
TTTCAATCATTTCATTCAAGACTCAGTGATCGTTGAGAAACGTGCGAACGGAACAGTCACCGATATCAGAAACACAAGTTATGATACTCGCGCCGGTGGAAACATTGCGCGCCGGATGGTATTCACGACAGACGCTACTGCCTTTGATCCCGGTGAGGCGCTGGTGCTTTCTCCCGTTCCTACTGGAAACGCTCTTGCAGGCAAAGCCACGCGACTTTCCTTCAGAACAACTAGCATTGATAATAAAATCAGCGCGAAGGTTAATCCGCGTGATCTAACCAACTTCTACGTTACTCTGGCCACTCTTCCTGGCATCGCCAAAACAGACCTGCCAGTGTATGCGAACCACAACCGCGGAGCTTACTACTGGGTCGATATGATGGACTGGTGGTGGGGCAACGACGATAATGGTCTCAAAGTGGGCTTGTTCATGCCCGATTCTGCCATTTCCGATTACGATGATCTGGTGGAAAATGCTCCGCTTGTCCAGCTCATCGATACCGATAACTGGACACGTGGATATCAGGGACGTTTCAACAACGGTCGCTGGAAAGTCGGTGGTGTAGAGCCCGTGTATGACTACGAAAGCACTCCTGACTTTGAACCGTGGGCCAGAACCAACTACGGAATACGTTTCAAGTGGTTGACCCAATCGAATCCATACAACATGGCTGGCGGAGGAGCTGGTGCGTTTTGGCATGCCTCAATGATTTCCAATTTCAACCTCCGCGCGGGGCTGAGTCATCGCAGTCCCTACGACAGCGTTTGTGATAACGGCGAATCCCACCACTGGTATCTGTGGGGACCATACGCCATTGAGCGTGAGCAAGCGATGCCTCACAACAGCGTAGAGTATGCAGCTCACGCCAGTTCCAATGGCTATCGCGCCAACCTATTCTTCACCGGCAGCGAAACAACTCCGGAGCATGTTTATCCATTGTTCGATGTTCCCGGAAAAGACTACCAGCCGCATAGCTTGGGAGCCTTCCGTCACGCCCAATTGTCTCAACATATCTGGCAGCCTTCGTATGTAGTTGGTTCTTCACGCGCTCCAGTGAATCTATTTGAGCGCGAACGGACTGCGGCTCCATTTGACACCTTGGAATCCGAGTGGGAGACAACGACCAAATACATGCCCTCATGGATGAAGTTGATGCATTCTTCCGGTAGCGGTGCATCCAATGACCATTTTGTTTACGATATTGCATACGAGACCAATTACGCACTCTGGGACAGTTACTTTTTGTCATCTGGAACCAAGAGTCAAAAGACGACTCTGTTAGATGACACTGCACCCAAGTCGCTGCCGAACTCTCGGATCACGGCACTGGGCGGTGCTGATGCAGACACCCTTAAAGACGGGCGAAAAGCAGCGTCTCAACTGGTAATCAAAGGGCCGTTCAATGTGAACTCCACGAACAAAGATGCGTGGAAGGCTCTGTTGTCTTCCTTCAAGGGCATCAATCTGCCGAACCACACTGGTGGAGGGCATCCATACCCTCGTTTTCTGGCTCCAACCGGGGCTAAATACAATGATGCCGATGCCATGGACGTCAGCACTTGGACGGGTTTCAGAGAGCTGTCAGATGATGATATCGACACACTGGCTGAAGCCATCGTCGAAGAAGTTGAACTGCGCGGTCCGTTTGTATCGATCTCAGATTTCGTCAACCGTCGCTTGGTTCCAACATCCAGCCCAGTGAAAGAGACAGGTCTGATGGGCACGATCGAAGCTGCCATCGCTAATACCAACTTGAATGCTAACCTTGAAAACGGCGAGGCAGTGATGCCGACGAACTACTCAGGAGTCCAAGAGGATTACGGTGTGGCATCTCGAGGAAATCCCGAACACTTTCCCCGCTCCAAGGTCGAAGGTGCACCAGGTTGGCTCAACCAGGGCGATATCTTGCAACAGTTAGGTTCAGTTCTGACTGCCAGAGGCGATACATTCACTATCCGTGCATATGGTGATGCCAAGGACAGCAACGGTAATATCACCGCGCGCGCGTGGTGTGAAGCTACCGTCCAAAGAATACCAGAGTATGTTGACAGCGGAGACACTCCGGAGGAACCGGCATTTCTCCCTAATGGCGATGAAAATCTTGGTCTGAGTGAAACGAATAGATTATTTGGTCGCCGCTACGTGATCTCTTCATTCCGCTGGTTATCTTCCACCGAAATATAACAACGACGCTCTTTGCTCCCTCGATCTAACACATAAAAAGTAACAACCATGAAATATATCAAACCACTATTCAAGGCATCCATGTTAGCTGTGATGATAGCCGCGATCCAATTGGCTACGGTTGCGAGTGTTCAGAGTCAAACGCCTCCTCCCCCGGCACCTCCTGAAGAGAAAGATGCGCCAAAAATTCCAGCCAATAACATTGACCTCTCACAGGTACCAATTCCAGAGGCCGATAAAAAAGATGATGAAGCGCTCACCTCTGAGGAACTACGAGGTCCTAAAATAGGACTATCACTGATGCCCGTAGGTTTTGTGCCACCTCCTATCATTTATCTCGATAAATCCGGAATGCCCCGTGAAAAGTATAGAAACCCGCTCGAATATGCGCCGGCGATCTATCATATCAAAACTAAGAAAGGCAGCATCCGTTTACTCGCAGCACAGAATAACCTGGGCGCTACCAATTTCATTCCACGCAGGGAGGCGGTCACCATATACAGAGAGGCTCCATTCGAAGCTGATGATTCTTCAGGTGCCGATACGAAGGACCGCGGACCGAAGTTGATCGAAGTAGGTACTGTTGGAATTCCTAAAGACATGACCCATGGGATGATCGTCATTACCAAAGATCCCAGCGAGAGATACTGGAAAAAGATGCAACTCAGATTGGTTGATCTCAGCCCCGCTAAGGCGGTCACCGGTGAAGCAAAAGTGATCAATATGTCCCTGTCAGCCCTTGGACTTGAGCAGAACAGTCAGGTAGAGAAATTTCGACCTGGTAGCATCGGCAGCCATCAGTTCGAGCTGAGTGACCGAGGAGGGTTTTATTACTCAGTCGCAGCTTCCACTGGCAACAGTTGGAAATACATCACCCGCACAGGCATGCGTCTGCGTAGTAAGGAACAACTCTTGTTTGTAGCATGGCCCGTTCCCAAGAGCAGCGTGGTCCCCACTGGAGCACAGGTGATGACTCTGCGTTACCGCGCCAAAGATCTGCCTGTTCCTAAGGCTCAGTAGAGCGATTGCCCAAGGGGCTGATTACAATAACTCTAGGAGTAAGCTCGATTTTTTGAGTGGATTCGGGATAGGGGCTTATCGCAACATGTAGTTGTCATGAGTCAGCCACCTCCGTTTCCGAAGGACTCAAAATATCCCAGATCCGAGCCACCAGTGATGCCGTCAGGCCCGCTGCCGGATTGTGAGTTTCATGGGCGAGTCTCGGTGCTTGAGCAAGCAACGACTTACCGTCTATCCGAGCATTCACTGATTCTGGAAAAGGAGCAGGGGAGCCTGACCTATCAGATCTCAGATGTGGTAGAGATAAGGTGTAGGTATTTCCCCACACGATACCAAAGGAATCGCTACGAGTTGTTAGTGAACTTACGCAATGGCATCCGACTAAAGCTTTGCAATGAATTTTATCAAGGTGTTCTCCAATTCGAAGACCGATCCACTTCTTATGTGAACTTTGTCAAACAGCTCCATTCACGCGTAGCAGCTCAAAATCCAAGCTGTCAATTTTTTGCCGGAAGCAGTCCGGCTAGCTACTGGCTTAATGCACTGCTCCTCGGAGGAGTCATGCTTCTCATACTCGGGCTAGGCATTACCATGTTTTTCGCCATACCGATGATAGCCGTCATCAAACTTGTTGTGTTCATATTTCTACTCCCGGTTGCGTGGCAATGGTTCAAAAAGAACAAGCCGAGGCAATATGATCCTAACCAAATACCACAGAGCGTATTGCCGTGAGTTATGGCTTATCGAGGAGATCGGAAGGATCTGATGAATGACTTGATTGACATCCAGATGATGAAAGCAAGTCCAGCAGGAATCGCCAATGTAATGGCTAACAGGGCTGCTGGCACTATCACCCATTTCCCCCAGGATTTGCTGCGGAGAAATAGAAACTTTTGCGTTATCCAGAGCGTGATCCGGGTTTTCCAGCCTAGGGATTTTTGAAAGCCGGCGAAGGGGTCATCTGGTGCTTCAGGTTCCCGCTGACCTGTGCGCACCTTGCTTCGAGCGGATTTAGGTGAGTCCGCTTTTTGAGATGATGGAGCGTCGGGGGTGACGATCTCATCAATTTCGATAGTTTTAGGATCTGGCAATGTTTGGCTGTGGGGTTGCAGGATGGGGGGATTTTCCGAGCTATGCTTGATGCAGGTTTTTGTCCGTGTCGGCTTCGATGATGGCGAAACGTTCGCGATGCAGTGTGGGGTCTGTGCGGAAGGTGAGTCGTCCGCTGTGAGCACGCTCGAGTTCTACAAACAGGGTGGAGTCCTCGTTCTTGAAACGGTTCAAGACCTCGGTGTTCACCACGATGATCAGGTCGCCGAGTTGGCCTTCGCCGCGTTGGATGACGGTGTTCAGGGCGCGTTGCACTTCCACACTCATGGTCATTGGAGTTTTCACCCGGCCACGGCCTTGGCAGTATGGGCATGGCTCTAGCAGACTGTCGCGGAGTGATTCGTTGAGGCGCTGGCGAGTCATCTCCATCAGGCCGATGGATGAGATTTGTAGCACTTGAGTCTTTGCCTTGTCGCGCTTCAGACGCTCTTTCATGGCTCGGTAGACCGCTTGCTGGTCGCGACGATGACGCATGTCGATAAAGTCGACGACCACCAGACCTCCGATGTTGCGCAGTCGCAGTTGGCGGGCAACTTCTTCGGCAGCTTCGACGTTGGTTTCCAAGAGCATTTTATCGACGTCTTTGGAGCCTTTGTTTCTGCCGGTATTCACGTCGACTGTGATCATGGCTTCGGTTTCATCGATTACGAGATAGCCGCCGCACTTGAGCCAGACTTGGCGTGAAAACGCTTCGTCGATTTGTTTCTGAATGCCGATTTTAGCAAAGATAGACTGTCGGCTAGGGTAGTGATAGATACGACGCTTGGCACGGCGAGAAATTCTGCCAGCGAGCTCGCGCATTTGATTGGTGGTTTCCTCGTCATCACAGAGAACCTGTCCGAGGTTATCAGTGAGGAAGCTGCGTACGCTGCGTTCGATCAGATCAGGTTCACGGAAAACACAGAGCGGTGCAGGGTTGTTGTCGCGCTTGTCTTCCACGGCATACCATTGTTCTAACAGCATGGCGAGGTCGCGAACGAAGTGACGGGCACGCTGGCCGGTGGCCACGGTGCGCATGATGATGCCCATGCCTTCTGGAACTTGGAGCTTCTGCATGATGCGACGAAGGCGTTGACGTTCCTTGGGGTCGTCCACCTTGCGGGAGATACCGAACTGGTCAGAGTAAGGCATCAGCACCAAATATCGGCCGGCGAGAGAGATGTTTGTGGTGACACGAGGTCCTTTGTTTCCGATCGGTCCTTTGGAGACCTGGATCATGATTTCAGATCCTTGCGGGTAAATGCTGGGGATGTCCTTGGAGCTGATGCGCTTTGGTTTTTTCTTCTTCTGTTGGCCATCGCGCTGGATTTCCTCCAGGCCACTGTCGAGCGCAGCTGGAATGGCATCCCAGAAGTGTAGGAATGCGTTTTTATCCAAACCGATGTCGACAAACATCGCCTTTAGTCCGGGCTCGATGTTTTTCACCGTGCCCTTGAAAATACCACCGACGATGTTGAGGTCTCCCTCACGTTCGATGTTATATTCTTCGAGCGAGCCATCCTCAATGAGGGCGACGCGGCGTTCGAGTTTTTCGGAGTTGATGACGAGTGATGTTCCTTCAAGGGGGGTAGGGGTGCCGAGCCCGAGAGCTCGTCTGATACGTTTGATCATAATTGTTTTTGAGTAAGTGTAAGTAAATGTTGGGTGTGCCTGTCGGCACGAGTGATTGGTTGTGTGAAATTATTCTTCGATGATGATCGCCTTGGGAGCTTGTGAGCCTTCGGCGTCAGCTTCGACTTTGATGGTGGGTTTGGGGATGATTGGGGTTTGGGAATCGGCAACCGGAGGAGCCATGGGGATGTTAGGAACCTCATCGCCAGTTTCGCCGTCTTCGTAGGCGATATCGATGAGGCCGCCTTCGTCAGGTAATTCGACTTTTTCACGGACGACAAAGTCTCCGTGAAATTCCTTCATTTTGACCAAGGGAAGTTTAAGTCCTTCATCGCTGGCAAAGAGACCGCGCATGATCAGGTGCACCAATGGACCTGCGACGGCACCTCCACTGGTGCCGCGTTTCACGGCGACGACCACGACGTATTTTGGCTGGTCATAAGGGGCGAATGCTACCGTCCAAGCATCGTTTGACTTGATGCCCATATCCACGGTCTGAGCGGTGCCAGTTTTGGCTGAGACGTCCTTGTCCTTGACGGCTGCGCGGCGCGCTGTGCCTCCGACTTCATTGGCTGCCATCCACATGCCTTTGCGGATGCGCTCCAAGTGTTCAGCTTTCAGACCTTCTTGGAGCAAGTTGACTTTGAGGTTAGGGCGGTTCTGAACCAAGACGCCGTTGTGAGGATGAATGACACGTTTGACGATCCGGGGCTTATAATAACGACCGCGATTGGCGATGGCTGATACGACTGCGGCCATTTGCAGAGGGCTTGAAGCACTGTCGCTCTGACCAATCGACATCATGCCGGTGATCGAGGGGGTGACAGCGGCTCCCGGACGAAGTTCAGTTCTCCAGAAACGGTTGCCAGGAATGAAGCCGGGGGATTCGGAGGGAAGTTCAATACCAGTCTTCATTCCAAGTCCTAACAGCTGGAATGATGTCAGCATGTTTTTACTGCCGATCTCGTTGGCAATTCTCATGAAGTAGCAGTTACATGAGCGCTGGATGGACTCCTGCAAGCCGAGTGATCCATGACCAGTCCGCTTCCAACAGCGGATCTGAATGTTACCGTAGGCGACATATCCGGGGCAGCTTTCAACGTCATGCGCATGGCCATGCATGGCTGCAGCAATGGCGGTAGGAAGTTTGAAGGTAGAGCCGGGGGTGAAGTTGTTAATCGCCTTATTGACCAGAGGGCGGCCTTTGTTGGTGTTGTAATTTTTCCATGCATCCGGATCGATGCTCGGCACGAAGTAACTTGGCGTGAAGTCAGGGATGGATGCCATGGCCAAGACTTCGCCGGTGTTAGGATCCATCACCACTGCTGCGGCACGGCCCACACGACGAAGGGTGTTTTCAACAAGGCATTGAACGCGGGCATCGATGGTGAGCTCTACGCGAGATCCGACATCGGGCTTGATGTAGTCGACCATCTGAAGCACCTCACCCTTCTCATTCTTAAGTAGGGTTTTGATGCCCTCAGCTCCAGTGAGGTAGCCGTTCATGGTGGCCTCGACGCCAGCGATGCCTGTGCTATCGCCGGTGTAGTGCTTGAACTTGCGTTTTTCTTCAGGAGAGATGGCTCCTTTTTCCCACTGTTTGACGTAGCCCAGAACATGGGATGCGAGAGAGCCGTAGAGGTATTCACGGCGAGGGCGTACCCGGACATCGACGCCGGGTAGCTCCAGATTATGCTCCGCGAAATGGGCGAACTGATTGTAAGTGAGGTCGTTCCGAAACGTGAATGGAACAAGTCCACCGTGGGTGATGTAGTGGGTGTCGAGTGAGCGGGTGTTATAGCTTGTGTCGAGCTTGTGCAGCGCGAGCTTGGGCCTTACCCATTCGTTGACGATTTTCGATGTTTTGATCTGCCGGAAATCTTTGACCGCATCCTTACCCACGGTTTTGATCAGGTAGCGTTTGTAGTCGGCGCGTATTTCGTCGAGGTTGAAGACCACCTCGTAGTTGCGCTGGTTCTCAGCGAGGATGACGCCATTCCGATCGGTGATATCACCGCGGATGCCAGGCTCGCGAATGGTGACCGTGTAGTTCGATGGAACCTGCTTGAGGAAACGCGAGCGTTCCTCAATCTGATACGTGTAGAGCCTCGACAACAGTGCTCCGAACCCAACAAGGATCAAAGCAGTGAGTAGATAGAGTCTGAGGCGGTAACGTGGTTCCATGAAGAAGAGTGGATATTGAAATTAAAACAGGGAGTTTTTTGGAGTCAGTCGATGTATCGAGTGGTTCGTTTCAGACCATCGTAGCGGATGGTGTGACGACTGAAAGCCGCCAGCTGAAAGATGAACCAGAAAACGAGGGGAGAGAAAAGCATGGTGAGTGCGCTGGTTAAGTAGATCCGGTAGAACGCAGTGGCAGGGAAGACAAAGTCACCACGAACGAAGTTAATCAGAAGATACTCCGAGAACAGATAAAGGAAAATGGCAATGCCGGAAAGTAGCGAGGAAAGGTGCCACTTGCCCTTGCGGAACAGAGGTTGAATCCCCTGCATCAGAAGTCCCATCATCGCGTAGAGGATGATACTGTAGCCAAAGTGGAGTGATTCGATTTGCTCTTTGTAAACGGTGGGGTCTCCGCCTTGAGGTCCGAGCGTGTGCTGGGCATCCCAGAGAAATCCGCACAGGTAGGCGAGCAGTAACATCGTGGCAAAATCCACCGTGACTGCGGCACAAAGAAAGACCAATGGCAGGATCAGCACACGGGCACCATGCAGGCCACCGATCGCCGGCAGGAACTGCTGTAACATGCAGGCCGCAAGGGTCAGGAGGATAATACTGATGGTATACTTGATCACGTGTCGTTCAGGCTAGCGGGCTGACTCCGCAGGGGAGTCCGGGATTTTTACAAACACTGTGTGTAGTGCTGCAAAGTCCACCGCTGGCTTGACAAGTGCTTCTCCATACAAAGGGCCGGATTCAAACGACTGGATTGTACCGAGAAGAATATCAGGCGGAAAGAGGCCGCCGCGGCCTGTGGTGAATACCAGCATACCGGCGGAGATTTTGGCGTCTTTCGACAAGAAGCTAAGCCGGAGGACGGGGTCCTGGCCGGTTTCGCCTCGTTGTCCGCTCAGGATGCCAAGTTCCGGTGTTCCGTCCACTTTGGCGGAAACCTTGCACTTTTCATCCGTGAGTAGAATAACGGTGGATGTATCTTCTGATGGGGCATCGACTTTGCCTACCAGTCCCTCTGGAGAGAGAACGGGCAGTTGCACGCCGACGCCTTGTTTTTCGCCACGATTGATCGTGACGGTGTGCCACCAGGTGGAGGGCTGGCGGCGAATGATTTTTGCGGCAAGCACATGGAAAGGGGCCTCTTGCTTGAACTTGAGAGCCTGACTGAGTCGGGCATTTTCTTCCTCAAGTTTACGCAGATGGGCGACCTCCATGCGCTTCTTGTCCAGCTCCTCCTTTGCCAGATGGTATCTGGCTTTCCATTCTTCTGAGTGCTCGGCTTCCTTGATGAACTCGGATGCCGTTGTCTCCAAACTGGAGCCACTCTTGAGGAATGGACTGATGGCGCTGTAGTAAGTTTTCTGAATGCTGCGGACAGACTGCTCGCTGCGCGTGAGTGCCCAGACGGCACCCGCGATAAACAACAGGAGAGCAATCAGATTCTGCGGCTTCATATCAGCACTCGGAAGTGATTAGTGCTTTGCCTCGGTGTTCGTGACACGGCGCAGGAACGAGATCTCTTGGAGAACTTTGCCGGTTCCTTCTGCCACTGCGCTGAGAGGATCTTCAGCAACGTGAACAGGAAGGCCTGTCTCTTCTCGAAGGAGCTTGTCCAGTCCGCGGAGCAGGGCTCCACCGCCGGCGAGAACGATACCACGGTCGACTAGGTCGGCGGCAAGTTCGGGCGGGCAGCGTTCCAAAGTGGTGCGCACGGCGTCCACGATGGTGTTGAGCGGATCTGACATAGCGTCACGGATTTCCTGAGAAGTGATGGTGATGGTCTTGGGCAGACCGGCTACCAAGTCACGTCCTTTGACCTCCATGCTGGTTTCTTTGGGAAGGGGGGCTGCTGATCCGAGACGGATCTTGATGTCTTCAGCTGTGCGCTCACCGATCATGAGGTTGTATGCGCGCTTCATATACTGGGTGATGGCTTCATCGAGTTCATCACCAGCGGTTCTGACACTACGGCTGTAAACGATGCCGGAGAGGGAAATGAGGGCGACCTCGGTGGTTCCACCTCCGATGTCGACGATCATGTTACCTGCGGCGTCTTGAACAGGCAGGCCAACTCCGATCGCGGCGGCCATGGGCTCCTCGATGAGGTAAACCTCGCGGGCACCCGCTTGCTCAGCTGACTCGCGGACGGCGCGGCGCTCCACTTCGGTGATGCCTGAAGGCACGGCGATAACCACTCGGGGGTTTGAGCGGCGGCGGCCATTGTTGACCTTGCGGATGAAGTGGCGAAGCATTGCCTCGGTGACTTCGAAGTCGGCGATGACTCCGTCGCGAAGCGGGCGGATGGCCACGATGTTACCAGGGGTACGGCCGAGCATGCGCTTGGCGTCGTCACCGACAGCCAGCACCTCGTTGGTTCCTGAGTTGATGGCGACCACGGATGGTTCGCGAAGGACGATGCCGTGGTCCTTGACGTTGACCAGGGTGTTGGCGGTACCAAGGTCGATACCGATATCGTTGGATCTGATGGAGAAAAATTTACCGAACATGTTATATGTGATTGGGAATGAGTTAGTTGGGAAAGTGGGATAAAGAGATAAATTGAATAGGGTTAGGGTGTCGCGTAGTCCACGGCGGACCCAGAGCGGGGACCGGCAACGGATGGAAAACATCGCGGAACCAGAGCGGGCAGGAGGTGCCGTTCTGAAGATCTCCCGAAAGGGTGCGTGACTATTCAGCGTTAGCCCCTTGAGGTCAAGCGGTAAGACACGGAATACCTTGATTAATAGGGCTTTTCACAGTGGCCCCGCAGATGGCTCAGGCGAGCTTCAGACGATCATCTGATTCAAGCGCGCTACTGAGTTCTCCCCAGCCTTCCGGAGTCTGGATATTGAAGGTGTGCAGATAGAGGGAAACCAAGGCGGGATCGAATTTCTCCAAGAGTGTATCGATGGAGGTCTTAAGTTTATCAGCATCAAGTGTTTCAGGGAGGTCGCCCTCGACCTGGCCGTTGCCGTCGTGGGGGATTCCGAGGCCGTCGCAGAAGGTGGCAAGCATTTCATTCTGGCCTTTCATGAAGTAAACTTGGAGCAGGTGCTCGCCAATCATGTCGCTGGTTTTCAGCTTCAGAGTTTTGTGCATCCATGCAATCTGCTCGACGGCTGGTTTTTTCTGCAGGAAAGCGAGGCGGAGCTTGCGATTGGTGGCGAGGCTGCCGAGGGCTGTTTTGTAGAGGTTGCGATCAGTTTCGCGCATCCACATGAACATGTCGGTGACGATGGATGGTTTGACGGCGGTGAAGAGTTCGTATGCGTGCATAGCGGTTGATAGGTAATTACGGGTGAGTGATTTGTGAATCAGATAAATTTAACAGAGTGCTTTTTGCTGAGGCGGAGAATATCCCCTGCTTCGGGAGCGATGTCCGCCATCGGATCAGTGAGTTTTTCTCCGTTGAGTTGAACGGCGCCAGTGGTGATGAATTGCTTGCGCAGTTCTCCATTGGATTTTTTCAAATTGAAAGTAGTTTCGAAAATTTGAGAGGTAAGGGTGATGACGTTAAGATCACTGGAGAGGTCGGCTAAATTGACCTCCACGGCACCGGCAGCCGTGTCGCGCTGGGAAAACCGGGCTTCCCAGGTCGCGCGAGCTTCGGTGGCTTCGTCTTCGCTGTGGTAGCGCGCTGTGATCTTGGCTGCGAGCTGTTTTTTGCTCTCCATCGGGTGTTGGGTGCTATCGCGGTCGCAACCTAACAATAGAGTGTAGTAGCGATCCATCAGTTCGTCAGAAATGCTCATCAGCTTACCGAACATTTCGTTAGGTTCTTCGCTGACACCCACATAGTTGTGTGCGGATTTGGACATTTTCTTGATGCCGTCGAGGCCTTCTAACAGCGGCATCAGCATGACCACTTGCTGCGGCATGCCTTCTTCCTTTTGCAGGTCCCGACCAACGAGGATATTAAACAGCTGGTCAGTCCCTCCGATTTCGACATCGGATTTAATCTCAACGGAGTCCCAGCCCTGCATGATAGGGTATTGGACTTCGTGGAGGCGAACTTCTTGGCCTTTTTCAATACGAGATTTGAAGTCCTCGCGCTGCAGCATCTGTTGCATGGTGACCCGTGCATTGAGCTTGAGAACTTGCTCGTAGGTCATGGTTCTGAACCAATCTCCGTTATAGACAACCTCGGTTTTTGAATGATCGAGGATTTTAAAGGCTTGGGTCGTGTAGGTCTCGGCGTTGGCCAATACTTCTTCCCGAGTGAGTGGAGGACGGGCGGCCGAGCGTCCTGTGGGATCTCCTACCGTGGCGGTGAAATCACCAATGATGAGCACGGCTTGATGGCCCAGTTCCTGAAATTGACGCAGTTTTTCGATAGCTACGGTGTGTCCCAGGTGGATATCAGGGGCAGTGGGATCGACTCCGAGTTTGATCCGGAGTGGTCGACCGAGTTCGAGCTTCTCCTTTAGCTCTTTCGGGCTGAGGACTTTGGCTGTTCCGGCGGTCAGGATGTTCAGGGCATCATCGACAGTATGGCTCATGGCGCGCGGAGGTTGTATGGAAGCGGCCACTGTGTCGAGCCGGAAGATTCAGGCTTTACGAGAACTGATGTGAGAGCATAGTCTGGGGCTAATGACTGAAGAGCACTCACCCTATCATGTATCCGATTCTGGGATGTCACCGCCACCGGCTCCTGACGCTCTGGTGGCAAATTCTTCCCCCATACCGAAAGTCTTCGGAATTATCCACATCGTCTATGCGGGGCTGGGAGCCGTAGGTGCCCTGTTCGCCATAGGCAGTGTATTCCTGATGAGAGCGGTGATGTCTAAGGCTGGTAGCGGAACGGAGGAGGTGAATACTTTTCTGGAGGCCTACAACGATATGGCCATCTACTCCTACATCGACGCTGCCTTGAAGATCGTGCTGGCGGTGATGTTACTCACTGCAGGCATCGGTCTACTGAAGAAAAAATTGTGGGGTCAGAAATTGTCTGTCTTTTGGGCAGTCACACGAATCATCTCGGCGATCGTGATGGTGGTCTTGACCATGGGGCCTGCCAGAGAGTTTCAAGAGAAGATGGGTGAAGTGACTCAGAGCCAAGCTGGCGGGGTTGATCAAAGTCAGCTGCAAGGCACTCTGCAGAGTGTCAGTGGAGTGATGAGTATTATCATGCTTTGCATCTACCCAGTGGTGAGCCTGATTTTCCTCAGTCGCAAGTCGGTGAAAGATGTATTGAAATAGGCGGTTGCGCCGATGCTTCACATGCCATTTTGCGTCTGTGACGTGTCCTTTAGTTGAATAATTTGCCCCGAGGTTAATTTTTGGCTTTGCAAGGTGCGGGGAATGGCTTATTTCGCTGCCGCGCCTTTGCAGCCGGATTTCCGCTGATCGGCAAAATAATGGTGACTGTAGCTCAGTGGTAGAGCCCCGGATTGTGATTCCGGTTGTCGCGGGTTCGATCCCCGTCAGTCACCCCATTCTTTTCCCTGTGCTGTTCGCAGGTAAGCTTCTTCATTTTTCTGGATCTTCGTCCATATACTCCTTTGCCTGATCGGCTTTGTTTGCTAGCGTCAAGCGTTGCGGGCTATTTGCCTGTATCTGAATCAGAAATACTATGTTGTCATTGGAAGAGGTTATTGGATATAAATTCCGGAATTCGCTGCTGTTAGCCGAGGCTTTGACCCATCCGAGTCTGGCTTACGAGACGCAGAAACCACACTTTGATAACCAGCGATTGGAATTCCTCGGCGATGCGGTGATTCAGCTGTTACTTACCGAGAGACTCTATGATATGTTTCCCGGGTTTTCAGAAGGCCGGCTGACCAAACTCAGGGCCCGATTGGTTTCCCGTGAGGCCTTGCATGGTTTTGCCAATGAGATGGATCTCGGGACTTACATCATGATGGGAAAAGGTGAAGAGTCCACCGGTGGTAGAAACCGTCCGTCCACTCTCGCGGATGCTTTTGAATCAGTCTTTGGCGCTATCTACCTCGATGGAGGACTGGACTCGGCGCGCAAGGCAATCGAGCGAGTTTGTTCGAAAGCGATCAAAATCATCGCTGATTCTCCCGAGGAGAAAAACCCCAAAGGGCAGCTTCAAGAGGTCTTACAAGCCATCTCGCCGGATGGTCCATGTTATCATGTATTGAGTGAACATGGCCCCGATCACAACAAATCATTCACCGTGTCTGTCAAATGGAAGGGCATGTGCTTGGGGGAAGGTGTGGGCAATTCCAAAAAAGATGCAGAAACGAAAGCTGCGCGGGCAGCTCTGAACGTTCGAGCCTGGGAAGACTATTCGATATGATGCAAAAACTGTTAGGTGGGGTCGAGGCCGGGGGCACCAAAATGGTATGTGCCGTGGCTCATGAACCAAACACGGTGCTGGACGAGGTTAGATTTGCTACTACGGGACCCGATGAAACGTTGGCTCGGGTGACTGATTATTTCCAACAAGCTGTGGAGAAATTTGGACCCTTGGATGCAATCGGTTACGGAACTTTCGGTCCGGCATGTATCACGATGGGTGATGCAAAATATGGCCATATTTTGAATACACCGAAAGCCGGGTGGCAGGGCTGCGACGTGCTGGCTGGTTTATCAGCCTCATTTCCGAATGCGAAACTGTCTTTCGACACCGACGTCAATGCCGCTGCCATTGGCGAGGGGGCATTCGGAGCTGCCCGTGATCATAAAAACTTCATCTACATCACCGTAGGAACTGGAATTGGTGGCGGGGTTATCATCAATGGCAAGCCGTTGCATTCAGAGCCTCATGCTGAAATTGGACATATGTTAGTGCCCATGGTGGACGGGGAGTTAGAGGAGTTTGCAGGATCTTGTAAGTTTCACGGTTGTTGTCTGGAAGGGTTGGCTAGTGGCACTGCCATTGGGCAACGTTGGGGTGGATCCTCGCGCGATTTGTCCGAGGACCATGTGGCATGGGATATTGAGGCGCGATATCTGGCCGTCATGGTACAGAATCTGATTGCCTGTTATGCTCCGGGGAAAATTATCCTAGGTGGTGGTGTGATGGAGCAATGTGGATTGTTAGGAAAAATTAAAACAGAGCTTGCTGCGCGCATCGGTGATTATTGGCAACTGGCGGATGACCTGTTAGTGCTTCCTCAGTTGGGAAACCAAGCGGGGATCACAGGGGCATTGTTGATGGCTTCAACCGCGTAATACGGATAAGACGGCAACGCGCTGGGCGCCACTTTTAAGCAAGACTTTGGCGCATTCATTGGCGGTGGAGCCTGTCGTGAAAACGTCATCAACCAAGATGACAGGTTTCTCATTGATCAGTTTTTGAAACCTCGACCGAATGGCAAATGCTCCGTCCAAATTCTCCAGCCGCTTGGCTCTGCTGAACCGGGTTTGGGTTTGTGTGTTGCGCGTGCGCTGCAATGCGTTGTGATAGGGGAGTCCGCAATGGCCAGATAGTTTCCGGCAAATTTCCTCAGACTGATTAAATCGTCTTTTTCTTAACCTCAGCCAGTACAGTGGCACGGGGACCATGACGCCATCTTTGAGGTAGGGTAGAAAGCGAGAATCTGTTAGTGCTTCCTCCGCAAGCCGGGCGAGTTCGTCTGCCAGGTGAACTTGCCGCATGTATTTGAAGTCATGAACCAAATCTCTGCCGCCACCATCGCTGTGTAATGCGGCGCGAGCGAATTCGAAATTAAGATCAAGCTCGTGGCAGTTAGGGCAGATGAATTCGCCAGACATGTCGCCGTCGTAACATTCGCCGCACTTGGCGCAGAAAGGAGCTTCGATGTAGTGAAGCTTTTCATAACAAGGATCACACAGGTGTCTTCCATGTGTCAGTGGTGCCTCACACAGGTGACAGGCAGCCGGATAGATGAAGTCCAGAAGTCTGTTAACGGTGCGGTTCATCTGTCAGTTAGAAAAAGTTAATCAGATACTTCGTTGTCTTTCTCCTCCCGCACATGGCGTCTTACCTCTGAGGCGTGCACGAAGAAGTGAACAAGCAGACCCGTGGCGACCAGCACAGCAAGCGGCAAGACACCTGATTTCCGGTCGGCGCTGATAAAAAATTCTGCGGAGGAAACATGACCACTACTCGGTGAGGCAATTTCTTGGAACAGACTGTGCACAAATACCCAGCCAAGATGCATGCCGATTGGCAGCCAGAGTGATGCTGTGCGGTAACGGGCATAGGCAAGAATTCCCCCCATCATCAGCATGGTGAGAAACGGAAGGGCAAACTCATGCAAGTGCATGAAGCGCTGCCCGACGAGAGACAACATTCGAAACCCTGTATCCCACTGCCCAGGTTCCGATAGCAAAGCACCGTGGAGAGGGGAGAGAAAGTGGACACATGCATACAGGACGGTAACCGAGATAATGGCCACGGCCGGACGCAAGGAACGGAGGCAAATACCGAGCAGAATACCACGAAAAACCCACTCCTCAAGCACTGCAGAAACGGCTGCAATCACGGTCGCACGCTTTATCGCATCGATCCACATGACGGGGTGATTCAGATGAAACCATCCGGTGTATAACAGGAGCCACATCGTCAGTAAGGTCAGACTGGAGGCCAGCAGCAGTCCTGTGCCAAAGTGGAACCAGCTACGGCCGTTGTGGCTCAGGGATTGGCCAGATGTATGAGCGATGCTGTGTCCAGGGAGTCGAAGTAACCATGGTTTGTTTTTCTGTGGCTTTGAGGTTTTCCCGATTCTCATCCACATGATAAACGGACCGGCTAACAACAGAGCGCAGATCAGCAAGGTGTAGTTGAAATATCGCGTAAAGTCGGAGATTTCACACTGATGTGCAAACCACAACAGCGCGGGATTACTACCACGCGCTTCGACTACCTCAGCAATGACCTTGCCCACGTTGAAAAAAAACGGGGAGACAATGGCGGCTGAGATGGCAGTAAGGGTGAGGAAGAGGAGGATCTTCGTGATGTCACTCTGGATGAGGCGTTTCACTTCAGTCATTGTCATGGATAGGAGTTGATCCGTCAATGACTGGGATAGTTGAAAATTTTCTCATTCTCATACTCGAATAATTGGTTATACGAGTGCCATGCAGAAGCACCAGTGGAGAGAGGAAGATGAAGAGGGTATCATGATGTACCGTGCTACCTATCACGCTGGTGAGTGGAAGCTTTATTCGCAGATGAAGGGTGACGAGGAGTGGGATCACCACGATCCGATTCCGGTCGAGCTTCTAGAAAAGCTCCGCGAGGTGATATGGAACAAATATCAACGCGGTCGCTGTCCGCATAAGCTGGTGACTAAAATCGATAAGATGTTAGGCAAAGACTAGTCCTCCAATAAGTCAGGCCGGTTCGCCCGAGTCCGCTGGTGAGCTTGTTCCTTTTTCCAAGCTTCAATCTTGCCGTGATCGCCGCTGAGGAGAACTTCTGGGACTTTCATGCCACGGAAATCATTCGGTTTGGTGTAAGCGGGAGCCTCTAACATATTGGGGTTGGTGAACGATTCTTCTTCTGGAGATCGGGCGTCACCTAGGGCCCCGGGGATGAGTCTGACAATCGCATCCGTCACCACAGCGGCAGCGATGGCTCCATTGGTGAGCACGTAGTCGCCGATGGAAATTTCCTCGTCCACCAGAGTTTCGATCACGCGGTGATCGACCCCTTCATAGTGACCGCAGAGGATGATCAAGTGCTTAGAGGAGGACAGCCGTTGTGCATGATGCTGTTTAAATGGCGCCCCTTGAGGTGTCATCAAGATCACTTGGGTATCGTCACCCTTGAGTTCCTCCACGGCAGCGAATATCGGCTCGGGCTTAAGCAGCATGCCCTGACCTCCGCCACAGAGATACTCATCCGTTTTACGGTGTTTGCCTGTTGCCCAATCGCGGAGCTGATGGGCGTGAATATCCACCAGTCCTGCTTCCCGAGCGCGTCTGATGATGCTCTCACTGAGTGGAGCCAGAGCGATTTCTGGGAAGAGGGTGATGATGTCGATGCGCACGGTCAGGAGAAGTAGGGCGAAAGAAGTAAGAAGCAAGACGTATTGGGTTTGAAGTTTTTTCTCAACCCGCTAGTCCTGTGTCGGTGAGCCAGATCATCTATATTGTAGCCGGTGAAGTCAGTGGGGATACCCATGGGGCTCATCTGATGACGGCTCTGCGCGATGATGTTCCTGGGGTGGATTTCCACGGGGCTGGTGGACCGGAAATGCATGCCGTCAGTGATGGCGTCAACAACTGGGTAGAAGATGCCGCAGTGATGGGGATCTGGGAGGTGTTGAAGCACTACAAGTGGTTCAAACAACGCTTCGCCGAGATGCTCGATGAGTGTGTCGCTCTCGAGCCTGATGTCTTAGCGCTCATCGATTATCCGGGCTTCAACCTTCGCTTTGCCAATGCCGTGCGGGAGAAATTACCTGCCACCAAGATTGTTTATTACATCAGCCCTCAGGTATGGGCGTGGAATAAAGGGCGCATACCCAAGATGGCGGAAACCTTGGATCTGATGCTTTGTATCTTTCCCTTCGAGCAGGAAATTTTCCAATCTGCGGGATTGAAAACCATTTTCACTGGGCATCCATTGGTGGATGAGTTGGAGGAGAAACGTGTCGACGTTGATCGCGAAACTGGGCTTGTAGGTTTGTTCCCGGGGAGCCGCGAACGCGAAGTGGCGAGGCTCTTCCCTCTGATGGTAGAAACAGCCCGCCGGATGAATTCTCACCACCCGCAATGGCGCTATGAAGCAGCTGCGGCATCTCCGAAATTGGCGAAGCGGATGCAGGAAATTGTTGGCGAGGCAGGTCTCGATGATGAAAGCATTATCAAGATCGGCACCGGCAATAGCCACGAACTGATGCAGCGAGCTACCTGTGGCGTGGTTGCCAGCGGCACCGCCACACTTGAAGCTGCGGCACTCGGACTGCCATACTGCCTGGTTTACAAAGTCGCGTGGCCGACCTGGGCGATGGGGAAATTATTGATCAAGCTGGACTTCATCGGTCTGGTCAACATTCTCGCCGGAGAAAAAGTGGTTGAGGAGTTGATCCAGAGTGAGGCCGACCCCAATCACCTCGAAAATATTCTCAACGAATTGCTCACCAATGACAGCGCGCGTGAGCGGCTCCGCAGTCGTCTACTGGCCACCGCTTCGAAGTTAGGTGAGCCCGGTGCTCACGAACGAGCCGCGGCCGAGATTTCCAAATTACTCTAACGTTTTATCCTCATGTCTGAATCACAGCCTCGCATTTATAAAGTCTTGCTCATGATCCTGCCCGTTGGGGTTGTGATCGGAACGGTCATTTTCATGTTCATGTATTTCTACAACGAACGCCGGGATGAACAAAACCACGCGGTGATCGCTTCACACGGACTCCGTCTAACGGATCTCAAAGATATGGTGGAGAAATTCTCTGATCGTATTGGTGTGCGTGATGTGGAAACGGAGGAGGGTAGGAATGGACTGAAATCGGCTGCCTCCATGATCGAAGGCCGGCTGGGACCGCAAAACGTCGGATTTCCAGTCAGGAAGGACGAGGGGGAAGCGGCTCACGGTTTGCTCTGGAAAAGCCTCTGGGTGGATGTTCGCGGGAAGGAAAAACCCGAGCATGTGATTTTTGCCGCCGTATCGTTTTCGGGCGCAGGCGAGGTGGCGGATGCCAATGCAGTCTCCACCCTCATGATGTTAGCCTCCTCAATGGCCCGCGATGAACCGGCTCGCACGATCCGCTTTGTTTTCCTTCCCTTGGACAGGGGGCCGATTGAGCAGAATCGCTGGTTGGTCCAGCGTTGCCTCAACGAGGGTGAACACTGCGATGGTATCATCGGCATTCAAACGATGTCGGGAAAACCTGAAATAGGCGGCGATGAGTGGCAGGCGGAAACTCCGGCCGACGGTGATGAAGACTGGTGGACATATCTCCGCCAAGGAGGCCCGCGATCTGAGGGGCTGACACAATCGGTGTGGCTATCACACGCCGTATTCTCCCCCGAAACCTGGCTAGGCCAGAAGGAGCGGCGCTTAGAGGAAACTCTGGATGTGGCGACACAGCTCACCAGTTGGCTTCGGCGTGCAGCGGAGTGATTGAATCGTCCTCGCTGCCGGAGCGAGGCTGTGCAGGTAGTCGGGGCCGTGGTAAAGAGGGGATGTTCCAGCATTTAAAAACGGGCAATTGAAATCGTCTGCCAGGATCGAGCGCAATTCTTTTGAAAAAACATCTTGTCACAGTCGTCGGTGTGGGATAATTCCGCTCCGCGCTTCCCTCGGTTCTCGGAAATTTCTGTGAACGTTGGGAGGAAAGGAATCAAAAGGGGGCATTAGCTCAGTTGGTAGAGCACCTGCATGGCATGCAGGGGGTCAGCGGTTCGAATCCGCTATGCTCCATTTCCCTTTTTAATTTCAAAAGACCGATCTTCCGCCGCGTGTTTGCATTTAAAACAGGCGGCTTTTTTATCGGTCATCCACTAAGACTGGTCCAACATCATGGCAATAGCAGGTAAAGAACTCGCCATCGCATGCGCTCGCGCTGCGGAGGAAATCCAGGCCGAGGACATTTGTGTGCTCGATCTCACTGGCGTATCCACGCTGACCGATTTCATGGTAGTCTGCTCCGGCACCTCGCTGCCTCACCTGAAGGCAGTGATGCGTGATGTGGAAAAGGATGTCATTGAAAAATTCGCCACCTCACCAGCTCAGGCCGAAGGCGGCTCTGATTCACGCTGGATGGTTCTCGATTACATCGATGTCATGGTGCACGTCATGCATCAGGAATTGCGAGATCTCTACGGTCTCGAAGACCTCTGGGCCGAAGGCAAAGAAGTCGAGTGGCAAGATACCGCTGAGTAGGGCGAACCCTATGGAGTGAATATTTGCTCCGCCATTGCGTCTACTTGGTATGGCGCGCAAGAAAATAGACCTGTCTAAAATCCACGGACGTATTCAGTTCGTGCGCAGTTTCCCCGACTACAAAGTCAAAGTGGTCGATCATTTTCCCGATTTGAAAGTGAAGCAGGTGACTCACTTTCCCAATAAGCCGGGACTGTGGAAAATTGTGAATTCTTTCCCTGATTATAAAATTCAGATCGTGAACTCCTTTCCGGATTTTAAGATTAAGTACGTTAAACATTTCCCAGGTGTGAAGTAAGAGAGCTGGCTCTGTGAATAACCTGTGTAAAAGATGTGAGTCCGCCTCGCTCAGACCAAAGTTAGGTGACGGAACCGTTTCCTAAACTCCTAGGGGTCAATGCTTCGAGAGCTTGTATGCTCGGTGAAGAAGCTGCTAGAAATAGACTTGTTCCCACAGGTTGATCACAGCGCATTTTATTACGGATAATCGAACTGAAACCTGAATCTATCAGCTTTACAGGAGAGTAGTTCACAGGGAAGTCAAAGTTCCACACAGGTTATTCACATTCGAGGTGGTGTTTTTTAGCATTAAAATTGAAAATCTCGCAGTGAAATGGTCCGGTAAATTGTTGGTGTGGATTCAGAGCATTTACGAGAACCAAACGATTGTGAATAACTCGTGTATAACTTGTGGGGAAAACACCCGATTCGCTAGAGTAAGCGAGTGACATAACATCTTTCCACCCGTCATTTCTAGAGCTAGCATGCCAGCATGATAGCTTCTTGGAAATGGCTCTTGGCGGTGGTGATAGCCGCCCTGTTGGGTTTTTTGTCCGGCAAGGGCACTACCGAAAATGAAGATGAATCGATTCAGTCTGAGGTCGATGTGAAAGAAAGATACGGGCGGTCTAATTCATCTCAGGCACGTGCGAGCCGACGGTTGCATCAAGGGTCCAGATCTGAGCTTAAAAATGCCAAGTTCGATAAGATGCTGGCGGAAATGAACGCTTACTCGGAAATCGATGTGTTCGGAGTTGAGAACGGGTCCTCATTTGCTCGCATGTGTGGGTTGGTGATGAATTTGCCGCGCGGAGAATTCCCCGGAGTGATGGCTCGAATTAAGGAGGCAGGGACTGCAAACCAGGAAAAGTTCAGAAATCTATTACTTCGGCGCTGGGTGGAGTTCGATCCAGATGCTGCGATGTCATGGGTTGAAGGTCAGAAGGATGAAGCCGACGAAGCCGAGAGTTTGAGTCTGCAATTTTTCGTCCTCCAAGAGGCTGTGATAGATCACCCCGCTTGGGCAGTCGAGCGATTGAAATCTTGGAGTGGGTTGGTGGAAGCGTTGAATAAGAAAGCAGGTGAAGAGGGGGGCGTTGACGATCCGTTCGGTGATCATTACGTATCGTATGATATGGACTTGTTTTGTCTGCGTCTGGCTTTGCTTCCAGAACAGCAGCGAGAGGCCTTGAGAAAAAGTATGGGGGAAAAGTGGTTTGCAGAGGGGACAGGTGGTTGGGCTAGGGGAATCGCAGCCCACAGTAACCCCGATCAGGTGCAGGCTCTGAGCACCGAGTATTTGGCGAAGAAGCAATACGCGGGATTGAGGGAGTCCTTGGAGTTACTGGCCAAGCGCGATTGGAAACTGGTCAAGCAATGGGCCGATAGTCATGACAGCGACGATGCTGAAAATGTGGTGTTCAAATCTTGGTCAAAAGAGGATCCTTCTGCCGCCGCTCTGTGGTATATCAATCGTTCGGACGATGCTCGTGAGCGACATGGTCGACTGGGCACAGTTGCCTCTAACATAAAGGATGACGAAGCTCGCCGCAATTGGATCGCGTCGATGGAAGCGCAGGGGGAGGACGTGTCCGGGCCATGGTCTGACTACATTCAGCTCAAGAGTCGTGCCGGGGAGTTGGAGGAGGCGGCCAGCCTGTTGTCGAAGGTTCCGGATTCTGACCGGCAAGAGTTGCTAGTCGGAATCTATCAACGTGCATCGAATTTAATTTGGTTTAAAGATGAGGAAGGGGGCTCGATGCAAATAGTCAGTGCAAATCCCAGTCACTCAGACTTTCTTGCGTCATTGCCTGGTTATCAAGATTACCTCTTAGACCAGAACGCTACTGCGCTAGAGCATATAAAGAGGTATATTGAGACCGCGAATGCCTCGATCAGTCGGAAAGCATCGCCGGATGATAAGTGACATGCCCTCGATGCTCCTTGCGCTATGAGCTGAATTCATTTTTATTGAGCCATTCCTTTTGGTGTTATTATGAATCTAACTATCCTCTCTTTCCTCTTTTTTACCGCGCTCGTCGGTTTTCTTACATGGCGTATCACGCGTAAAGATGATCATGAAAGTTCGGAGGGGTATTTCCTGGGCGGCCGTAAGTTGGCCTTCCCCTTCATCGCTGGATCACTGTTACTGACGAATCTTTCCACTGAACAATTGGTTGGATTGAATGGTGCGGCATTTGAGCATGGTCTCCATGTGATGGTCTGGGAGGTCGTGGCTGTCGTCGCTCTGGTATGCATGGCGTTGTATTTCTTACCGAAGTTCCTTCGAAGTGGCATCGCGACCGTTCCTCAGTATCTGGGCATTCGTTATGACGGCCAGACCAGACTGATAGTGGATGCTGTATTTCTGTTAGCCTACGCCCTCATCCTTCTGCCCATCGTGCTTTATTCCGGTGCCAAAGGTCTCGCTAGCATGTTGGACATCAGTGCGCTGACTGGGATCGAGAGCGAGCTTGGGGTGATCTGGTTTGTGGTGATCCTGATCGGGGTGATCGGTTCTGTCTACGCGCTGTTCGGCGGGCTGCGTACGGTGGCGGTCTCGGATACATTGAATGGTGCAGGTCTGTTAGTGGGGGGTATTTTGATCACTTGGTTTGGTCTGCAAGCAGTGGGGGATGGCGCTGGCGTGATCAAGGGTGTGGAAATTCTCAAGACAACGGAGCCGGAGCGCTTTAATTCGATCGGAGGGCCAAATGCCAACGTGCCATTCTCAACCATCTTTACCGGGGTGATGTTATTGAATTTGTTCTATTGGTGTACTAACCAGCAAATTATCCAGCGGACGTTTGGTGCCAGTAGCTTGAGCGAAGGTCAAAAGGGTGTGCTGATCACCGGTGGCCTTAAATTGTTGGGGCCTCTGTATCTGGTGATCCCTGGAATGATCGCTTACCATCTCTACGCCAGTGGCGGACTGAAGGGAGACGATGCCTACGGGCACTTGGTGAAGTCGGTGTTGCCACCGCATTTGACCGGCTTTTTTGCTGCGGTGATGGTCGGCGCGATTTTGAGTTCGTTTAACTCGGCCTTGAACTCGACGAGCACCATTTTCAGCCTGGGTTTCTACAAGGGCCTTCTCAACAAGGAGGCTAGTGATAAGCAGGTGGTGGCTAGCGGGAGATGGTTCGGTGGTGCGATTGCGGTTATTTCAATGTTGATCGCTCCCCAGCTTCTCGGCCAAGAGAGTCTGTTCGGCTACCTACAGAAAATGAACGCAATCTACTTCATTCCTCTGTTCGCCGTGATCGTGGTCGGGATGCTCAGTAAGCGCGTGCCAGCTCTCGCCGCCAAGGTGGGGATGGCGGTAGGGTTCCTGCTGTTTTTCATCGGCTACTTTGTGAACATTGGCGACAAGCAGGCCGAAGACGGCAGCACGATCCCTACCTACATTTCTGGTGATTGGTTTAATGGTTTCCACTTTATTGGTATTGTTTTTGCCATCATCGTCGCTGTGATGTTATTGATCGGCTTGATCAAACCCCGTGGCTCGGATTTCGTTCAGCAAGACGTAAATGCGGTCGACATGACTCCTTGGAAATACAGCAAGTTCGTCGGTGGCATTTTGGTCATGCTGGTGGTGGTCATTTATGCCTGTTTCGCCGACTTCAGTGTCCTGTAGAAAATTAGGAGCTGCAACTGGTCAATGCAGGCCTATCAGTTCGGCCTGTATCATACTGATTGACTTATGATCGCTCGGTCATATCATTCACCTATCCGGAATTTTAGGTTTCTGCGATTTTCGAGATAAGTTGATTTCTTGAAAAAACTTAAACATTGAAGAGATTAACTGTTGACCCGTGGTGCATTATTGTGTACTAAAATGCTCAATCAAGCCAAGCTGGTGCACCAATGGACACGAAAAGTTACAAACTCGGAGGGTTTTACCCTTACAAAATGGACGCGAAATGCCGCGTTTCCGTTCCGAGTGACTGGCGTGCCCAGATCGGCAACGGCGAGCTTCAACTCCTGCAGTCATCGAACGAAAAGCTACCCACGCTTCGGGTGCTGACCGAAAACGAGTTCGAAAAAATGCAGAATGAAGTGGAAAGCAGCGATCTGAAGCCTGCGCAGAAACGAGCCTACCTCGGTGCGTTTTTCGAGCGCTGCACAAAAACCCACATTAACGACCAAGGGAAGCTGAGTATTCCCAAGGCCTTACTTGACCACCCCGGTCTGGTAGCAGGTGAGTCGTTGGTCCTCTGTGGACGTGGTGGCTATATCGAAATTTTGAACGAAGACAATTATCAGAAACTTTGCACCGCCCGCGAGGCTACCATCGAGGATCTCGATGCGGACTTCGGTTTCTTTTAACAGACTTCAACAAACTGAACCTATTTTTCCTGTGATACACGCTGATACGCAACTGACAAAACCGCTGTTCACCCAGCGAAATGGTGCTTGTGCAGAGGTCGGGATGACTTGGAGGGAGTCCCGCCTCTGCACGGCATCAATGTCCGCTGCCTAATCACAGAACATCTATTTGAATTCTAACACAAAACACTTTCCTGGATACACGCTGATACAACGATGCAGTTCACCCTTACGCGTTCATGTTGTTTAAACATACAAAGTTGGTAGTCGCTGGGATCGGGATGACTTGGAGGGAGTCCCGACCCAGCGATTCTTCTTTGTCCACGATCTGCAGTATGGAATCGAATGAATCTACAAAAGGCGACTACCATGTGCCGGTTCTTTTGCCGGAGGTGTTGCACTTTATGGCACCCGCTGAGGGAAAAGTGTTAGTCGATGGCACCCTTGGTGGTGGCGGACACACGGAAGCGATGTTGAAGACCGGAGCCACGGTGATCGGTATTGATCAAGATGAGCAGGCACTTGCTTTCGCGCGCGAACGGCTTGCTGCCTACGCTGATCGATTCACAGCTCTGAAAGGAAATTTTGCCAGCATGCCACAGCTGCTCGCGGACGCCGGGCATCAGCAAGTCGATGGTATCCTCGTGGACATCGGCGTTTCATCTTGGCAACTGGATGAGGCTGAACGTGGTTTTTCTTTTGCCAAGGACGGGCCTCTCGATATGCGAATGAACCAATCATCCGGGCAAACGGCCGCGGACTTGGTGAACACCGCATCTGAGCAGGAACTGAAAACTATTTTCTTTGAATACGGTGAAGAGCGAGCCTCGAATAAAATCGTCCGTCGTATCATCGAGCGCCGTGAACAAAAACCGTTTCTAACCACTCTGGATCTTGCCGATGTCATCGCCTCCGTAGTTCCTCGTGGTGGTAAATCCCACCCCGCAACCCGTGTGTTTCAGGCTCTGCGCATTGCGGTGAATGACGAACTGGGTGTGTTGAGAAAGCTGCTGGAGCAGTCAGCTGAAATGCTTCGTCCTGGTGGCCGTTTGGCCGTGATTACCTTTCACAGCCTCGAGGATCGCATCGTTAAACAATTCTTCAAAAAGGCATCCGAAACACACGTCGACCGCAAAGAGTGGCCGGAGCCAAGACCCAACCCTGACTACCATTTCAAACTTCTAACTCGTCGGCCCGTCGTGGCTGGAGAGGGGGAGCTTAAGCTCAACCGACGCTCGCGCAGTGCCAAGCTGCGTGTGGTCGAAAAAATTGACATATCGAACGCATGAATAAGACCAAGAAAAATAACCGCGGCTTTAGTTTTGCTGAAATCACCCTGCTGATCATGGCCGGCGTCGTTCTTATGACGGCTGGGGTCACCCATGCCTGGTTGAAAAACAGCCAAGTGGAAGTGGTGCGTGATGTCGATAAAACCCAACAACGGATCAGTGATCACAATGACTCGATCAACAGCCTACAGGTCAAGATCGATAAAAAACTCAACATCTATCAAATGCGCGATGATCTCGAACGCCGCGAGTCCGAACTCGTAGTGGTGCCAGTGAGCGCCATCGAAAA
Source organism: Oceaniferula spumae (assembly GCF_042849255.1). Classification (GTDB taxonomy): domain Bacteria; phylum Verrucomicrobiota; class Verrucomicrobiia; order Verrucomicrobiales; family Akkermansiaceae; genus Oceaniferula; species Oceaniferula spumae. The sequence goes on from NZ_AP026866.1 coordinate 3,982,126, forward strand.
AATCACTCCATATTCCCGGCCTAAGACAGCCGATCGTGCGACTTCCGTCGCCCAAGTACAGCCATAATGAATCCTGCCTCTACACGCCGCCGTTGCCTCTTCCTCTGCCTGATCTTTGTGATCGGGCTGAGTGGCTTATCGGCGAGACTGGTTTATCTTCAGGTAGTCAAGTCCTCTGACTACGCGAAGAAGTCGGACCGTGTCTCCGTGCGTAAAGAGCTGCTGAAGGCGAACCGTGGTTGTATTGTCGATATCAATAACCAGTTGGTGGCACGGAACATTCCCCGTGCACGATTGGCTCTCGATAAAAAACTGCTTCACGACATTGGTCCTGCGACTTTGGCTCTGGCCAACAAAGAGCTGCGTGAAACACCCGAATGGCATGACTGGGACGAACGCACACGCAAACGTCAAATAAAAGCCCGTGCCTCAAAGATGAAGAATGAGATGCAGGCGGATGTCATCATCGATAAATACATCGCGCATGTCATCAACACCTTCGCCCGCCCACTCGGCTTACATCCGCTCGAACTGCGGGAGCGGATGAATCTGGACAACAAGAAACAGAAATACGTGGTCCTCAAGCAGGATATTTCCGAGGACGATGCTGACAAGCTGAAGCAGCTGACGATCGACCACAGCATTCTTCACGCCTTTGTTTTCGAGGAAACTCAAAAGCGCTGGTACGTCATGCCTGAGATGGCGGCGCACATCATCGGATTTGTTAGTCATGAGTCGAAAGGCATGGCTGGTATTGAAAGCCAGATGGATAGCTACATGGCTGGAAAAGATGGCTATGTGAAAAATCATCGCGATAAGTTCGATCTGTTAGCCGTTGCGAAACCTCAGGAAATTCGTCCTCCGATTCACGGTTTAAACGTGCAGCTAACTATCGATATGGGACTGCAAGCCATTCTCGAAGAGGAACTGGATGCTGGGCTCGCTGAATTCCAAGCCATCAAAGGAACCATCATTCTAATGAACCCGAAGACGGGCGAAGTGATGGCAATGGCTAGTCGCCCAACTTACAATCTGAACACCCGCGAAAACATCGCAGAGAATGGTTATGACTTTGCTACCCAGGCTATTTACGAGCCAGGTTCTACGTTGAAAATCATTTCCACTGCAGGAGCTATGGACCTCGGATTGGTTCTGCCTAGCACTTTGGTGAACTGCCACTACGGAAACTACCGTGTTGGCTCTGTTCGTGTTCCTGATCACCATCCGTATGGCATGTTGAGTGTTGAGCAAGTGTTAGCTAAATCGAGTAACATCGGCTCTTATAAGATTGCGTTACAGTTGGGACGGGAGAGATTTTTTGATTACCTCGCGGATTTTGGCTTTGGAAAGAAAACAGGAATTCGCATGGCGGGCGAGAGTGCTGGGGTAACGAACGACACTGGAAATCCTACCGACTTTTCCCGCAACTCATACGGTTATGCCATCAGTGTCACTCCACTACAAGTAGCCTGCGCCTATTCCGCCATCGCGAACGGAGGCACGCTGATGAAGCCTTTGTTAGTGAAGTCGATCATGGCGAATAACGGCACCACGATCATGAACAACAAGCCGATTCCGGTGCGACGTGTTATCAAGGAAAGCACAGCTCGCAAGATGCGCCGTGCGCTTGCAACGGTTGTCGATATCAAAGGAACAGCCAGCCGCGCTCATGTCGATGGTTTCCAAGTCGGAGGTAAAACCGGGACCACGGTGAAGATCAATCCGGACGGCGGTTATCTGCATGGGCGTTACACCGTTTCATTCGCAGGAATGTTACCGGCCGAAGATCCAGCTTTCGTCTGTGTGGTCGTGGTTGACGATCCACAGACCAATGAAGTGAAGCGTTACGGCGGAACCATTGCCGCTCCAATTTTTGCCAAAGTCGCTACTCGCGTCGCCAACCGACTGGGGCTTGAGCCTACAGAGCCCATCGCTCCATCACAACCACTCGCCCAGTCTGACCACTAGGCAAACACCTAACAATTTTCATGCAATTACGCTCACTCATTCAAAGTCTTTCCAAGGCCACCGTTTCAGGTGATCTCGATCAAGAGGTCACAGGTGTCACCTCGGATTCCCGTGAGGTCGAAAAAGGAAACATCTTCGTAGCTGTTCGTGGCAGCGATGTCGACGGCCAGAAATTCATTCCTCAGGCGATCGAAAAAGGCGCCTGTGCCATCGTCTCTGAAGTGGCTCCGTCCACTGATTGGGATGGTAAGGTGTGCTGGGCGCATGTTTCAGACAGCCGCGCAGCCGTTGCTTCTCTGGCTTGTGCTTGGAACGAAAACCCCTCCGCTGGTATGAAGGTGGTAGGTATCACAGGCACCAATGGCAAAACCACAACAGCCTTCATCACTCACGCGATCATGGAGTCCGTGTGGACTCGTGCTGGTTTGTTAGGAACGGTGCAGGTGAATGACGGTGAGAAAGTCGTTACCGCTACACACACCACGCCCGGACCCGTGGAGTTGCAGAAAATTCTGCGCAACATGGCTGACAACGCATGCCGTGGGGTGGCCATGGAAATTTCATCTCATGCTCTCGAGCAAAAACGCACCGATGGCCTTCAGCTCGATGTTGCTGTCTTCTCAAACTTAAGCCAAGACCATCTCGACTATCACGGCAATATGGACGGCTACTTTGCCGCCAAACGCCGGATGTTTGAACTATTGGAAACTCAAGAGGGTGACAAAAAACCGACTGCGGTAGTCAATCTGGACGACCCATATGGCCAGCGTCTCGTGGAAGAGTTCAAAGGTCGCTTGTATTTCCTAACATATGGTCACGGAGTCCATGCCAACATGCGAATCGGGCGCGAGACGCAAACTGTTCGTGGAACGGAATTCGAGATCAAGTTCAAGGATCGCGAGTATTTGGTCCGCACACCTTATATTGGTCGTTTCAACGTGTTTAATTGCACTGCAGCGCTGGCTGCTTGTATCGCAGCTGGTATCAAACCGCGTGATGCCGTGCGTGCGTTTGCTGATGCTCCGCAAGTTCCGGGCCGGATGGAGAATGTAGGGACTCGTGATGGAGCCACCTTGTTTGTCGATTACGCACATACGCCGGATGCCTTGGAAAATGCCTGTGCTGCCCTTCGTGAGCTACGTCCAAAACGTCTGATCACTGTGTTCGGATGCGGCGGAAACCGTGATCGCACCAAACGCCCGTTAATGGGGCAGGCGGCATCCGCCGGAAGTGATCTTTGCATCGTCACATCGGATAACCCTCGCGATGAAGACCCGGAGGTTATTATCCGTGATGTCGAAAAAGGCATGGTAGGAAAACGCTACGAAAGCATCCCCGATCGGATGACGGCGATTCAAACTGCTGTGAATATTTCGGCAGAAGGCGACGTCATTCTAGTCGCCGGTAAAGGGCATGAAACTTACCAGGAAATCGCGGGCAACCGGATTGATTTCGATGATCGACGAGCCGCCTACAAGGCACTGAACCTAAAAAAAGTGGAATAATGAAACCCCTCTCCATAGCAGAAATCGTCACCGCAACCGGCGGTGAACTGGTCGGTAACGATACAGGTCGAACTATTCGAGCGATTTCAACAGACACGCGAAGCCTCGGTGAGGGTTCGCTGTTTGTGGCTTTACGTGGAGATCACTTTGACGGCCATAACTTCGTAGGCACGGCGGTTGAGAATGGTGCGGAGTGCTTGATGTTGGATACCCTTCCCGAGAACGCAGACGAGCTTGAGGTTCCCGTTCTCCTCGTTAAAAATACGCTCTACGGTCTCCAGCGACTGGCTAAATGGTATCGCGACCACCTCGACATCAAGGTGATTGGCATCACTGGGTCTAACGGAAAGACGTCGACGAAAGACTTCACAGCTGCCGTCTTGCGCCAGAAATTCAAAGTCAATGCCACCAAAGGTAACTTGAACAATCACATCGGCCTCCCATTGAGTGTGCTTTCTACCGAGGAGGATGACCAAGTGTGTGTCTGGGAAATGGGGATGAACCATGCCGGTGAAATTGCACCGCTTTGCGACATTTCCAGCCCTGACATTGGTATCATCACCAACATCGGCACGGCTCATATTGAATTCCTCGGGTCACGCGAGGGGATCGCTGAAGAAAAAGCTTCACTGGCACGTGCTCTTCCTGAGAACGGAACATTAGTGGTGACGGCTAGCTGTGACTTTGTCGATTATCTGATAGAGCGCAGCCATGCGAAAACGATCGTAGCAGGAAACTGCCGGGGTGCCGTGCGCGCAGAAAACTTACACGTTCTGGAAAGCGGCTCTGCATTCGATCTCTGCATAGATGGGCAAGATCCTGTGCCAGTAGAAATCAAGGTCAGCGGCAAACACATGGTCAATAACGCCTTACTCGCTGCCGCAGCAGGTTATGCACTGGGGATGTCAGCATCGGAGATCGCGGCTGGTTTGAATGGAGCCGAACTAACAACAGGCCGTTTACGCCGTTATGATAGCCAAGGAATCACAGTGATCGATGATACCTACAACGCCAATCCTGACTCAGTGGTCGCAGCGATTGAAACCCTGACGGATTTGCCCATCCACAACGGTGGTCGTCGTGTTGTTGTTTTAGGCATGATGGCAGAGCTTGGAAAGCATGCCGATACTGAACATTTGCGCGTAGGCCGATTGGCTGCCGAGAAAAAGCTGCAAGTGGTCAGTGTAGGTCAGCAAGCCGAAAAAATCTACCAAGGCGCACACGAAGTCAGTGAGTCAGCCGTGCAGTTTGAGAACCCGTCTGACGCTGCAGCTTGGCTGAAAGAATTTTGCAAAGAAGGGGACAGAGTCCTCTTTAAGGGAAGTCGCATGGCTGGAATGGAAAACGTCATGAACGAAGCCTTCCCTCAAACCTAATCAATTTAAAAACAGATGTTATATTGGATCTACGAAATCTGGGAAAAAGCGAACAGTCAGAATGCTGACTGGGCGTACTACATGCGTTTCCTAAACCTGCTGCAATACATTACAATCCGTGCAGGCCTCGCATGTATTCTCACGTTCCTTGCCTGTGTTTGTTGGGGGCAATGGGTGATTCGTAAGTTGATCTCGTTAAAAGTGGGCCAGCCGATCCGGAGTGCGGAGGAGGTTCATAAGTTGAACGAGCTTCATGGCGGTAAAGCCGGAACACCCACAATGGGTGGCGTGATGATTCTTGGTTCCGTGCTGATTGCTGTGCTGCTTTGTGGGCAAGCGATGAATCCATTCGTAGCGGTCACCACTTGCGTCATGCTGGCTCTCGGACTCTTGGGTTTCATTGATGACTACACGAAGGTGAAGTTGAAAAGCTCTGACGGTGTTAGTGGTAAGACCAAGTTGTTCTGGCAGTTCACTATCGGCGTAATTGCGGCTACTTTTCTATACTACAAAACCCAATCGATGGGTTACACCTTGGTGAAACAGCCGCTGACAATTAGCGAGCTGACATTCCCTCTGTTTAAGACGCCAATCATTGATCTCGGAATGTTTTGTATCCCGGTTTTTGCGGTGATCATCGTTGGCTGTTCCAATGCCGTGAATCTAACTGATGGGCTTGATGGGCTTGCTACCGGATGCACCATCACAGTCTCACTTGCTTACGCGGTGATCGCTTACCTCTGTGGTCACTTTTACATGGCCAAAGAATACCTCTTCATTCCATTCAATCCGCACGCTCAGGAGTTAGGGGTCTTTTTGATGGCTCTGGTTGGCGCCTGCTTTGGTTTCCTTTGGCACAATTGTCACCCCGCCAAAGTTTTCATGGGAGACACAGGTTCCCTCGCGATCGGTGGTGCGCTCTCGACTGCGGCGATTTGCACCAAGCAAGAGCTTCTGCTGGTAGTGATTGGCTGGGTGTTCGTCATGGAGGCTCTCTCGGTGATTTTGCAAGTGGGTAGCTTCAAGCTCACAGGAAAACGTATCTTCGCAATGTCGCCTATCCATCACCACTTCGAGTTGCGCGGCTGGCATGAAAGCCAAGTCATCATCCGGTTCTGGATCATCTCTATCTTTAGCGGACTGCTCGGTCTGGCCATTTTGAAAATCGTCTAACATGAATCTAAAAAACAAACACGTCATTGTCCTAGGAGCCGGCCGAAGTGGTCGGGCTGCCGCTGCGCTTGCGTTGCGGGAAGGGGCAACCGTGTCTGTTCACGATGCTTCCCCAGAGATCAAAGGTTTCGACGATTCAGTTTCTGTAGTGCCAAACGCAAGCATAGCCACAGGGAAAGAGAGCCACTGTGATGTGCTGGTTCTTTCTCCAGGAATCGACGGCGAAACAGACTTTGTCCGCGCTTATGCCGAGAATGCGGGAGAACTGATTGGTGAAATAGAATTGGCCGCTAGATTCTATCAGGGGCGTATCGTTGCGATCACTGGCACTAACGGAAAAACAACCACCACTGAGCTGGTTCAGCGTATGTTATCATTCTCTGGTATCTCTTGCCTGGCGTGCGGTAACTACGGTGTTCCTTTTGCAGAAGTCGTTTTATTGGATGAGCCACCCGCATCTGTCGCGCTTGAGGTTAGCTCATTTCAGTTAGAAACGATCGACAGTTTTCACCCTGAGTCAGTCATCTGGTTGAATTTCTCAGCAGATCATATGGATCGTTACCCAACGATCGAGGCATACAAAAATGCCAAACTTCGCATTTTTGAAAACCTGACAGCCAGCGATCGCATTGTTGTGAGAGCGGGGGAAGAGATTGGGCAGCATGCCTCGGAGACGCTTACGTTTTCTACCGAAGCTGATGCCGATTACACCCTGGACGGTCAGTGGATATGTCGTGATGGAAAAAAACTGATCGATCTGTCTACGACACGGCTCCGTGGCCTGCACAATGCTGAGAATGCCATGGCGGCATTTGCGGCGTGCGAACCTTTCGGTGTTGAACCATCTGTTGCGAACGAAGCCTTGTGTGGTTTTGCCCCTCCGCTTCATCGTTGTGAACTCGTTCGCACGCTTGACGGAGTTGAGTTCATCAATGACTCGAAAGCGACAAACCTGCATGCTCTCGACAGCGCATTGCGCTCGCAAAGCCGCCGCATCGTTTTGATCGCAGGAGGGAAACAAAAAGGACTTGATTACAAAGAGGTTCTTCCGCGCCTATTGCAAACAACCAAGAGCATCGTTGTTTTTGGTGAAATTGCAGATCAGCTCGTGCACACGTTCTCACCGATCGCAAGTGAAGTACCTACCACCAGGGTACAATCTCTGGAGGAGGCGATTCATCAGGCCTGCCAAGATGCCGAACACGGCGACACCATCCTTTTCTCTCCGGGGACATCATCCTTTGACATGTTTTCCGGATACGAAGAACGCGGCGACTGCTTCCGCCGTATTGTCAAAGAATTGAAGTAGTCCTTACCCAAAGAAAAATCCTAACAACCACAGCCCAAATACCCAACCAAATATCGTTATGAAAAAAACCATCCAAACAAAAAGAACTCGCACATCCGGTTCTAACTACCGTGTGCTCTATGCGAAGACAGGTCGCAAACGCCGTCTTCATGCTGCTACAGCTACCGCGGACCCTCATGTTGAACTCGAATCAGATGTGGCCAATGTGGGAATCGGAAAAGCTTTGGTAGTCATTCTCATTCTCCATGTTCTGGCGATTGCCGCAATTTACACACACAGCAAGTTCTTCAGCGATGAAGCTGTTGCAACTAACAAAGACAAGGCAGCGGCTTTACTGCCTGCTGCCGAGGTGAAGTCTCCAGAGCCTGAGCCAGCGAAGCCTGCAGCTGTCGCCCCAGTTGCTACTCCTGCGCCAACACCCGCACCAGAGCCTGCGGCGGTGGATCATTCTAGCCGTTACATCGTGGTGACCGGTGACACATACAACCGCATCGCAGATGCCCGTAATGTCGATGAGTCAGCACTCCGTGCTCTTAACAGCAACCGTCCACTGCGTGCCGGTGTTGTGCTCGATTTGCCAGCCGAGCTGTCCAGCCGTCCAGTCGTCGTAGGTTCTACTACTCCCAAGGCAACGCCAGCACCAGAAGTAGCCACTCAAATCCCAGAGCCTAAACACGCACGTGCCGTGGAGGTGGCCGAGGACACTGCCCCTAAAGCTGTCGTGGTCAAACCCAAGGTCAAGCACCCTGAAGCTGCCGCCACTGGAGTGGCCGATAGTGGTCAACGCTACACCGTGAAGAGTGGTGACACTGTCTGGCGCATCGCCAACCGATACAAAGTATCGCGTGACACACTTCTCAAAATCAATGGCATGACAGACCCTCGCAAACTGAGTGTTGGTCGCGAAATTAAGATTCCTACCAAGTAGGTTCAGAAGCAGTCAATAACGACTTCTGATTACTCAATCATCACATTTCATGGGACGTAGAAACGCTGTATTCCTCTGCTTGGCAGTCACCGCTCTGGTGACACTGGGCTTGGTGATGCTTACGAGTACCAGTGTGTGGGATGATGAAGTGAATGGCTATGCTCTGGTCAAGAAACAGGCTCTCTGGATCGTCGTTGGTATCATCGGTGCCGCCTTTGTCGCGGGGATGGATTACCGTAAGGCCCGACCCTACTGGATCTACCTTTTTATCGGGTCCTGTTTCCTGCTGTGCTTGTGTTATGTGCCGGGCATCGGTCAGGAAATCAAAGGTGAAGCGCGTTGGATCAAGATTCCGGGTGCACCACAGTTTCAGCCGTCAGAACTTGCGAAGATATTTGTGATACTGGGCATGGCTGCCTGGTTCTCACATTTTCAAACTGAGAGTCGGACGTTCTTTAAAGGATTTGTAGCACCAGGGGTTTTGTTAGGCATCCCTGTGTTATTGATCTTCTTTGAGAAAGACATGGGGACGGCGATGGCGTTAGGTGCGTCAGGGGTTGTGGTCATGTTTGTCGCAGGAACTCGGATACCGTATTTGGGGGTCTCAGGAGCAACTGCGTTAGCTGGCATGGCCTTTGTGGTTTGGAAAAACCCAGAACGTATGGGACGAGTGATGGCATTATTTGATCTGGAGAATGACAAGTATCGTTTGGGCGATGGTTATCAGCAGTTGCACGGGCTTTACGCCTTTGCCAACGGTGGCGTGGATGGCACCGGATTGGGCAATGGCGTGGAGAAACTGGGTTATCTGCCAGAGGCGCACACGGACTTCATTTTCCCCGCCATCGGGGAGGAGCTTGGGTTGTGGTTTACCTTGGGAAGTGTGTTTTGCTTTGTGGTGATTGTCGTTTATGGAATCGCGATTTCAGTCAACGCCCGTGATGATTTTGGCCGACTGTTAGCGATTGGTCTGACCAGCGTGATTGTGATCCCCGCGATGATGAACATTGGGGTGTGCACCGCCGTTCTGCCGAATACGGGTCTGCCGCTGCCCTTCATCAGCTATGGCGGAACCAACTTGGTATTCACGTTATTGGCTGTAGGTGGATTGATCTCGGTGCACCGACAAGCGACCTTCGTCAATCGAGCAGATATGCCGGTGATTAACGAGAAAAAGCAATGCGTCCGTATCTGATACGGAATGTGCATGCATGTTGATCCATGATCTCAAAAGCGCGTGATGAACGCGCTTTTACTGTTTATTCCAAGATGATAAATGTTAGTGTTTCCCAATGCGGGAGATATACAGGGCCAAAGACCATTCCATTGTGGCGTATTACAAATCGGTTCTCGAAGCCGAAGGTATCCCGATCATGCTACGCAACGAGCACCTGACAGGATCAGGTTTATCGGAAATTCCTATTCCTGAATTCTATCCGAATATCTGTGTGATGAATGATGAGGACTATCAGCGGGCTTGGGAGATCTTGAATCGGACGATTCACCTCAATGCCAAAAATGCTGAGTCCGAAGTTATTTGCAAAAATTGCGAAGAGAGCAATCCGGGGAATTTTGATATTTGCTTTGCCTGTGGTGAAAATCTTCCCTCCCTAGAGGATGGGGAGTTAGCCCCCTGCGAATCCTCGGAAGAATAAACCCGGGTCGAAGCACAAAAAAAGCACCCCGTATGAGGTGCTTTTTGGAAATTTTTAGACCGGCTAGTGACCGGTATGTGTCCCGTCAATGAATGACTTAGGCTTCAGTGTCTTCAGCCTTGTCACGCTGGAAACGCCAGCGGATACCGTGACGTTTGGCTGCGGTACGCTCTTTGCGTTGCTTGCGCTGGGTGACGGTTTCGAAGGCGCGGCGGCGGCGCATTTCTTCGAGGATGCCTTCGCCATCAAGCAATGACTTGAGACGTTTCAGAGCGCGGTCGACTGGCTCGTTCTTTTGGATTTCGATGCCTCTCATGAGATTATAGAATGTGAGTTACGGGATATACGGTTGTGGGTTCCGAGTAGGCACGATGTGCGTTTTGAGTAGGCACGATGTGCGTTTTTCGGAGCGGATTCCAGAGACTGAGTGGATTTCACTCGTGACGGGACGCGGAAACTAGGAGCGAAGGAGCCAGTGGTCAAGCACGAAAGAGCGTTTAATTGCTGATTTCGTTTCTGGGGAATTATGGAGGAATTGGGGCTTCGGACGTGTTCCGTTCCCCTTATTCGCCCGATGGTAGCAGCTTTTTCAAGCTTTGGTAAATCGGCCGACCTGCCATCCGGCGATTGAACAAGTAGAGCGCGATCACCGCGAACAAGATATTCGTGGCCCAGGCAGAGAGTGCAGGTGGCATGTGGCCAGCTTCACCGAAGGTAAGGAAAAACGTCGATGAAAACAGCATCCCCACACAGAGGAAGAGCGCGATGGCTACACCTCCGCCGATACCACGCCGACTGAAGACAATACCTAGCGGTGCTGCGATCAAGATGGTGATGAGGCAGATCACAGGCTGAGCAAATCGATAATGCCATTGAGTCAGATACGGGCTGCGGTTGGCCCACTCGATGCCCTCATTGGCTCGAAGCCAGCTGTTCAGATCCGGAATTCCGAGATGGGTATGGTCGAGGCCGGGTTTGACCAGTTGCCACGGTGTCTCATGCCAAGTTCTGGTGACCGTGTCGCCTGTTTTGATTCGAATAGGCACGGGTGACGCTTGTAAATCGATGAGCTGAACTCCTGTGAAGGTCCAATTTTTGTCAACGCGCGACCATTGGGCCACATCGGCTTCAAGCTTTTTGGTAGGGTGACCGCCGGAATTGAACTCGCGAATAGTGACATTGCGCAGGGTGCCTGTTTTTTCAAATTGGTAAGGAAATGCCCCGACCAGCCAGACTCGACGTGAATCTGAATCGCGGTAAAGAACGGATCTGGCGCGGTCCGCTTGGCCATCTTTGGCAACATCGATAATGAGGTCCTTATTTCCCTCAGACCAAGGTCCCCAGTGGTAGTTGAAAATCAGGCAGACAACCGAACAGAAGACTCCCGTGAAAAGCAGAGGCAGGACGATGCGGAAAACTCCTCGACCAGTCTGGATCATCGCGACGATTTCCTGATGACGTGACATTTTTCCCAAGCAATAGAGCAATGCCAGCAAGAGGACATAGGGGAGCAAGAATACAAAAACAGCCGGTATCAGAATGCTGTAATAGCTGATCACAACATCCATTGGGTTCTCTGTGTCACGGAAATCCGAGAAGTTGTTCTGTAAATCAGTGAGCAGCATCACGGCGAGCAAGGCGCTCATGCAGAGGGCGAAAGAGGTAAGGAATTGCCGAGCCATGTAGCGATCGAGGATTCCGGAGAATCGATAGATCCATGCGGCGATGGCAGGTAGCATACACAGAACTCCTAACAGGTAAGGGCGGAGTTTATGTCCGGAGATATCCGTGTCTGGAAAACCAAGGATGTGCTCGTTGACCGCGATGATTTCTCGGGGCACGATTTGCGTACAAAGAAAACCTCCTAACACCGTCAGAAGGACGGGCCAGAGGTAGCTTCTGACAGTGGACGCGCCAGCCATGCGCGGATCATGGGTCAGAGCATGCAGGCTGTCCAGCCATCAGTAACGAGAGCTGGTCATCGAGTCGGCATCGGTGCCTGACAGGCGAGCCATAGCAAAAAATGAAGTAGTTAGAGTGGCTTGGTCGTGGTGTGAGAATCTTGAAATTCGGCGATAGCCACGATCGAGGATTCGTAGCGTGTGGTATCTGACATCGCGTGCTCAAGTGATTGGCAGGCAGGGCAGTCTCCGTTATGATCGACCCACTCGGGGTGCATTTGCTTGAGGTTTTCAATTGTCAGGTTTTCCGCTGCATTGAAATTAGAGCGGGTTTTACGGTTCGCTGATGCGTGCCGACTTGGAGTAGGACCGGCAAGGGGGACAGTCGCCGATCTTGGGGTGTAATCCCTGGGGTTATTGGGTGTCATACTCATGGTCTTAATGGTGGGTAATGTAACTTACTGTAAGTTAGTGGTATGCGCAAGTTGGGGTGCTCTGTATTCCAAGTGATTTGATCAATTCTCGCGGCCGACTTGCGAGCAGGTGATAGCCGTGTTATTCCTTGGCCAGATTATGGGACTAGCCGATCGACAATATCACCAAGTGCCGCCAGGCCAGAGAACTCACATGCCGCGACCACCGTCACGCTTTTCAGGCAGTCCTGTGGTGAAATGGTTACTGATCAGCAACATCGTGATTTTTTATGCCGATATGCTCTTCTTCAATTGGAAGCTCGTTGAGTGGGGGCATTTCAGTGCTGCTTTGGGGCTTCAACAATTTCAGTTTTGGAGGCTGCTGACGTTTCAGTTCATGCATGCCGACGGCCTGCATCTGCTCGGCAACATGATAGGGATATTTTTCTTTGGAACCTTCGCTGAGAAATGGTGGGGCAGTAAGAAATTTATCGTCTATTATTTGGCAAGTGGTGTGGCTGGAGCGTTGTTCTACGTCTTCCTCTTTTATGTTGGCTGGTTTGGCAAGGATCCCATCGCGATCCCTGGAGGTGAGGTTCCAGCTTCATACATTCCTTTGGTCGGCGCGTCCGCGGGGATATTTGCCATTCTCGTATGTACCGCAGTGATAGCCCCCAATTTAAAAATCCTGTTATTCTTCGTCATACCCATGAGCATGCGGACCTTCGCGATTGCGGCACTGGTTTTCGCGACATTGATGATTCTAACTAATGGCAATAATGCCGGTGGAGAAGCCGGTCACTTGGGTGGCGCGATTCTCGGGTATATCCTCATGAAAAATCCACACCTGCTCACCTTTGTGGGCAAGTTAGGCTCTAAAAAGCAAAAACGGGGTCAAGTAGTCGATGCCAAGATTGTGCGTGAGAGGAAGCTTAAACCTCGCATTAAAATCAACTTGGAGGACAGCGATGTGGATCAGATTCTCGATAAGGTGAGTCGAGAGGGAATTCAGAGTTTGACCGATGCAGAACGGGAGATTCTGAACCGGTCGCGTAGCTAATCGCTGTTAGCTACCTCTCGGGCCTTGCTTCTTTTCAAGGATATCCTAAATCTGATCTCCATGAATGATGCTGAAATGATAGACTGCTCGGAGGATGCCCACCAGTTGACTCGTCTTCGTGCGATCATGCACCGCCTCCGTGCTCCCGGCGGTTGTCCGTGGGATGCTGAGCAGACACACGAAAGTCTTTTACCCAATCTCATCGAGGAAACTTACGAAACGGTCGATACCATTCGCCGCGGTGATTGGGAGCATCTCAAGGAGGAATTGGGTGATCTATTACTCCAAGTGGTATTTCACAGTGAGCTGGCCGAAGAGGCTGGTAGATATAATTTTGATGACGTCGCCCGCATCGTCAGCGATAAACTTGTTAGGCGGCATCCCCATGTTTACGGAGATAGTTCTGTAACGGATACTGAAGGAGTCCTAAGCCAATGGGACGCGATCAAACGTCAGGAAAAGGGTGACGAGCAAGAAGCCTATCTGCACAATACAGGAAAGGGACTGCCTGCCATGCTGCGAGCCTCTAAACTACAAAAGAAGGCGGCCAAAGTAGGATTCGATTGGCCAGATGATCAGGGAGTGATCGACAAAATTCGCGAAGAACTCGTCGAAGTCGAAGATGAACTGGAATCTGGAGATCGCGAGCTACTCGGAGGAGAAATAGGAGACCTGTTATTTTCAGTCGTCAATCTGGCTCGCCGTCACAAGCTCGATCCGGAAATCCTCTTGGAGTCCACCAATGTAAAATTTGAAACCCGCTTCGCTTCGGTAGACAAGGGCCTACAAGCCGAGGGCAAAAGTCTGGCATCCGCCACACTCGACGAGATGGAACAGCACTGGCAGAACGCGAAGTGACTGAGCAGTTAGTATTTTCGATGCTCCCTGAGTAGAGGCATTACCCAAGATCCTCAACATTGGCATACAGCGCCCGGATATTGAGCAAGGCTTTTTCAAGGAGCGATGCTTCTTCAGCGGTTAGGTTCCCTTTGGTTTTTACCGCGAGCATTTCCAAGGAATCAAGCACTGTGGCAGCGGCCTTGAGATTGACGCTGGTTTCACCAGTCGATGGGTGTGGTAGCTGGCCAAGAAAGAGACCGGCGTTCTGTGCCTGGAGAAAAACGAAATCGTTGAATCTGGTATCGGCTTTTGGTGTGTCAGACATGATTATTTGAGTATGGGGTGTGAAAGTGGAAGGTTAAGCTTCGGGTGAAACTGTGACAATCACAGGTTCATGGGTGCCCAGGTATTTTTTAGCAGCCGCGCGGATGGCTTCATCTGTCAGTGCGCGGATTTCATCGGGTGCCTTGAGGTGATGATCGGCGGGGAATCCGAGTAAGCAATCGATCGCGCTCAGTCGTGCAAGAGATCCGATTTTTTGATTCGCCAGGGCGTGAGATGCCAGCCAAGTCGTTTTAACACTCTCAAGAGTCTCCTTTGGGATTCCGTTTTCAGCAATGGTTTTGATCTCACCTAACAAAATGGATTTTGCAGTGTCGAGTTGGTCAGGAGAGGTGCCCAGATAAAAGGCAAACATACCTGTGTTCACGCCATGGAATTGGGTGGCGGACACGTAGTAGGCCAGACCTAGGTCTTCGCGAATTTTAGTAAACAAAGGGCCTGCCATGTCCGTGCAGTAATCGTGAATCAGCTCAAGTGCGTGGTTATCGTCATCCGAGGCACTAGCCCCACGGAAGCCCACAGTTAGCACAGCCTGTTGTTTGTCGAGATGCAGTTCGTGCACGCTGGGTGTGGGGAATTCTTGATCACCGGTATGACTGCGTGTCCCCTTTGGCATGGTGCTGAATAATTCTTCGACCAATCTGGCGCACTTATCCGGATCAATGTCTCCAAATATAGCCACCACAGAGTTGGCCGCGGTGAAATATTTTTTATGGTGTTTAGCGAGATCCTCGCGGGTCAGTTTATTTAGAGACTCTTCGGTTCCCGATCCATTTAAACCATACCCTGCCTCACCGAAAAGCGACGGTCGGAGTTTGCGGAAAGCAACAGAGAGCGGATCTTCGGCCTGCTCCTGGAGTCCGGCAATCATGGCACCACGCTCGCGTTCTAACGCATCGGGTGGCAACACGGGGTTTTGAATCATATCTGCGACGATACCTAATGCTGTTTTTACATCAGGCTGCAGACAAGATGCGGATGTAAGTGTGGTGTTATTTCCGCAACTGATTCCGAAGCTTGCGCCCAGGGAATCCATGGTGACCGCGATTTCCTCAGCAGTGCGCGTGGTGGTTCCCTTGGTCATTAGCTTGGCTAATAGCGCATTGATGCCGGCGTTTTCCGTCGATTCCGATGGTAGACCCGTCAGCGTTGCGACAGTGATGGATACCGTCGGTAGCCGCGAATCACATTGGGTAACGAGAGTGAGCCCGTTTGTAAGTGTTCGGGTTTGCATTTCACCGCGTTGAACGGACGCTTCATTCTTGGCATCAGCTTCCTCAGCATCTTCCGGATCCAGCGAAGTGATGGTGAGCACTTGTGGAACTAGATAGGTCCGAGCGACCCGTTGAAGGTCATCGGTAGTGACTCGCGATACCATATCAATGTAATCACGGGTGAAGTTTAGATTGCGAGTATCATGCCAATTGGACGCCAAGTCCGAGGCTCTGCCCGACGCCGTGGTGAGGGTGCGGAATTGGCTGGCTAGAGTCATGCGTGTCGCCTTTTTAAGCTCATCGAAGAAGTCGCTGTTAGGCAATTGGGAGATTTCTTTCAATATAGCTTCCTGCAGCTCTTCGCGTTTATCGTGATCAACGATGGCAGAGACGGCGAACAATCCGGTCTGTCCGGGAGAAATCATACTCCATCCGGCGATGTGGTGACAGAGTCCCTGTTTTTCTCGGATGTTCTGATAGAGTCGGCTCGATCTACCCGATCCAAGAATCGTGGCCAGTACATCAAGCGGCGCTGCGTCCGGATGCTCCAAACTCGGAACCTGCCAAGCAAGCGTCAGCTTACTCGTGGGAATGGCAAAGGTGTCACGGCGAATCCTTTGTCCCAACTGAGGCGGCTCAGGGGTGACCTGAGCCAAACGGGTGAATCGGCGTGGAATATCACCGCAGATCTCCTCGAGATACTGCAGTAGCTCTTGTTTGTTGAAGTCACCGGAGATGCTGAGAAAAACATTCTCCGTGGTGTAGCGATCGCGATGATAGGAAACCATGTCCTCATGGCTTAGCTGATCAAACAGCTCTGTGTGACCGATGATTGGGTGTTGTCGTGGATCCACTGAATAGGCAGTGGAGTAGAGCAGTTGACTGTTACGGTCGTCAGGGTCGTCCAGCCCCATGTCGATCTCGCGTCGGATGACGTCCTTTTCCTTTTCAAATTCATCCGCAGGAAATGTGGGTTTGAAGACCATCTCGGTAAGCACTTTGAGAAATGTTTGGGTGCTGTCGGACGGGCCGTCGATATAGTAAACGGTTCTGTCGAAAGTCGTGTAGGCGTTCCACTCGCCGCCAGCCGCTTGCACGGTATCGGATATGGCTTTGCCATCATAACTTTCAGTGCCCTTGAAGACCATGTGCTCGAGCAAATGGGACAGACCGGCACCTAGGAAATTTCCTTCGTGCATGCTGCCGGTTGCTACCCAAGCTTGGGTGCTGATGACGGGAGCTGCGCAATCGGGATCGAGGATGATAGTGAGGCCGTTCTCCAGCTGGTGAACGCTGGCGGTGGTCGGAGGAAACTGCATGGCGGAACTTGGCCGCAGATTCGTCATTAGAGCAAGTGCCGATTGCATCGATGTCAACCTGCATTTCGAACTATAGTTTTGATTATGATGTAATATCCAGTTGCAACAAACGAGATGCCGCGATAACTAAGTGCAGGCTGCTGTGTTCGACCGCTAATGGTTGCACGCCCGAACCGATGTACTATATATGGGGGCGGCCCCTACGTTCTAATGTCATGCCTTTTCAGGAAAACAGAGGAGCGGAGGATGTCCCCAACCTTTTGAGTAACGGGAACGTGGCTCTTGCACCATGGACGGCACAGCGGCTTATTTTTTCTTCTACAAACTCTCTTATTATACGAGAGAGTTTATAGACGGATAAAATGATATCATTTTTTGTCCTTGTAAATAAAGGGGTTCGGTAGTTTTGTGTCTTCGTTATGCCGAAAAAAGCAAAGAAAAAGTCCGCCGCTAAGGCGCCTACTACATCCGCTTCTGCAAAGAAAGCGGCTCCAGCCAAAGCAGCGAAACCCGCCGCCACCAAAAAAGCGGCTCCTGCCGCCAAAGGTAAAGGCAGAGGAACACGCTACACTCCCGCACAAAAAGCCGAGGTGCTTAACTATGTCGACGAGGTAAACGCCAAGAAAGGACGCGGTGGCGCAGCAGCTGCATCACGCAAGTTCAAGATCAGCCAGATCACCATTGGCCAGTGGGTTAAAAAAGCAGGTGCTCCTGTCACCGCTAAGAAGACCAAAGCTAAAACATCAACCAAAGGTGCAGCCAAGTCTGCCGGCAAAGGATTTGCCGCTAAACTCCGCCGCCTTGCTGATGTGCACGAAGCAATTGGTAAAAAAGAAGCCGAGCTGAGCGCACTGCAGCAAGAATACGATACGCTTAAGAAGAGTCTCTAATTTTAATCACACACACAAGTGTCCGGCACCTTCTCAAGGAGGGTGTCGGATTTTTTTTGTCAGAAAAAACGATGTCCTAATGAGTCAATCTGTGGAGAATCGCGCCGTGTCCGTTGATTCAAATATCACTCCCGAGTCCACAGAAACTCACGTTTTACGTCTGGATGATGCTCCATTCCACTTTGCCAGTGGCGATGAGCTGCCATCCGTGGATGTGGCCTATGAAACCTGGGGCGAACTCAATGCCGATAAGTCCAATGCTATTCTTCTGACTCACGCACTCTCAGGATCACACCACGCCTGTGGTCACAATCCTGACATCCCCGAGGCGACCGTTCGCTGGAGCGACGAACTTCATGACGGCTGGTGGGAGGACTTCATCGGGCCCGGAAAAGCGGTCGATACCGACAAGTATTTTGTGATCAGTGCCAACTATCTAGGCGGATGCTACGGCAGCACCGGGCCGGCATCCATCGATCCGGAAACAGGTAAAGCATATGGTTCAAAATTTCCCCACCTGTCGGTCGTCGACCAGGTGAATATGCAGGCCAAGTTACTCGATTCGTTTGGCATCGATGTACTCCATGCCGCGATCGGTCCGTCTGTGGGAGGTCTGATTACCCTGACCTTTGCCACGCTGTTTCCAGAGCGAGTGAAAACGGTGATTCCCATCGCCAGTGGCATGAAAACGACGGTCCTGAATCGACTGATCCTTTTTGAACAAATCCTTGCGATCGAAAATGATCAGTACTTCAACGGCGGCGATTATTATGAAGGTCAGCGACCTGATTACGGCCTCGCCTTGGCTCGGATGATTTCTCACAAGACCTTTGTTCATCTCGATGCCATCGAGCGTCGTGCTCGATCGGAGGTGAGACAGGATGAAGAGACACTGGCATGGTATAAAGTGCAGGACACCTTCCAGAGTTACATGCTGCATCAGGGCAAAAAATTCGTGAAGCGGTTCGATGCGAATACCTACCTCCGAATCATCGACATGTGGTCGCGTTATGACGCCTGTGCCGAAGCCGGGGCTGCTAGTGTGAAAGAGCTCTTTGACCGCTGTGCGAAACACAATCACAAGTTCCTCGTTTTCAGCATCGATTCCGATTTCTGTTTCTATCCAGAAGAGCAGGCTGAGATCGTAAGCGGTCTTGAGAAAAGTGGTGTAGAAACCATGCACATCACCGTGCATTCGGACAAAGGGCACGATTCCTTCCTGCTCGAGCCCGCGCTCTACACGCCTCACATCGCTTACGCGCTTTCGTCTTAAGGTTGATCTTGAGACAATTTCCTAATCGGGGGTCGCTAGGCTTTGGTAGGTGGGTTTTCGGCAGCTCATAGAGTGTGTCTGACTCAGCTAGAAATGGTGTGGATTTCCGCTCTGGAATCTGAAATATTAGCACCAAGTGAATCCCGTCATGAAACAATCAGTAATTTTCACAGCCGGTGCAGGACTGGCATCCAGATGTTGTTTATGCGCAGTGAGCTTTCTGATGGTATCATCCCAGGCTTTCACTGCTGAGCTGAGTGCCGCATTCAAGGAGAATGCCTTGGCTGCGATGAAGAGTTCGGACAGCGCCAAACGCAAAGCCGCATTCCGGACTTTTCAATATCTCGGACCAGATGCACTAGCGGATTACCGCACGATTCTACAGAAAGCGCAGGCTCATCACCAGGCAGCGATGCGCCGCGTGATGGGGACGCGGGCAAATCCCTACATCGAACATGCTCGCGGGCTTGAGGAACTGGACACAGAACGCAGCCGCGTGATGGACTTGATTCATACCGACTGGAAAAAGGACCCAGGCAAAATTCGCATGCTAAAAACTGAAGTTGAAGGCATTGAGCGAAAATACAAACGGCTGGTGAAACTCGCCAATGCCAATACCTCGTCCATTGATCGGAACATGGGCATTGCGATGGATGCATTGTTGGAAATCCAATGGGAAATCACCAGCATTGAGCGACTTTCCGGCGGAGACAACAGTTCCGATTTGCCCGATAAAAAAGACATCGAAGACACCGTGGTCGAGGAATGCTATGAGGCAGAGGAATGGTATGAGCAGCAGAGCAAACGCAAGCAAACACTCCAGTCCGAGCTATCTGAGAAGACTGCACGTGAACACAATGCTGGGTGCAAATGGGCGAATAATTCGCAGAAAGATTTCTCAGATCACCTCAACCACGCCCGGATCATTATGGGGCTACATCCGATGGTGTTAGAGGAACGGCTCAGCGAGGCTGCTTGGGGGCACTCCAATGACATGCGAACGGGTGGCTTTTTCTCGCACACCTCTCCGCTTCCCGGGAAACGAACACCGGCCGACCGTGCTCGCCTGGCGAAGTTCGCCGGTAGCTGGACAGGTGAGAATATTTTTATGGGATCGCCCTCCTACACATCGGCCTATAATGGGTGGTTTGGCTCGGACGGGCACCGGTTTATTATGTTCACCAAAGGAGGGTCCAATGTCGTGGGAATCGGCGTAGATGGAGGCCATTGGACAATGATGACCGGACGGCAGTGATTTTCGTGCGAATAATACTTTCTATGCAACCATAGCACGAGTAGTATGGTTCTAATTGTAATAGAAGTATGATAGAATAATGCAAGCAACGCTCCATAACCCTCAAGAAACGAAAACCTGCGCTCCCGTTACCGATGGAAGAAAGTTAGGTAATTGTCTAATCGCCAACCACAAACTCAAGGACCTGATTTCGAATGAACTTCGAGCGGTTGGCTTCGATGTCATTCCCAATGAAATGGCCACGCCACGCACCGTGCACCTGCCAGTAGACCACTGGATCGATGTCGGAGCATTGTGTCTTCTGGCCCGCTCTGATTCCCCCGTATGTCTCAAGGACAAGAGCGGAGATCTTGTCGCATGGGTGGGTGCGAATACACCCGAAGAATGTGGCGGCGAGGTGGTTACCGAGGCGGATTGTTTCCGCATCCACTATCCTTGGAGTCTCCTCGAACTGAATGAGGAGGTACTGGGTATGATGGAAGGCTCACAAATCGCCGGCGATATCAGCCCATTAGCCCAAGTCGATGGTCATCTGCACCTCGGTGTTGGATCTAAGATTCTACCGGGCGTGGTGATCGAAGGTAATGTGATCATCGGGGAAAATTGCCGGATCGGCCCGAATGCCTACATCCGAGGTAACACATCGATTGGCGACCACTGCGAAATTGGGAATGCTGTTGAGATTAAAAATTCGATCATCTACCCATACAGTAAGATCAAACACCTTTCCTATGTCGGCGATTCTGTTTTAGGATCCCACGTTATGCTGGGTGCGGGAACCATCTTGGCGAACTATCGTCACGACGGGACAAATCATCGTTCGCTGGTGGGTGGAAAACTGCTCGATACCGGTCGGATCAAGTTTGGTGCTGTGCTGGGTGACGGAGTTCGGACAGGGGTGAACACTTGCGTTTACCCTGGCAGAAAAATAGGCCCCGGACGCATGACCCGCCCGAA
Organism: Oceaniferula spumae; assembly: GCF_042849255.1. GTDB lineage: Bacteria > Verrucomicrobiota > Verrucomicrobiia > Verrucomicrobiales > Akkermansiaceae > Oceaniferula > Oceaniferula spumae. The sequence continues at coordinate 4,003,504 of NZ_AP026866.1, forward strand.
CTCGGTGGTTGATCGTGATTTAATGAACGGTGTTCCAGGCAAAGGCGGTGTAGTCCCAGAGGCGAGAGCCAGACTGTCAGCGGATTTCAATTACAATATCTGATTTTGATGCTCCACTGGATGTAACGTTCTCTTAATTGGGGGCTCTTACTGAAGCTCTGCAGGGAGCTCACCACCGTGGCGGATGTCCGTGGAGGTTTCTTCGAAGATCACATCCTCGGCGATGTTGGTAGCGAGGTCTCCTACGCGCTCTAGCCAGCGGCAGATGAAGACGAGATCGAGGTAATCACGGTATTGATCTGACTCGCCTTCCAGTGCTTTCGCAAAGTTACGAGAGGTGGTCTTGTGGCACTTTTTGAGGTTTTTTTCTCGGTCGATGACACCTACCGCGAGTTGCATGTTGCTGTCTGCGTAGGCAGTCAGGGCATCGGCCAGCATTCCGGAAGCCACTTGATAGAGGCCTTCGATATTACGTGTTTCAGGGATTTCCGAATTCTTCATCAGCTTCCTTGCCCGCTTGGCGATACTGACGGCCTGATCGGAAATGCGTTCCAGATGGTTGGCAAGTTTCATTGAGGCAATCACCATGCGGAGGTCGCTTGCAAGTGGTCGGAACTTGGTAATGATCGACATTCCGAGCCGATCAATCTCTACCTCGAGCCGATCTTCATCGTCGTCATCGGCAATGGCCGTGTTGCAGAGTTCCTTGTTACGTTCCAGCAGTCCGCGGATAGCGTTCTGAAGGTTGCGCTGGGTGCCAGCACCCATAGCGATGGTGGTTTCACGCAGCTGTCTTAGCGAATCGTCAAATGTGCTGAGGATATGTCCTTGGTTTGGCATAATAGTTAGATAAAAAGGTTAGTAAGTGGATGATTGGGGTTGGCAACGCTTAACCGAAGCGGCCGCTGATGTAGTCTTCCGTGCGTTTCTGTGAGGGGTTGGAGAAGATCTTGGCGGTGTCATCGAATTCGATCAGCTCGCCGAGGTAGAAGAAGGCAGTGCGGTCTGAAATCCGGGTGGCCTGCTGCATGGAGTGAGTGACGATGACGATGGTGAAATCCTTGCGGAGCTCGTTCATCAGCTCTTCCACCTTGGCGGTGGCAATGGGATCCAGTGCGGAGCAGGGCTCGTCCATCAGCAGCACTTTTGGCTGCACGGCGATCGAGCGGGCGATGCAGAGGCGCTGTTGCTGACCTCCTGAGAGGCCGAGAGCGCTGTCCTTGAGGCGGTCTTTGACTTCATCCCAGAGAGCGGCACCGTTGAGGCTGCGCTCGACCGCTTCATCGAGTTTGGCTTTGTTGGTAACTCCTTGGATACGCAGACCGTAGGCCACGTTATCGTAGATGCTCTTTGGGAAAGGGTTGTATTTCTGGAACACCATACCTACGTTTTTGCGCAGCTCGATGGGGTCGACATCGCGGCCGTTGATGTTCTGGCCCATGATGCGGATCTCGCCTTCGGTGACGGATGAGGTTTCCACCAGATCGTTCATGCGGTTCAGGCAGCGGAGCAGGGTGGACTTACCACAGCCAGAGGGTCCGATGAATGCGGTAACACGTTTCTCCAAGCATCCGAGGGTGATGTTTTTCAGAGTGTTGGTTTTACCGTTGTCATAGCTGAAGGAAACATTGTCGATTTCGATCATGTTCTTCAGTTCTGGCGGGGAGACCGGCTGGTCGATGATGCTGGGGTTTTCTAATACAGTAGACATGGATATAATTTTGTTAGAGTTAAAGAGCGGAATCTTCGATTACCATTTGAGTTTCTTACGCATGCGAGCACGCAGCCAGATGGACAGGCCGGCGAACATCATGACGACGATCATGAAGACCAGCACGGAGCCGTATTGCATGGGCTCAGTGTATTCGGACTGAGGGATGCGGCCGGAGACGGTGTAGATGTGGTAGGGCAGCGCTTGCACGTTCTGTGAGATGAACTCGAGGAACTTATCGAAACCGGTCGATTGCAGACCTTCGAATGGCAGGCTGGACTTCTCCGCCACTGCCGCGGTGAACATGATGGGTGCCGTCTCACCGGCGACCCGGGTGATCCCTAACACGGAGGCTGTTAGGATGCCGGGCATGGCGTAGGGGAGCACGGCGGTGCGGATGGATTGCCACTTGGATGCACCAAGCGCCAGTGAGGCTTCTCGGAACCCTTGCGGAACCGCGCGCAGCGATTCTTCACAGGAGGTGATGATCACCGGCAGCACCATGATGGCGAGGGTGAAGGCACCGGCGATGATGGAACTACCCCAGCCTTCGAAGCTGAGATAATACCAGCCATCGTAGTATTTGCTGAAGCCGCTGCGGCTGGCGAGTGACTTGGCCGAGTTGAGATCCTCGGTGTCCTCGAGCATGACGATTTTTTCCCGCTCCTGTTCACGAAGTTCAGGCTGGAAAAAGGAAGGGACGACCGGCAGGCGAACTTTATCGTGTAACGACGGGGTGTTGGTAAACTTGGGGGCGATCACCACGAAGAGACCCAGACCGAAAAGACCGAATACGATGGAGGGAACACCGGCGAGGTTCATCATCGCGAGGCGGATGGAGTTGATCATCTTGCCTTTGCGTGAGTATTCGCTGAGGTAAACCGATGAGGCCACACCGATGGCGAGGGCAATGATCATGCAGAACAGAACTAACAGCGCCGTTCCGATCAGTGGTCCGGCGACACCGCCACCGGAGTAGGAGTGGGTGTATTCCTTGAGCACCTTGATGACATTGGAATCGGCATTGGCGAGTTTGAAGGCCTGCATTTCCGTGGTGGGAAGCTGGATTTCACATGCCTTGCTGAGATCGAAGCGGATGTAGTCTTCTTCGATCACCTTGTCGTTCACCTCGGTGAGTTTCAGGCCAGGGTTGGCTTCGGTGATCATGATGAACTCATCGGTGGAAACCATGAGTTCTTCGCTATTGCCATCGAGGTCGAGTTCGATGCTGCCGCGATCGATGTTGTGCTGGTGCTTGACTTGAAGTGATGGGTTTTCGGTCAGGATCTGTTTGAAGAGATCGAACTGCATGTAGTAAGTCTGCGCTTTGAGATCGATGGCCCATTTTTTAGTCACCGTCTTGTTAGCCTCAGGTTCGCCCGGGTTGAAGTCGCCAGGAGCGGCTTGAAGATCAGTGAAGTGCACCTTGCTCAGGGTGATGGATTGAGTTTCCGGAATATCCAAGGGCATCAGACTCTCCAGCTCATCGTCGCCTTTTTCGGTGAGGTTGCCGTAGAGGATGTAGATCAGGTCGGTGGACTTGAGTGACTTCACGGTCTTCACTGGAATGTTATAGAATCCCTTGGTGAAGGTGACGGTGTAGGTCTCGGTGGTTTCATCGATTTCTCGGGCATCGGCCACAGGCAGGGTGCTGTCGCTGGCGCGCAGCTTCTCGAAGGTGGATTTGTCCAGGGCGATTGAGGTTTCCTTAGTGATCGGGAAGCCTATACGGGCATCGGTGATGCGCTTGGTATAGCCGGTGCGGAAGTCTTCATTTTGCTGTTCGATGATGGCGAGATAGCCGTCACCGATGACACTGCCTTCCTCGATCTTGAAGGTCTTGAACTTGAACGGCTGCTGCACAGACTCCTCGGACTCGATGGGCAAGTCCTTGTTATAGCGGCGCATGGTTTTGACCACTTCGGCAGGGGCGAGGAAGCCTTTGCCCTTGTCGAAACTGGCGACCTCCAGGGTCTCCGGTTTGCGACTGAAGAAGTCCCAGCCTTTATCGATCAGCACCGGGGCACCGCGGAAAATGATGATTCCGAAGATCAGCAGGGCGAAAATGACAATGGCATAAGTGCTGAGGAAAAGGGCACCGCGCTGGATTTTTTCAATGAATCCCGAGCGGGTCTTTTTCCCTGTGAACGGGCCTGATGGTTTTTCTGATGAGCTCATAGCTGCAAGATGATGGGGAGAAGAGGTGTGTTATTTATGGCCGAACTTTCTAACGATGTTCTGGGCCAAGGAGTTGAGAAGCAGGGAAATGGTGAACAACACGAGGCCGACCATGAACAGGGCGCGGTAGTGAATGCTTCCGGCGGTGACCTCACCTGTTTCCTGGGCGATGATACCCGTCATGGTGTGCACCGGATCGGTCCATGTTTCAGGCAGAGCAATCCGACCACCGGCGACGAGTAGCACTACCATTGTTTCGCCGATGATGCGACCAAATCCTAACAGAATGGCGGCAATGATACCGGAGATCGCACAGGGCACGACCACGCGGAACACGGTTTTGAGCTTGCTGGCACCGAGCGCGAGGGATGCCTCGGTGTAGGACTTAGGCACGTTGTTCAGAGCATCCTCAGCCAGAGTAAACATGGTGGGGATGGCCATGAAACCTAGCAGAATACCAGCGTTGAGCATGTTGAGCCCCTGATCCATCGGGAAGCCGGGGAGCCAGGAGAGGATCGGGAGGTTCGACCAATCGACGAGGTATTTTCCAAGCACCACCACGCCGAAGAAGGCGAGCACGATGGAAGGGATGGCCTGAATGAATTCGATGATCGGCTTGACCAAGTTCTGCTCCGTGGTGGTGGCCACGCGGTTGACGTAGATGGCACCGCCGATGGAGAAGGGGAGAGCAACGGAAATGGCGATCAGGGTGATGCCCAGCGAGCCGCCGAACAGGGGCATCAGGCCGTAGAAATCATTCCATGAGCTGTTAGTGACCCATTTTTCACCGAAGAAGAATCCGAAGAATGACTTTCCGGCTGAGAGCTTGTCTTTGTGACTCCACTCTTTCATCAGCTCGGTCTTTTTGTTCATGAAGTCATCGTAGTTCTCGATGTTCTCATGAAGCTCTTTATTGAGTCGGATGGACTTCTTATTGGTCAGCGCATCGCCGTCCGGGAGTTTGGCAAAGCCAGCCTTGGCATTCTCCATCATGACTCCCAGTTTTTCCTGGTGCTCAGGGATGGCTTCATACAGCTCCTTATTGAGCTGATCGAAGTCGGGGGCCTCGGTGGGGATGCGTTTGAACTCAACCTGCATGCTGTGCTTGCGCTCAGGGCCGGCGTGTTTCATACCTTCCTCCAGTGCCACCCGGCGGGCGGCGGCTGTTTTGAAACTTTCCGCGCGCTGTTTGGTGACCAGTGCGTGGGTGCGGAGTTCGTTGACCAGCTCTTCGTATTCTTTCAGGCCTTGATTGTTAGATAGCTCAACGGCTTCGTATTCTTTGAAGAGGTCATCTTCGAGTAGCTTGTTGCGTTTGGCTTCACCTTCCTCGACTTTGGTTTTGACGTAGCTCGGGCTGACGTCTTTGCCGTCGAAATCGGTGTAGTATTCCACCAGAGCCTTCTGCAAGTTCGGGTAGACATCATCGGCGAGAACGCCTTGGTATTCTTTTTTCAGGTCGCTTTCTTTAATTAGGGGGGCGACTTCTTGGATGCGATCGTTCAAGGTAACCTGGGCTTTCTTCAGGCTGGCCTCGGCGGCTGATTTCATTTTGTCCTGCGTTTCCTGATCGTCAGGGAAGAGGAGGGTCCACATTTCCTTGTCGAGTCGATCAGAAGCGATGCCGATTTCCTTCATCTCATCTTTCATGAGAGAATTGGCGATCCGTTTCATGTCGTTAAACACGCCTGGGATTTCAGCATCCTTGCCGGCGCGCTCGTAAAGCTCGTAGGATTTCACCTGAGTGGTCAGGGACTTGATCCTTTTTTGATACTCTAACTGATCATCGGCGAAATCAACGAACTCCTGGCCGGACTTGCGGTAGAGCTCGAGGTTGGCTTTGTAATCAGGGAAAAACATCACCGCTTCCTTCGCGAGGAAAAAGCAGATAAGAATAAGAACGATGATGGAAATCATCGCATTACCTCCGAAGAAGTACTTGATGCATTCCTGCGGTCCTAGACCGAGAATTCTCCAGCCTTTGTTTTTAGAGAACGGAGAGTGGGTCTTTTTATTTTTCCTCTTGGCCATAGTGGTGATCGTTGGAGGGAGACAGTAAGAAAGTATCCGGAGGTGAGGGCGGGAAGCTCATAGGCTTCGCTCGCTAGTCCGGCAAGGTCGCCTCCGGGCGATGCATTGCCATGTGTGAAGTAGAACTCCGCACCCGGTTTTTCCGGGCGCGGAGTGAATGAGTTAGTGACTGGTTAGAGTTACTTGGAGGCTGGTGCGATGAAGCCGACTTTTTCGACAACCTTGCCAGCAGTGGAGTCAGTGGTGGCCCACTTGAGGAACTTGGCAACTTCACCGGTAGGCTCGCCTACGGTGTAGTAATAGAGGTTACGTGAAAGAGCGTATGTAGCTTTGTTAGCAGGCTCTGGAAGAACGCCATCGACAGCACAAGGAGCAACGCCTGGCTTGCCAACGTAGGCGAGACCGACGTAGCCGATGCCGGCTGCGTTATCAGCTACGGCTTGAGCGATTTGCTCGTTACCAGCCATTTTCTGGGAGTTCTTACCGTAGTCCTTCTTGCTCATGCCGAGCTTCTGGAAGGTTTTGTAAGTTCCGGAAGTCGTGTTACGAGTGTAAACGAGGATCTTACCTGGCTTGCCGCCGACTTCAGACCAGTCGCTGATAGCGCCGGTGAAGATGCCTTCGACTTGAGCCTTGGTGAGTTTCTTAACTCCGTTGGCTTTGTTCACGATCACGGCGATCATGTCGATACCGGCAACGTGCTCGACGAGCTTCTTACCTTTTTCAGAGAACTTGTTGATCTCGCTGTCCTTCACAGAACGTGAGCTCATGCCGATGGCAGCGGTGCCCTCGTCAAGTGCGGTGAATGCCTGGGATGAACCTTCAGCGGCGATGTCGAATGCAACGTTGTTTCCGAGAGCTTTGTAAACTTCGGTCAACTGAGGAACCATCTTCGCACCGAGGGTGTCGGAGCCTTTGATAGCGATTTTAGTTTGAGCCTGGGCGGAGACGCTAAGGGCGATACCGGCGAAAGCTGCAGTGGCGGTCTGAATTAATTTCATATTGTTGTTAGTAGTGTTGGTTTTTAAGCAGGGCTTTTTTCCTGCGACACGCATTCAATCTCACTGACACCCGATTTCGGCAAAAGATTCTAAGTTACAAAACAGACACATTGCTATGGTCATCAAATTTGTCTTATATAGAATGTGTCCAATCCGTCACACAGTTGAATACCACGCCGTATATCAATCAAGGTATGAGGAAGCCGTAACTACATAACGACATGCAAACTATATTGGTCATCGAAGATGAAACGGACATTGCCGACCTCATCGCATTCAACCTCAGACGAAATAACTTCAACGTAGAGTTGTCACCTGATGGCTTGCACGGCCTTGCCTCCGCGCGGTCGCTTCTTCCGGATCTCATTGTGCTCGATTTGATGATGCCGGGAATGGACGGAGTGACTTTATTTAGAGAGCTGCAACGTGAGTCGGCCACGCGCAAGATCCCTGTGATCATGCTGACGGCCCGAGGACAAACCGAAGATAAGATCGCAGGACTCGAAATAGGTGCCGACGACTACATGACCAAACCCTTCAGTCCCAAGGAACTGATGCTGCGGATCAAAAACCTATTGAAAAGGAGCGCTCCTGCTACCAGTGGTGCCGAGCTTAAGTGCGGACCGTTCCGCTTTATCAAAAACTCACTCAAGTTTTACGTAGACGGTGAAGAGGTAGATCTGACGGCTACGGAGTTTAAACTGATGCTTTATCTCTGCGAACGCCGCAACGTGCCACAAGACCGACACGACCTACTCATGGAAGTAATGGGATACAGTGGTGATGTTCACAGCCGCACTTTGGACACCCACATGAAACGTCTACGCCGGAAGCTCGGCAGCCAGGTGGATCTTCTGGAAACGGTGCGTGGAATTGGCTATCAAGTCAATGTGCCTGCTGAGGAAACTGCGGCTGATAGCTAGGTCTCCCCCTCAGCTATAGATCTACTTCATTCCTATCATGTTAGTCCCTTTACTGGTCACAGTGCTGATTGCGATAACCGCGTGGATGCTCTGGCAGCAACGGCAGTATCAAACGAAGTTCCGAATTCAAGAGCAACGTGGAAAAGAGATCCGGAAAGAGGCGCTCAGTGAAAGGGATCAGTTGTTAGATGCTCTCGGGGATGCATTTTTACTTGTTAACGAAACCAGCCACATCGTTTTTGCCAACGCCTGCGCCCGTAACTTGGTCAAAGGTAGGAAGCTGATGGGACGCAGTATCATGGAGGCATTCCTGGACGACCGACTATCCGTGGCTGTGATGAAATGCATACGCACTGGAAAACCAATGCAGGAGCTCGTGGTGCTTCACTCATCTAACACACCGTTGGGTGCAGCGGGGGAGGAAGGTGGTAGCGCTTGGGTGATCGATGCCGCCCCGCTATCACAAAATGGCAACGATTCATTAACGCGTGTGGTTATACGTGATGTCACAGTGGAGCATCAGGCGGAGCAGGTGAGACGGGACTTTGTAGCCAATGCCTCGCATGAATTGCGGACACCGATGGCGATTATTAATGGTTACCTGGAAAACTTGTTAGACGATGATGTGTTGGAGGATCCAAAAACTTCACGCAAATTTTTAACCACCATGCGGAAACATGGAGCGAGGATTGCTCGTCTGGTAGAGGATATGCTGGTGATTTCTAAGATGGAATCCGGTGAAGCCATGGCCTTGAGCAACGATTCCTTTTCCCTGCGAGCCTGTGCCATGGATGTGGTGGAACGGCTCGAGCATATGATCATCAAACAAGAAGCTGAGGTATCGATGGATATTGATCCTGAAGACTTGCGGCTGACGGGTGACCGTTTCTACTGGACCCAGATTATTTTCAATCTCGTTGAAAATGCATTGAAACAGAACCCCGCTCCTGGGCTGAAGGTTGTGGTCAAAGGGGAGGATAAAGGAGATGGCACGATCATCATTTCTATCTGTGACGATGGAATCGGAATTCCCTCTTCGGATCTTCCGTTCATTTTCAAACGTTTTTACCGCGTCGACAAACATCACACCCAAAGTGAGATCAAGGGCACGGGTCTAGGCCTATCGATCGTTCGAAGAGCGGTAGAGGCCCACGGTGGTGAGATCAAGGCCACCTCAGTTCCGGGAACACAGACCTGCTTCACCATTGTCCTGCCGCAGGAACCGCAAGGTTAATCCAGTGGCGGTTCTCCAGCTGCAGTTACCGGGTGTTTCGCTTTACCCGTCATCGCATGAATGACCGAGGCCGCGATGATGAAGAGGGCACCAACGTAGAAGGTGGGTGTCAATTCTTCGTATTCATGAAAGCAAACTGCAGCTAACAGGATGCCATAAACGGGTTCGAAATTGAATGCCAGATTGGTGGTGAAGGCTGTGAATTTTCTCAGCAGGTGAATGTGGAAAGAATAAGCCCAAACAGTGCATACCCCCGAGAGTAAGAGGAGCCATCCCCAGTCGGAGATAGATGGCAGCTGAGTGATACGGATGTCTGGTATCAAGCATGCAGCCACGAAACAGGTAGCAGAGGCTCCGATCAGTTCATAGACAGTTAACGTTTGAGGAGCAATGCCGCGCAAGGTCAGCTTGCGATTCAGCACAGGAAAAAGAGCGGCTAGCATCGCAGCTACGATGGCTGTTCCGAGACCAAGTGCATGATCCCATGTGGAGCCAGCCACCAGTGAAAGGCCAGGGATGACCATGAGGCCTAACAAGATCTCACGCCGATCGGGTTTGCATCGATTAATCAGTGGCTCACTCAGAGCCGTAAAGAACGAGATGCTAGCCATACCCGCGAGGCAGATCGAAATGTTGGATAGCTGGATACTGCCAAAAAATGCCATCCAGTGAAGCCCAAGGATCACTCCTATGCCGAGTGCTTTGCACACATCGGAACGATTCATTCTGATGGGGGCTCGTTTAGAAATGAGCAGCCATAGAAGCATCAAAACGACAGCCAGCCCAGTGCGCCACATTACTAACAAGGGTGAGGAGAGCGTGATTAATCGTCCTAGCACTGCCGTAAATGCGAGGACGAGAACCAAGAACTGGAGTTGGAGATAGGGTCGCTGCATTTTCGCTGTGGTCATAAGAAACCAGACTCCGCGTGAATGAGCCATCGTAAAAACCTCGACTTGAGAGATGAGTCACATGATCTTGTGCCGACTCGAAACACAGCATGGAATGAACTCGAAAGCAGATGAAATACCACCAGTCGCGAGGTCATGGGCGGGAGAAGCCCGTGCGACCTTGCTGTTGGCCCTGCCTTTGATGGCGGGGCAGGTGGGACAGATGCTGATGGGGGTAGCCGACACCGTGATGATCGGTAAAGTCGGAGTGGTGCCTCTGGCAGCATCTACTTTCGCGAATACATTGCTCATGGTGCCGCTGCTTTTTGGTATCGGCTTACTCACCTCGATATCCATTCGGGTCTCTCAAGCGAGGGGTGGAAAGCGCCATGATGAGGTCAAAGACGCACTGCGGCACGGCACTTGGTTAGCTCTAGGTTTTGGGGTGCTGATTTTGTTGCTGATTCTATCCCTCCTGCCGTTTTTAGACTATTTTGGACAAGCTGAAGCCGTGGTTGAAGAGGCTCCTGAGTATTTGATTTTGACGGCGATTTCGATGATTCCTGCGATGGTCGCCATGGCGTGGAAAAACTACGGGGACGCACTTAACCGGCCATGGCTGCCTTTCTGGATTCTTCTGGGTGGCGTATTGTTTAATATTTGGCTGAACTGGCTGCTGATCTACGGCCACTGGGGGCTTCCTGCGCTGGGTCTTACTGGGGCCGGCTGGGCTACGTTGATCTCCCGCTGCGTCGTGGTGCTAGGTCTTTTCCACTGGCAAAAACGCGCCCCCGGTGTGAAAGAATGGAGCCCGAAACGTTGGTGGGGTTTGTGGAATGGCACGGAATTGAAAAAGATGTTAGCCCTTGGCATTCCTGTCGGTTTACAGTTGGTATGCGAGGTTGGGGCGTTTGCCGCAGGCTCGTTGATGATCGGCAGCATCGGAGTGGTGGCCTTGGCCGCACATCAGGTGGCACTCACCTGTGCCTCCACCTCATTCATGGTTCCGTTAGGTATTTCGATGGCAATCACCGTGAGAATAGGTGAGGCTGCTGGTGAAGGAGGAGATTCTGGAAAATTGCGTCGTATTCTGACAGGGGGCTGGATGTATGGGCTACTGTTCACAGGTATTTCTATGGTAGTCTTCATCCTATGTGGCCGCTGGCTGGCTGCGCAGATCGTCACTGAAGCAGAAGTTATTACCCTGGCTGCTAAGCTTCTCGTTATCGCAGGTGTCTTCCAGCTCGTCGACGGCTCTCAGGTCATTTCTTCCTCCGCTTTGCGTGGAATGGGAGATGTGAAAATCCCGGCATGGCTCGGTGCTTTTTCCTACTGGGTCGTGGCGGTTCCTGTAGGTGCTTGGTTGGCATTTGGCCGCGATCACGGAGCGCAAGGAGTCTGGTGGGGTCTGGCTTTAGGGCTATGTACGGCAGCTGTCTTACTGGGCGGGCGGGCGTGGCGCTTGGCTGGAGCGCCTCATGCATGTGAGAATTCGACACTGTCACCCTCGGTCGAGTAGACGCACCGGCTGGCCTTCAAATTGACGAACGTGAAACTGCGTGGCCCACGTGGGTGCCGGTGGCGAAACAGGCTTGGAGCAGGTAACCGCCGGTGGGAGCTTCCCAATCGATCATTTCCCCGGCGACGAACACAGTGGGCATTTTCTGAAGCATCAGATTTTCATCAAGTTCAGCCCAAGCAACTCCCCCTGCAGATGAGATGGCTTCTCCGATGGGTCGTGGCCTTGTCAGGTCGATACGGCAGTGTTTCACTTCGTGTGCCAGCTGGGCGCTAGTTTTCCATGGTCCACGGTTTGGGAGATGCTTGAGAAGCGCGCACGTGGCTGGATCAAGCCTCCAGCGTCTGCGAGCTTCACGCACAAAGTTTCGAGTGACCTGTCCCATTTTTTCATTGAGTTCTTGCTCGGACATGTCCGGTTTAAAATCGATGATGACGTGCGGGTTTGTTTGGGAGCGGATGGCTGGGCCGAGCCGGTAAATAGGGCCACCCTCAAGTCCGTAACGGGTAATGACGAGTTCGCCACGGCGGGTGGCCGCTCCGGCGCTGAGAAGAAGGTTTTTCATTGGGGCTCCCTCGGCATCGTGAAGCACTTGCTCCGGCCAGTTCACCTCCCAGCCGCAATTGGCCGGTGCCATTGGGACGATTTTAATACCACGTTCGATCAGGATGCTCTGCCAGCCGCCATCTGATCCTGTCTTTGGCCAAGAAGCACCACCGAGCGCGAGCACTGTGGCGTCGTGATAAGCTGTCACAGCCTCTCCTGAATGGTCGAAGGTTGGTTGACCATTGGAATCAAAACCAGTCCATCGGTGGCGTGTTTTGAATTCCACCCCGAGGGCTCGCAGCTTCTCAATCCAGCGGCGGAGCAGGGGAGCGGCTCGGATGGTTCCATCGACAGGTTTCGGAAAAACCTTACCACTGCTGGCGACAAAGGTCTCGATGCCGAGTTTCAGTGCCCAGTCTCGCAGAGCGTCATTATCAAATTGGCTGAGAATGTTTTTCCACTGTTCTTGAGGCAGTTCATTGCCACTGTATTTCTCGATGAATTTCTCCCATGACTCACCATTGGTTAGATTGAGTCCACTTTTGCCTGCGATGAGAAATTTGCGACCAACCGATGGCATGGCGTCATAAAGAGTGACCCGAGAGCCATTTCCCGCAGCCACTTCAGCAGCGCGGAGTCCGGCAGGGCCACCGCCGATGACGGCGATATGTCTGTTAGTAGTCAGATGCAGGTGTGGGTGGACAGATGAAGTCGCTTTTCTCGTTGCCAATACGTCTTGAACGATTAGAAATCAGCGCATGGAGGATTGCAGCGTGGATTGGAGTATCTGGCAAGGTGAGATGCCCGCAACCTTGATGTTCGTGGTTCGCGATGGCGAGGTTTTGCTGATCGAAAAGTTACGAGGGATCGGCCAAGGCAAGATCAACGGACCTGGTGGAAAAATTGATCCCGGTGAGACGCCGCTTCAGTGTGTCATCAGAGAGTGTCAGGAAGAACTGCACATCACCCCTCTGAACCCAGTGAAGATGGGGGAGCTGTGGTTTGCGATGTCCGATATTCCGGACATCCACTGTCATGTTTTCGTCGCAACGGAATTTGAGGGAACTCCCACGGCGACCGACGAAGCAATTCCGGTCTGGACCAAGATTTCAGATATCCCATGGGAAAAAATGTGGGAAGACGATGCCCACTGGCTCCCACAAATGCTGGAAGGTAGGAAATTTCTCGGCAAATTTCTCTTCGAGGGAGAGCGAATTCAATGGCGTGACATCCAGCTCGACGATGCAGGTGTCGGCGGATGGATGATCTAAGGAGACTCAGTCGCAGCTTTCTCCTTGGGCGCGTCTTTGTTGAGAATTGCGAGCACCGCGTCAGTCACATCCGTTGTGTTTCGGGCATAGACGAGGGGGGAAATTTGAGTGTTGCTGACTCCGGAGGTGTCGATGATCCAATTGTATTGATTGTCCTTCGCATACTTGTGAATGATGACCTGAATCTCGTCCAGTAGCCTCATCGTGGCCGACGCCATCGTGCCTTTGATTTCACGGATTTGATCGCGATCAGACTCTTTGAGGTCTTTGCTGAGAGCATTGTGCTGACTGACGAGATCCTCATACTCTTCCATCAGTGTGTTACGCTCGCTCTTTGGCATGGCTTTTTCCCTGAGCTTGATGATCAACGCTTTTATCTTAGTTTCCACAGCCCCGAGAGTTTCGCGGCGTTCTTCGCGTTCTTTTTCATACTTCTCCCGCTCTGCCTTGAGCTCGGCAATTTCCTTTTTGGCGACGTGATACTCGGTGATCAGTTTATTCACATCGATGGTAGCGCACTTGATGGACTGAGCCTGGGTGTTTGAAATACCCAGCATCAGAGTGCCTAGTAGCAATGGAAGAATCCAACGGAAGTTCATGAGGGCTATTTATCAAGCGTCCTGCACGATGTCGAGCGGAGGTTGTAATTATAGCCCCGAGATTACTCTTCCAGATTGAGCTTCTTGAGTTTCGGTGCAATCACTGCCTGACAGTATGGGTTAGCGTGGCCATTGATGCGGTAGTAGTCCTGATGAGAAACCATAGCGGGGTAAAATTCGGATGCCTCCGTGATCTCAGTGACAATGGGTGAGGCAAAACTTGCTTGAGCTGCCTCCCGTGAGTCTGAGGCTGCCTTTTTCTGGGTCTCATTGTGGTAGTAAATGGCGGAACGATATTGAGTGCCCACGTCAGCGCCTTGACGGTTCAGTTGAGTAGGATCATGCAGCCGCCAGAACCAGTTGAGGAGTGTCTCGTAGCTGATTTTCTCCGGATCGAAGATGACCTCCACAGCCTCTGCATGACCAGTTGTGCCAGCACAGACAGCTTCGTAGGTGGGTTCTTCCACTTGTCCGCCAATGAAGCCTGAGGTCACTGCGTGAACCCCCTCTAATCGTTGATACACGGCCTCGACGCACCAGTAACAACCGGCGGCGAAAGTGGCGGTCTCATATCCCTCCGGTATGGCGGGTGTGGCGTCTGATTTGTTGTCTTCCATGGTTTCTTGGGATTGGGTGCTCCAGGTCGTTGATTCTAAGAATGCACGACTCAGAAATCAACGTTTCGGATGTTTTTCACGGGTCTGACGATAACGTTCGATAGCAATCGGCATGAATTCTTCCAATGCCTTGACCCTTGAGGTGTCATGCGGGTGTGTGCGCAGGAATTCAGCGCGTTGCCCGCCATGGTGGTGGTGGTATTTCTCCAGTCGACGCCACAACTCAACTGCCTGACGAGGATCATAGCCCGCTTCCGCCATGTAGATTGCGCCGATGCGATCGCTCTCATATTCCTGACGTCTGGAAAGCGGCAGGGCATCTAGTAAATAGACTGCTATCGCATAAGCCACCACCGTCTCGCCCGGATGGTCCGCATCCTCGCGGTCTAAAGCATGGTAAAGTAAGGCTCCCCCAATGATCGATACCGCGGCGTGAGCCATGCGTTGATACGCGTGAGTGGCTGTGGCATGAGAGATTTCATGACCTAACACTGCCGCTAATAACGTATCATTGTCTACGATCTTAAACAGCCCGGTGTTTATGCCAACCTTGCCACCCGGGAGGGCAAAGGCATTTGGAGTCGAGTCCTTGAAAACCACAAACTCCCATTCTGCACCTGGCATATCGATGACTTTTTGCAGTCGTTTAGCCACCCGATTGACTGGTTCGGTGTATTTGGGATCGTTACTGATTTTTTTCCGAGCCTTGATATTCTCAAACTCCCTGATGCCATGAGCCCGCATTATTTTATTAGGTTGTCTGGTGAAGACATTGCCTTGGGCATCAATCGCAGGGGGGAAAACACATGACTGCAGGCAGCAAGTGAGAAGGCAGAGCAGAATGATGGGTGATAGACGGATCACTGGATATCGGAGATTAGCGCGAAGCCATGGTTCGGCAAGATGAAACCATGCCCTGATAGAAATGATAGATACATGCAATAAACGTTAGAAGATACTCTTGTCTTGCAGCCATCATCGTAGGATCGTGCAAATAGAGAGTGGTAGCTGTTGGTCTGCTGTGATAGTATCCGCGCCTGTGCGGGAAAGTTTACATGTCGAACCGGAGTTCAAAAAGCTCTTACCATTCATCAACCAACGGCATCCGTTTGAAAGTGTCAGCGAGTTCTTTGGATTCAAACTGGGAAAAGATCAGAGAAGACGTGCAAAAGTTGTTAGGAAACTGCTCGATGATCCTGATGGTGGCACGGTAGCGGTGTATTTCAAACTTTATGGATATCGTCGACTTAAACGAGCCTTGTCCCGAGTGTTCAAACCGACTCGATCCAAG
This sequence comes from Oceaniferula spumae, assembly GCF_042849255.1. Classification (GTDB taxonomy): domain Bacteria; phylum Verrucomicrobiota; class Verrucomicrobiia; order Verrucomicrobiales; family Akkermansiaceae; genus Oceaniferula; species Oceaniferula spumae. Next base: position 4,019,315 of record NZ_AP026866.1, read on the forward strand.
TCAGAGTTCGCCAATCTCAAATTCTTTCACGAGTTAGGGATACCTGCGTGTCAGCCGATTCTACAGGGCGAGTATCGGAATGTATTTGGTATCGCACGGAACTGCATGATTATCACCGAGGAGGTGACGGGGACTACACAGCTCGACCATTTTATCAAGAAACTCGAAGCGGGGGATGACCCTGAGGATGTTAAAAAGGCGATTCGCCGACAAATCATCGAGTCGATCGCTGAGAACACACGCAAGATCCACGACCACCGTTTTTTCCACGATGATCTCAAATGGAGAAATGTTCTCGTGCGCCGTGTAGGTGAGCGCGGGGAGAAGGTCGAGGTATTCTGGATCGACTGCCCTAACGGCTACTTTGATAAAACCGGTGGAATCCGAGGAAAACATGGCCGTATTAAGGATCTGGCAACGCTGGATCATCTGGGCTGGAGAATGTGCCCCCTGGAAGAAAGGATGTATTTCCTATCTTGTTACAGTGGCCTAGCCTTGGACGATCCTGCACTCGCTGAACTCGGCGAGGAAGTGGTGGAATATCGGAAACGCAAGCTGGACGACTGACTCGTGACCCTGAGAACAAGACCATAAGCTTGTATCATGCCGCCTCTATATTTCCGGATACCCTTCGCCATTGTCTGGTTGGCGAATGGACTACTCTGCAAGGTGCTGGATCTCGTGCCGAGGCATCAGGAAATAGTGGCTCGAATATTGGGCGATGAATACGCACGTGAAATCACAGTGCTGATAGGGCTGGGTGAAATTATGTTAGGCTTTTGGGTTTTGTCAGGGGGGAAGTGGCGATGGTCGGTTGCAGTGCAAGTTGGTGGAGTACTGCTGATGAATGTCATCGAGTTCTTGCTGGCGCGAGACCTACTTCTTTTTGGTGCTTGGAACGCGTTGATCGCACTCGCATACTGCGCCGTGGTGATCTATTCAGAATACCGCAGGACAACTACTTCGCAGTCATGAGCGGCCCGTTTCAATGTAACCCTTTCCCCGTGGTAGCGTGGTTCGATTACTCAATCACACTCACCTTTGCTGTGCCTGTTAGAGAACTGGCGGCGAGGCTGCCTCCGTGTCTAGAGGTGGATAGTTATGACGACAAGTGGGGTTTTCTGGCGGTCGCCTTGGTGAGGACTCGCGGACTCCGGCCTAAGGGGATGCCGGGAATCTTGGGCAGAGACTTCTTGCTGGCGGGTTATCGTCATTTTGTCCGGTATCAATCAGCATCTGGCAGACGCCTTAGGGGCTTGCAGATTATTCGTTCAGAGACCGACAAACGATCGATGGTGACACTGGGAAACATCTTTACCCCATACCTCTATCAGTATCGCCCTATCGTGACGGAAGTAAGTGACGACCTCTTTACCGCATTCGATGAGAATTCTGGATTCCGAATCAGCGTGCAGCCAGTGGATGAGGAAGATGAAAATTTGCCAGAGGGTTCTGTTTTTCCAGATTGGCGTGCGGCACGGCGATTCTGTGGGCCGATGCCCTACACATTTAGCTACGATGCCGACAAAGGCCGGGTGTTAGTGATCGAGGGACAGCGTGAGAAGTGGAAGCCGAAGTCGATGAAAGTGATAGAGTATAACGTGCCCTATCTCAAGACCCTCGGGTTTAGCGAGGTTCGATTGGCGACAGCATTCACGGTGCGTGATGTGCCGTATTCATGGAAAAAAGGTCGTGCGGAAGCTTGGCCGTCAAAGGAGAGAAATGCATGAGCCGTTCACCGTTCCAAGGGGTAGTTACCGTGGTGCGCTTTAATTGGCATTTCTATCTGTTTGCCTTGATGGGCGTCATCGTGCTGCTGACTGTAGCTTTGATTTGTTCGGGTTGGATTTCCTTGCTGAGCTGGTTGGCCGCATTGGGAGTTCTTCTAACAACGGTCATGTCCTTGGTCGCAACCTACCTTGCTTATGATGGCTCGAGACTCTACCGGCTGGACTGGCTCGCTCCTCACCTGCCGGAGCAGGGGGCTGGAGCAAATATTCACGCGGGGTTTGATGAAACAACAGCCCTACTTCGAGCTTGTTACCCGGGCATTGTGTGGGGTGTTTACGATTTCTATGACCCCAAGAAACACACTGAGGTTTCTATCCAAAGAGCACGTAAAGCACAGCCGCCCGAAGCAGGGACAATCGCCCACGCGACGGATTGTTTCCCTGCAGATGACGACTCGTTAGATGTCATTCTCCTGACTCTGGCGGCACACGAAATTCGCGATCACAGAGAGCGGGTGGACTATTTTCGTGACTTGCGCCGAAGTTTGAAGCCGGGAGGTCTGATAGTCGTGACAGAGCATCTGCGCGACTTGCAAAATCTCATCGCTTACAATCTCGGGGCATTTCATTTTCACACAGCGGGAGTCTGGCTGAAGACCTTCCGTGAGGCAGGGCTAACAGTTACAGGAACTTCTCGAACTGCTCCGCTAATCACCACATTTGTTCTGACAGATCATGAAGACGACTCTTGAAATATCGGGCTATCTATTAGTCGGATTGGCATTACTCCACGGAGTTTTCCCACGAAGATTTCATTGGAAGAATGAATTGGCAGACGTCTCTCTGCTGACTCGCCAGATCATGCATGTGCACACTTTTTTCATCGCACTGATCGTGTTGCTGATGGGTTTACTGTGCATCACCTCTGCCGAAGACCTCATCAGCACTCAGCTCGGTAGAACAATTGCCGGCGGTCTGGCTGTTTTCTGGGGCTGTCGTCTGCTGGTCCAGTTTTTTGGATACTCATCGAGTTTGTGGAAAGGGAAAGCCTTCGAGACTGCGATCCACATTGTGTTCGCATTGCTTTGGGTTCACCTAACAACCATGTTTGGGCTAGTGGCTTGGGGGGCACTCCTGGAGTGACTTGAGGAAATCACACAGCGCCTTGGCTTCTCGTTCGAGGGTGAAATTTTCCTCAATGTGTTTTCTTCCGCTGGTCCCCATTCTCTCTAACATATTTAAATCGGACATCATCTCATCAAGTTTTCGCTGGGTGCTTGGGACATCATCACAGGGCACGATGTAGCCATCCTGACCATCTCGAACGACGTCTTTCCATGCGCCAGCCTCGGATGCCAGAACAGCAGTGCCACTGGCCATGGCCTCAAGGATAGTGAGGCCGAATCCTTCATTCCTACTGAGCGCGGTGACTATGCTCATGGCGCGGAAGAGCTTGGGAAGTTCTGAGAAATCTTGCTTACCTATGAACAGAAATCGATCGGTCAGTCCGGCCGATGCAATTTCCTTTTTCAGTTCGTCTTCGAAGGCTTGCTGGTCTGGAGTCGTTTCACCACACACGATAGCAGTGAAGTCCGGATGTTTTTCCATCAGGGGCAGTAAGGCATGCACAAAAACATCAACGCCTTTCTGACGCCGCACACGACCAAAAATGCCGATACCGTATTTTCCCGGATACCCTAACTCCTCCCACGCTTGCGCGCGATTGTTAGCCGGTTGATAGGTGGCGAGATCGATGCCGTGAGGAATGATGACATCGGCACCACCTTCGATGTATGAGTTCGCTGCCGATCCAGTGCTGATCACGCCATCTGACTCGCGGATCAGCCAGCGTGTGATCCAGCTGTGTTGGCGCTGGGCTGTGGAGGTGAAGGCGATTTTGATTTTAGCACCGAAGATTTTTTTCAGAGCTAAGGCTTGTAACACCTCGTTGTTTCGGCGGGCATGGAAGACACGAGGTCGACCATCAGGCAATGGAGTGCGACACAGTTTGGCTGCTTGCAGGAATGTAAGAGTTCTCGTTCCTTCCGGCAGATGGTGAGGCCCCATTACCGCCACTGACATCATTGTTTTTTGATGTCTCAAAACCTGGAGCATGGTCGAGGTAACTCCAGAGAAGCGCGGGTTCGAGTTGCCCAGAATAAGTTCCACATCGTTTTGTTCGATGGCCGACTTGGATGGTGAATCGTGCGTTTCTGCGGGCATGATGATGAGGAAATAAGATAGCGGTCAGCGCTGTAAAAGCTTCGTGATAACTTGCGGAAGCTCCTTTTGAAATCGGGCATCATTATCAATGAACCAATTTCGAGCTTTCTGGCCCAAGAGCTGTTTGGTTTCTGCCGTCATCAGAAGTAAATCGGAGATCATGCTTTCGAGTTTAACGGGATCGATATGATAGTTGATGCCCAAATGACGAGATTCAGTATTCGCAGCAGGAACCAAAATGCCCCGTTCGGGTGAGATGATTTCATTCATCGGTGGGCCATCGGTAGTAACAACAACCGCACCGCAGCTCATAGCTTCAACGATGTAGTGCCCCCAGCCCTCTGACAACGATGTGCAGAGGTGAACTCCGTGCCGATTAAGGTGCTGTTGGATTTCATCGTGGGGAACGTAATCGGTGATGAGTCTGACATTATCAGGCACTTGATCGACTGCGTTTTCCTTACACTGGATGATGGTGAGTTCGGGCCATTCCGGATGTTTTTTCCAGAGGTCGAGCACCGTTTCTGTTCCTTTCAGCGTGCTTCGCCCTGCGAGATGGAAAAACGATTGGTAATCAGGATCTACCGTTGAGTCTAACATGTCCGTTGAGGTGAACCCGATGAACTGACATTGGTTGCCTCGGGAGCCGAAGACCTCTTCCGCATGACGACTTTTGCATAACACATGATCGATCTTTCGCAGTAGTCCGGTGTGTCGTTCCGGGAATCGTTCCTGATTGGGAATGAGAAGATTGGTATGGGCTGAACCAAACCATCTGGGGAAGACACGTTCCAAAAAGATATTCGCATCGAAGCGTTTTTCACCTGGCCAGAATCTTCGGAGCGGAGAAATACCACGACAGTGTGAAACCGTGACATCCATGCCGGCGGCCGATAGAGCATTGTGAATCAAGTCTACATCGCGGTCGAGTCCGACTCCGTTTGTTCGCGCGATGATATTGATTTTCATAATGATATTTCCTGCGGGCCGATCCTTGCCCAGGAAAAAGCCTAAAACAAGTAGATACAGGGCTTAAGGATGTTGTGATGTTGCTAGCATCTTCGAGAGGGCTTGAGGTAGAGATTCTCCAAATCGGAGATGGTTAGTTTCATACCAGTGCCGAGCATTTTTGCCGAGCTGTTGCTTTTCTTCGAGTGGCATCGCTATGAGTTTATTGATGATGATTTCCAGTTGGTCCGGGTCCACAAACCAATCCGTCCCCAAATTTCGAGGTTCCTGTCGGTTCCACGGCACAAGCATCCCGTGGTCGGGGCTGATGAGTTCATTCATAGGTGGTCCGTCGGTGCTTACCACAAGCGCCCGACAACTCGTAGCCTCCACAATATAGTGCCCCCATCCCTCAGATCGTGAGGTGCAAAGGTGGATGCCATGACTATTCTGGAGCTGCTTGATTTCCTCGTTGGACAAATAATCTGTGATGAGGTGAACATTGTTAGGCACCTTGTCAGGCGCATTTTTGGCTCGCTGGATGAGCGTCAGAGGCGGCCATGCCGGATTTCTTTCCCAGAGTGCGAGTAGGGTTTCGGTTCCTTTCAAAGGACTGCTGCCAGCGAGGTGGAAAAATTTCTGATAGTCCGGCACGATGCTGTCATCCAGCATATCGTTTGATGTGAAACCGATGGTGTGGACAGATCGACAGTGTTGGCGGAATATCTCGGCAGCGTGCTGGGTTTTGCAAAGCACGTGATCGATCTTTTCCAAGCTGTCGACCAGTGACTTAGGAAAAAACTCTTGATTAGGGATAAGGATGTTGAGCTTAGCTCTGCCAAACCACCGCGGATAGATTCGTTCGAGAAAAATGTTGGCATCGTATTTTTCTCGGAAAATCGGAAGACGGCGCAGCAAAGGGACTGGTCTGTAGTTGGAGTCGGCAAAGTCTTTCTTGCGGCGTAATTTACCATTGCTACGGCAACTCGAAACGGTGATGTCGTATTCTCGGAAGTCAGACAGGGCGCTACGCATGATCTCCACGTCGCGGTCCAAACCAACTCCATTGGTGCGTGCGACGAGATTAATTTTCATGAGCTGGATGACCTAGGCCTGAATCAGGCGTTTTAAAGTCGGCACGCTATGAGGGCAGACGATTATTGGCAACGCAAAACCAAATCATGATATGGCAATCAAGACACAATGAAAGGGGGTTGGTTCTTGATTCGGGGGCTAAGATGGAAATAGCATAGGTCTCCACTGAAACATGATTCCTCTCAGGTGGAATACGGCAACGACGGCAATATTCAACACACATGAATTTCAAGACTTGGCTTAAACACTATCGAAAACGTCGTAAAATCCAGCGTGTGAAACCGCACTTCTGGCATTTGCCTGCTGCAGACGGTGGTCAAGGGCTTGGCTATATCCAAAATTACAAGGCTGGGACTAGGTCGATCAGGCAAGCTGCTGCTTTATATCTCATGAAGCAGCTTCCGGAGAATGAAGGCAGAGAAATCACCTATGATGAAGTCACCGAGGATGTGGTCGAACGCTTCGATAAACTAAACTCCGGTTTTTATCTACCCAATACCATCCGACAGAAATGGCCGGATCTGCCGATATTTACTTTCGTGCGGAATCCGCTCAGCCGGCTCTACTCTTGTTATGCGAACAAGGTTTTGGATGCTGGAAAAAGTGGAGGGAAGTTGCCATTTGAGGCACTCGGCGTTACGGCTGATATGTCATTTGATGAGTTTGTTCAGATCGTGGCCACCATCCCGGACGAACGAGCTGAGCGCCACTTCAGATCTCAGGCATGGTTTCTCTCGGCGGATGGGAAATTAATCACAGATTACATCGGGAAAATTGAACGGTTCAATGAAGACTGGGAAGAACTGAGAGAGAAGTTCGGCATGCCACCATCCCCGCATAATAACCGTTCAAGTATGGGGAAGGCTGATTTCAGCACATTTTACAGCAAAGAGAGCTATCGACTGGCCACAGAGCGCTATCGCGGTGATATCGAGCTGTTCGGCTATCAAAACGATGTTTGAACCAGCCTGTCAGCGACCTTGAATAGCATTGACATTGCGACGTTATCGTCACTAAATCCGCGTTTCGGTGTTTTAAGCAAACCCAACGCAATCATGACAAAGACAACAACTACTATTTCCGCACTGCTTTTGAGCTGTGTGGCCATTTTACCTGCGTCTGCAGGTGATTCCTCCAAAGGAGGTATGGTATTACCTACTCCGGTTGAGCCTTGCTCCGACCGTGAAATTCAGCCTCTGTTCTCACGCTACGCCCAAACTGCCACACATTGGACCCTACGTGCTGGATACCGTTCATTCAAGGACGTCGAGCTTCAGGAAATCGATGAGTTCGACGGCAGCACTTACGATATCGAGCTGCTTGTGCCACTCAGCGACAGCTTGCAACTCCGTTTTTACTACCCACTCAAAACCGAGGGGGATGCGCGTGACATCGCAACAGGCGGTGACGTCGACGTCGACGGTGACACGGGTCTCTTAGATTTTCCCAGCCTGACTCTTGAGTGGCAGTTTAAAAAAGCCAACGGAGTAGGTGACTACAACCTCGCTGCTTACCTTGGCGTTGGTTACCTTCGTGACTACCTCGACTCAGAGACTCAGCCCAATGGTCAAACCGACCGTATCAACCATCGTGGTGGAGCTCTGCTTTTCGGAATCAAGGCCGACAAGCAACTAAACAACTGCTGGACCTTCGTGGGCAACGTCGGTGGACGTTACTACTGGGAGTCTGACGATATTCACCCAAACAGTGACAGCGACAGATTCTTCCTGCTCGATGCCTCGGCTGCTTTCATTTACGCACCTAGCAATGCTTGGATCTACCCTGCGGTAGAAGTCGTTTACCAAGGTGACGTCAGCGACTACAACAGTCTTCAAGTGGTTCCTCAGGTGATCGTTCCCATTGGTTCGAATGTTGATCTGAATGCCGGCGTCAGCGTAGGAGTTCTCGATGACGGACCGAGCACGGAGGGTCGCCTCCAGCTGAATGTTCGCTTCTAGCAGACTTCTTGAAATATTCACAGAGGCGGCTGGCCGGAGAGGATGATACCTTTCTGACAGCCGCTTCTCTCTTTTATGGAACCTCAGGCGCATAGCCTCAATCTGACAGTCCAGTCTCGAGGGACTGAGAGTGGGAATGAGCAGACTCCGACCGCAGACAGCGGTAAGCTAACAGTTGAGCTGAAAGTGTGCCTGCGACACCTGCCTGAACGACGCACAGCATGGAAGGCGAATGCCGAGGGGTGTGAGGCTGTGGTCAAAGTATTCCATCCGCACGCGAAACAAAAACGTGATGCCGATGCCGAGTGGCAAAACGCTCAGAAGCTGCACTCCGCCGATTTGAATATTCCAAAGCCTCTGTTCTTGGCAAAGGGCGATGATGGGAGCCTGGCTGTGGCTTCTGCGTTTATCCCCAATGGCGGCACGCTCCTAGAGGTGCTTTCAAGTCTGGAACCTGAGAATATCGCGAGCAAAACCGAGCTCTACTCAGCATTGCTCGAGCTCCACGCCAGGCAGCATAATTCAGGCTGCTGGCAGAAGGATGATCACTTAGGAAACTACCTTTGCTCAGACGGGGAGGTTTACATGTTAGACGCTGGCAGTTGCATGTTTCTCGATCGGCGTCTCAGAATCGATGAACGGGTGGCGAACCTCGCTCTGCTCACGGCCAATGTAGCACTGCCTGATCACACCGTTTTTATGGGATGTTTGAGCGCTTATTTGGATGCTTGTCCTGCGGATCTGGATCGTTCCGCTTTATCCAAATCTCTCAATGAGACCATTCCAACAGCGATCGATACCAGACGCAAAAGCTACTTTAAGAAAACAAGGCGAGCTTGTACGGAGTTCGAACGCGAAGATGCGAATGGGCGCACATGGTTAGGGTGTCGCGATTTACCTGCCGATTTAAAAACACAGCTGATCAAAAATGCTGACCATTATTTTGAGCACACTGCTCTGCTTAAGGACGGGAACACATGCACTGTCGTGGAGGTTGAGCATGGAGGCTCTTCATATGTTCTGAAGAGGTATAACCGAAAACCTTTGCTCTACCGTCTGAGGCATTGCTTGTCCTCACCCCGGGCGTTGAGAAGCTGGACCAACGGCCAAGTCCTGAGGTTGTTCGGAGTGCGCACGCCGAGGCCGGTTGCCTGTTTGTTGATCAAATCAGGTCTGCTCATGGATAAGGCCTATCTGCTCATGGATAAGATATCCGGAGAGCCTTTGGACACGATTGATTCCGAGCGGATTTTTGAACCCACGGGGAAAATCGCCACTGAATTCGTCAGCCGCTGGCATGAACTGGATGCCCTGAATGCTACGCACGGTGACATGAAAGCGAGTAATTTCATGGTGGATGAGGACGGTAATCTTTCGCTGATAGACCTCGATGGGTTGAAGTTCGATCGTAACGAAAGTGAACACCAGCGCCGTCAGCAAAAGGACATGGCTCGCTTTATGCGTAACTGGAGCAATGACCGAAAAACAGCCGATGTTTTTCGGAAAGCGTTAGAAGCTCGCCAGTAGAGTTCGAGTTTATCTCCGCAGCCTAACGCTTGCGAGTGGGCGCGATCTGACGTGCGATGTTTTTCGCCTCTGGTGTGAGCTTCTTGATGCCGAGGTATTTTTTCAAGAACCACAGGCAGTCGCGAGCCGGCCATTGCGGTATCCGACGATACATTTTCTCGAGATCGTTTTTGATCAACTTCGGGGAGTTGGCTCCAGGGAATTTGGTGCGTTCGAGATCAATCAAGCAGGCGTGCAGTTTGTCAGGTATCACATAGGAACCATCCTCGATAGGGATGTTCAGGTAGATATGCCGACCGTAGAGCGCATTGTGAATGATGCCTGCATCGTGCATCTTCCGGATCACTTTTTCAATGGCTTCGACGATAGCCAGACGCTCTTTCCGAGAAGGCCATTCCGTCTTTTGAAAACATTTGATGAGCTCGTCAATGGGGGTCATTCCCTTGAGCTCCTCGGAGACAACAATGCACTGGCGATTGCCATCGTGTTTGCGACTGGCAAAGTGGATGATCTTCAGCGTGGGGACACCAGCGGCTTGGAGTCGTTGGTAGTTCTGCCACTCGAGTTCGAAAGTTGCGATGCGCTTCAGCTTCAGCAGCACATTGTTGGGGAAATGATTTTGCTGACGTTTCAGGTAAATCACTCGCCCGTCATCCAGTACGATCCTGGAAACATGGCTCCATGAGGCGTTGTCATCGGCACCTCGGAAATTGCCTTCTTCGACGAGATTCTTTTCAGCTTTCCACCATGAGTCGAAGTCAGGGTAGCCGGCCTCGGTCAATGCCTCTTCCCAGTTGGGGTCTGTGTGCGATTCTGACATTGTGGTGATTTTGTTGCTTAGCGCAATCAATGAGATCTAGCGTGTGCGGCATTGCGGTCAAGGGATTTCATCCACCATCTCAAGGGGGCTCGAGGGTTCCGGCGTGTTTGTCCGTGTCCCGTTGTTTAGACGTGACTGAAAGGATCGGCGGGTGTAGCCCAGTGGCTCCTATGAGCAAGGCTCATTCATCGATGCAAATATCGTTCATTATCCCAATCTACAACGGTAGCGCGACACTCCGCCGTGCAGTCGATTCCGTGTTTGCATCGGGTTCGGACTGTCTGGAGGTGGTCATTGTCGACGATGGGTCTGTGGATGAAACGGCTGATATTTGTGCCCAACTTGAGCAGGCCTACCCAGGTAAGGTCGTCAGTGTATATCAGGAGAACCAAGGTGCCGCAGCGAGCCGAAACCATGGTCTTCAGATCGCCCAAGGTGAGTGGTTGTGGTTTTTGGATTGCGACGACGAGGTAACGCCCACAGGCATCGCTCATTTCAGAGAGTATATCGCTCAAAGGAATGAGCTGGATGTGGTCATAGGAGGGTATGAAGTTCGCTGGCCACATGAAAATCATCGCCAAGGACCAGGCCGACTGTATGACGATAAAGCACAGCGGGTGATTGATTTTTTGTTTAAGAAAAAACTTCGCCCGACCCATGGATCGATCGTTGTTCACCGGCGTCTGATAGATCGGCTTTGCTACACGGAGAAGATGAGACAGTGGGAGGATATACCGGTATTTGTCAGATTATTGCTAAGCGATCGAGTCGGTTTGACCGAGCATTGCTTGTCGATTCTACATCGAAGCGAAACCAGCCTTCGCCACAACGCAACCCACACGGCAGGAACTATTGAGACTCTGGTCGATGAAGTATTTAAAATAGCCAACCTTCCGGACGAAGTGATTCCTCAGCGCGCTCGATACACTGCTAGTCGGTATTTCTCCGCCAGTCGCATCATTTTAAGAGCAGGGCGGAAAAAAGAAGCCCGGCAGTGTTTCTGGCGAGGGGTTCAGGCTTATCCGTTGCGTTTGCTTTCTGGGAGATCATTGAGATTTTTATTGCGGGCGTATTTGCCATAGCCGTTTGTTTGGTTAGTCTATGTTCCATTGCTATGAAGGTTGTTCTCATGCTCCAGTTTTATTTCCCCTTTGGGGGGCTTCAGCGTGACTGTGTCAAGATGGCAGGTCTTTTGGCAGCTAACGGACACGAAGTGACGATTCTAACACGCAGCTGGGAGGGGGAGACGCCTGAAGAGGTCGAGGTGCAAGTGCTCGGTGCCAGAGGGCTTTCCAATGTGGCAATGGATCAGAACTTCGACCAAGACGCGGCTGCTTGGCTCAATACCAAGGTGGTGAACGCCGTCATTGGCTTCAGCCGTATGGAAACGACGATGGATTTTTATTATGCCGCAGACCCTTGTTATAGGCTTCGCATTGAACGCGATCGATCGTTGTTTTACAGACTAAGCCGTAAGTTCCGTTATTACGCGGGCTTGGAGCAAAAATTGTTTGAGGCGGGTGGCGATACACATTTGTTACTCCTAACAGGTATGGAGGTGCCGGAGTATGTGGCCCGCTATGGCACCGAGGAATCGCGGATCACTGTGTTGCCTCCCGGGATTCGGAAAAGGGAGCTTCTCATGGACGCGAAGCTGGAGATAAGAGCAAAAGTCCGTGCAGACATGGGCTGGCCAGATGATTTGCCTGTGGTGCTTTTTGTCGGCTCAGGATTCGCCACCAAGGGGCTTGATCGTGCGATTCGTGCATGTGGAGCGATGCCGGGGAGGGTGAAATTCGTCGTAGCCGGAGATGGAAAGACAGGGAAATACCAGCAGTTAGCCAAGCAGGTGGGGGTAGGTGACAAAGTCGATTTTCTCGGCGCTCGTGATGATGCTTGGGAGCTGATGGTTGCGGCCGATCTGATGATTCACCCTGCACGCAGTGAGAATACCGGCACGGTCTTGGTGGAAGCTCTCAGCGCTGGAACAGGTGTGCTGACCACGGATCGCTGCGGTTTTGCCAACCATGTGACCTCCTCTGGTTCTGGCCATGTGTTAGTTTCGCCATTTGATCAGGATGCCTTGAATCATTCCCTCGAGCGAATGATTTCCGAACCATGGCAACAGCGTGCCGAGAAGGCACTTCTCTATGCTGAAACAGAAGACCTCTACTCAGGTATGGATGCCGGGGTTAGGCAAATCGAGATGTTTCTCGCGAATGGTGGCCGCGTCGGTTCTTGACCAATCCGGCGATGCAGGCTCTGCTGTTGGCGGATGATTGAACTGTCTGCCGAGATGCGTGACAAATTCTCCGGAGCGGATGCTTTCGAGCAGGTCATGGCTCTGGAGGGGGATGTCTACCGTGCCAAAGAGGGACGGAGAACGCTTTTGTTTACCCACAACGGTCGTGAGTATTTTGCCAAAATTCACCACGGTATCGGATGGGGTGAAATCTGGAAAAATTTGAGCAGTTTTCGTCTCCCCGTCACCGATGCATCCAACGAATGGAAAGCAGTCGATTTGCTGGAAAAGTCAGGCGTTGCCACAGTGAAAATCGTAGGCAAGGGCTCGCGCGGAGCAAACCCAGCCAAACGTGAATCCTTCGTCATCATGGAGGCACTCGATGAGCGAGTGGAGGTGGAGGATTTTCTCAAAGTCATCCCCGACCTGCCAGCGGGAGGAAAACTCAAACTCAAGCGAGCGATCATTCGCCGCGTGGCGGATGCCGCTAGACGGATGCACGGTGCCGGCATGAACCATCGTGATTTCTATCTCTGTCACTTTCACATCCTCGAACGCGATTGGTCAAATTGGCAACCGGATGAGGAACTCAGGCTGCCCTTGATTGACTTACATCGCGCTCAGATCAGGGACAAGGTGCCGCATCGTTGGCTTGCCAAGGATTTGGGAGCCTTGCTTTTTTCAGCAATTGACTGCCCAGTGACCGATCGGGATTTCGTCGCTTTCTTAAAAATCTACCTTGGTGACCAGTGGCGAGAGAAGCTCGAACAGGATCAGGAGCTGTGGCAATCTGTGGTCAAACGAGCCAAAGGCTTTTATCGCAGACATCGCGGCCACGATCCCATTCTCCCCGGTGTTTTTTCCAAGCTCTAACGACCCAGGAGTTTCCTAACTTCTACTTTTTCTGAATCTGTCAGATCGGCGACGGTTAGATAGCTGTCGACTAGTTCTGGAAGACCGGCCTTTTGAATCCGGTCAATGTCTTCTTGATACCGTAGCGGTGTCCGCAGATTGGCAGCGCGCTTTTGTGGGGTAAGTGATTTCCCATAAAAACGCACATCCGTGAAATCAATCAGGCCGTAGCCGTCTGGCATTTTGATAATATTTCCCAAGTGCATGCCACCAAAGGAGATGCCTTTGCCGTGAAGGTGGTCGATATATCGACAGAGAGCTTCCATATCGACTTGGTCAGGGGCTGTTTCCAGAAGCTCTCGAATGCTATCGCCCGAAAGTCCACGATAGGTCACCAGACGAACATGGCTATTTTCCAAGCGCGCGTGATCAATAATCTCAGGAACCTTGATGCCAAGAGCTGAAAGTTTGGCTGCATTGCTAACAAATCGACCAGAATAGGGGTGTAATGTGGCAGAGGAAAAGAACCCCTTCTTACGCGCCCACAGCTTGGTGATGGTGCCATCGGGGTGCAAGACCACCGCTGGGAAGCCTCCCTTGCTATCGATCGGGCGACCATTGTTACAAATGGCATCAAGCTGATCTCGTGTGATTGTTTTCATGGGGATTAATCGTCGTCAGGTAGGTCGTTGCCTTTGCGGAGCCGCCACCAGGACAGCCCGTGCATGAGTTTGTAAGTCCTGCGAGCTTTGGTGAGAGCATTGGGTTCGTTGTCGAGTGGTTGACCGTCCAGGGTTCTCAACTGGGCACCGTCGGAGGTGGATACGATGAAATCTTTACCCATCAGCCACAGGCGGGAAATGGCTATATCATCGGGGCGAGTTTCCAGAATGTTCCGGCCGATCGCATGATACTTGTGACCTCGGTCTGCCGCCATTTCGATTAACGTCGCGCCTAGATCGTAGTGGCTGCCACGCAGGCTCTTTCCGTCAATATCCTTGGGCAGAACATCCGGACCATAAAGAACTAACGGAACGATGGCTCGTTCGTAACTTTCCGGTCTGGGGCCGGGGTAAATCCGCCCCCAATGGTCACCAGTGATGGCAAAAAGACATCCAGGCGTTTTTGATGTAATATTTCTCACGAAATGTCCCATCCATTTGTCTGAATACCAATGATGGCCTAACATGTTCACAGTGGCAGTGCCACGTTCGTAAGCAGCCTGGTAGGGGGCTGGAACAGAGGTCAAGGGACAGCCGGCCTTTTTTAAATCCAAATCGTAGGGTGGATGATTAGTCGATGTTAGGACGATGTTGAAGCTGGGTTTTTCAGGGTTAAATTTAGATTCGATATAGGAAAAAAGATGTTCATCGGTGACTCCCCATTCATTGATGCCCTCTCCAGGCCCCATCTCAGCTCCCATGTGGGTGAACTCAAACCCTTGCTCATGACAGAAGGTTTCAATCCGCTGCCAGCTTCCATATCCAGCATACCAAAAATGAGTCTCGTAACCGAGCTGCTTCATCTGCATCGCCAAGGCCGTGGCATAGGCAGGATCTAACGGGGACGACCGCTCGTTGGTGATCACACCTGCGTCAGCCATGCCACTGATGATTGTGGCTAACGAGGTCATTGTGCTGCGTGATCCGGGAAGAAACTGCTCGATGTAAACCCCTTCTTTCCCCAGCTTCTTAAGCTCGTTTGAAATATTCCACTCCGAATGCTTTGGCAGCATGGTCCAGCCGTCGTAGCTTTCCATCACTAACAGGAAGATGTGATTGGGCTTCTTGCCGCGATGCCCTTCAGCACTTCTGAGGAAGGCATCATCAAGGTGGTGGATATCTTGTCTACCACTGAAATCCTTGCATGCATCAAGGATGTTGCCTTTTTTCAGGTAGCGCTCCAGCCCATCACCGCGCATCAATTCTCGATGGGATTTTATGGCATAAGCCAGAGACGTGATAGGATTAATCACACAGCGATTGAGCACACTATCCATCGTGCGTGCGGCATCTTTTTTCTGCATCGGTCTGCTGCCGACGGATCCTCGGATACCTACTGCTAACAGAACCAGAAGTAGCAAGGTGACACCGACCTTTGAGAGGAAGTGTGAAGGCGCTTTCGGCGCGGCAAGAATGGGGAAGGGGGCTTTGATCCAACGGCGGCCGATATAGATAAGAACGAATCCGATGATGATCATCACAATGGAACCGAGGATGACAGGGTATGATTTCCAGACGGTCATGACGATCGCTCCAAAGTCATCGTAAACCACACCTAACAAATGAGCATCGAACTGATTATGATACTGCTTAAAGTAGCCAAGGGTAATCGTGGTGATCAGCACCCAGCTGATGGTAAAGAAATAGGTGCTGATAGCTCTGAGTGCCGAGATGACCTTGTTCATCGGAATCAAGATCCCTAGGCAAGCTGCTAGAAAACTAGGTAGGGTGAACACCGTGGCCACCGGCATATCAAAACGAAAGCCTACAAAAAATGCGGTAGCAAATGTTGTAAACCCAGTTTCGTCAGCCAGGCTGAACCGATTCAACCAAATCAACAGGGCTCGTGCTACAAAAAGAAGAAAGGCGACCCACAGCCAGAGCTTGGCATCGCGCGCAAGATGATGGACGAATGCATTCCATCCTTTACGAGGTAATACAGGAGCTGTCATGGGGGGAAGATGCTGATTTAATCGGCCTCAGCGTTGATGCCGAGGCTTTCCAAGAATCCTGCCAGATTTCGTTTTTCCGGATCTTTGAATGTAATCGCTGTGCTACGGGAATAGTGTGCACCGCTCATGGCAAATACCGGTTTGACTTCAGAGAGCTTCAGAATGTTTTCGCCGGATGCGTCCTGCGTGAAATCGATCGCGCAGTCGAGTGGTGTGGTCATCTCACGATTGTAGTTGAGAATTTTGTGCGCTACGATGTGTGGAGGCTCGCTGGGATCCATCGTGATGTGATGAACCGCATCAGGGGAGACGATGGATTCACCCGCGACGGTGATTTCGATGTCGTCACGGTAGTTTTTCAGTCGGTGAATCTGTTCAAGGATTTCATCGGATTCCTCAGATTCTGTTCCTGTGAAAACGAGGACCTTGAAGGGTTTGGTGGCAGGCGCCAGACGACTGGCATTTTTCTTTTTCAGAACGCCATCGATCTTGAGTGGGCGTTTGGTTCCCACTTTCCAGTAGCCGTGCATCCAAAGCACGTCGGCAGGACTGATGCTCATCATGCGCTCGAACGCTTGAGCACACAGGCTGGTAGTGAGTGCCGCATTGGTTTTTTCGTCATCTGAAATTTCAATCGCCGGATGCACCACGACTCGCCACCGACCATGTGAAACAGTTTCCATCGACACTGGAATGATAGGTGCACCGGTGCGCCGGTGAAGTAGAGAGGGCAGGTTGGTCATTGATGCTCGTTTGCCGAAAAAAGGAACCGACATGCCAGATGATCCTGCATTCTGGTCAGAGAAAGCACCCAAGGTTCCACCTTCCTTGAGATGGGCGATGGGGGTGAAAAAGCCATCGGCTCGACTGAACAGTTTGGTGCCTGTCTTTTGGCGTCGGCGTTTGACAAGTTTGTCTAACAATGGATTACCCAATGGCCGATAGAGCCCTCCGAATGGGAGCAGTCCCTCGACTATCAAGTGCATCTGCACCAATATTTCCCAGCTTCCCATGTGGGCTAACAGAAGGATGAATCCCGTGTCAGGTGTGCGGGCAGCTTCGAGGTTTTCGGTGCCGACGATTTCCATGCGCTTGTGGAGATCGTCAGGTTTCATCGTATTCGCCCGGATGGCTGAAAGGAAATTAGCACCCGATCGCCAGAAAACTTTTCGGCACAGAGAATGGATCTCATTTCGACTGAGTTGTTCACCGTAGGCGATGCGCAAGTTCCGAATCACCATTTTTCGGCGACTGGGAAGCAGGTAGCTGCCGAGTGTTCCTATGCCTCCGCCAATCACGCAGACCAGCTCCATCGGAATAGGCTTCAACAGCCGCTCGAAACCTCGGTAAATACCGTAGGAAATATAGTTTCCCAGTGTGGCTTGGCGCGCGTTGTCGTTAGACTCACTCATGAACGAGGAGAGAGGTTAGGCACTCTGCTGGATGTGAGGAATCGCGTGGAGGAGTTTCTGAGTATACTCGTGCTCGGGGTGGTTGAACACCTGCTCGGCTTCACCATATTCTACGATTTTTCCTTTATACATGACCGCAATGTTATCGGCCAAGTAGCGCACCACTGAGAGATCGTGAGAGATGAAAATCATGGTTAGTCCCAAGTCTCGGCGAAGTTCTAGCAGAAGGTTGAGGATTTGCGACTGGATGGAAACGTCGAGCGCACTCACTGGCTCGTCCGCAATCACCAGTTTTGGCTCCGGTGCCAGCGCACGGGCGATGGCGATGCGTTGGCGCTGTCCGCCGGAGAACTCGTGCGGGTATTTTTTCATGAACCGCTGGTCGAGACCGACCCGCTCCATCAACGCCGCGATCTTTTCATCCATGGCAGCCCCTTTGAGGCCAGGGTGACGTTGGTTGATCGCTTCTGCTAGAGTCGTGTAAACCGTCATGCGCGGGTTCAGCGATGCGTAGGGGTCCTGAAAAATCATCTGAAAATCCAAACGGCGTTTTCTCACCTCAGACTGGGGCAGAACCGACAGGTTTTGATTTTCCAGCACGACGGCACCGTCCGTGGCCGGAATCAGCTGCATGATAGTGCGTGAGAGAGTGGATTTGCCACAGCCGGATTCGCCCACCAGTCCGAGGATTTCACCTTGGTTGATGCTCAGAGTCACGCCGTCGACAGCTCTGACGACATCGGTCACTTTTCTGATCACCGCGCCCTTACGCACGGGGAAGTGGGTTTTGACGTCTTGTAGTTCCAAAAAGGCCATAAGAAGTTCTAAACTCCAAAACCCAAAAACCAAATACCAATTTGCTAAAAACCAACCGTTTTGAGTCTCAGAGCGACCCGACTACATGTGGTGCTGACCAAAGATGACTAGGGGGCTTAAATATTTGAATCCTCAGCAGATTGAGTATATTTGTCCCAACAATGAAGATAACCATCATGACCGCTTGTGTGTTCACGGGTGCACAGCTTGCAGGAATTGCGACGGCACAGGTGACTGCGCCAAAGACTAAGTCTCTCAACGTTATAGCCGAGAAATCCCATGGAAAGTGGTCCAATCCCCTTCGCAACCAGATTCTATCCACCCAGCGCACTAAAATCCTGGAGCAGCTTAAAGCTGCCGGAGTTTCCATCGATCCTAAATTACAAGCATGGGTCGATAGCGACGAAACTGCCCGAGCAGCTGTCTACGGCGCGATCTACCCTGCGAATCCCCACGTTCTCAAAAACCTCAATACCCTCTACTCAGAGTTGGGGGAGAAAATGTTTCATCAATACGAGCAATTCTGCTTGGGCACATCCGTCGCCCGCCGGGAGATTGGTGTGGGGAGAGTGAACGAACTGTCGGCACTTTCCAAGACCGTCGCGATCGCAAAAACATACCTTAAAGAGGGCAAAGATCCGTCAGTGGAATTTGCCCGCGAGGTTTCGGACGCGCCGAAATCGATGACCGAGCAGGCGAAAAAATTAGGTGACTACCTCGAAGAAAAAGGGATTACCGCCCAGCAGGCATGGGATAGCGAGGAGCACGCGGCTGCCCTTGCCAAATTACTCAATGTCAGCGATGCAGGGCACGGAAAAGGTCGAGCCAACGGCCTCGAAGAGGTGATGCGCGACTACATCACCGCCAAGAAAGTTCGGCCCGTGCACCGCACTCCTAGGATGTCCATCGCCGAGTTTCTTAGACACTTGGATAAAATACAAAATACGGATCGCTCCGAGCTTAGTCTGTCCGAAGACCAGCCGTGGCCTCTTTTTCCGCTCACTAAGACGCCATGGCCGCTGCTCATGCCACTAGCCATCAGCATGCCCAAGGACGAGGCAGATTACATCTGGGAGAAATACAATGGGAAACACGGTGACAAACGTCTGCACACCTACGGCCCCTACACCAAAGGACGCCCCAGAGGCGATATCGGTAAAGAGATGACCCCCTCGGCCTGGCACTGGAAGTCCTATCCCAGCAAGATAGACACTGGTGGTGTCTGTGGAACTATGTCATTCATATCACGTTGCGCGCAAACCGCACTTGGCGTGCCCGTCTCGTCTGGTGGTCAACCTGGGCACGGATGCCCTATCCGTTATGCCTACGACTCCAAATCCGGCTACTCTGCCGCGATCGAACAGAGCGCGACTGCCGGACCTGAAAACTCCTACTTTTACTGGCATTTCGACATGCCTGCGCACCGCACTAAATTTGGCGGCACAAAGAAAAAAACCTACGCGGAATATCAATTTGGTCTCACCCAGGGAATGAATGTCGGATTGGAAAGTTACATGGACACCCACATTGCGAATCACCTTTTCCTATCCCTTGATAAAGCAGATCAGACAAAATACGGCAGAAGCCTGCTACTCTCCAGTTTGAAAGGAAACCCGTTCAACGCCGAGGCGTGGTATAATCTGGCTTCTTCCTGCCAAACTCAAGAACAGCTCGATCAAATCATCAAAATCTGCTCCAGCCTGATCGCCGGTAACAACGAAATCAAGTATGACAAACCTGACATTGTTCCTGCGGACACCGATCTGAGCGACCGAAAAGAAGGCCGTAAAGCTCTGAAGAAACTGGATGGTGCCCAGAAAAACAGCGCGTTCTTCCGCCACATCGTGCTCAAGCACATGCAGGAAATTGGTAGCAAATCGATCAAGCAATAGTCAGTAAATCGCAACGTAGCGAAACTGCCCGACCAGATCAAAGCGATTAAAACCCCATCGCGTCCATGTCAAAAACCACGGTGACATCCTCCGGCGCGGGGGTTTGATCGAGCACGGCTCTGACGTGACGCGAAAGTCCTCGGGCGGAGCTGCCGAGGATCATCATTTGGAAACGATACTGGCCGTGGGCTTTGGTCAGGGGCGAGGGCAGGGCATCGCCTAGTTTCATCCCCGCTGGAAGATCAGTGGCGAGACGTTTGTGCAGGTTCTGCAGAGTGAATTCGGCGCGTCGCTCGTGGCCTGAGCGGGTGCCTAACACAGCGCAGTGAGTGTAGGGCGGATAGCCGAATTGTTCTCTGAAATCGAGTTCCTGCTCCGCGTAGCCGGGGAAATCGTGGTGGCGCGCGTATTGAATAGACGGCGAGTGCGGCGTGTAAGTTTGCACGATGACTTCGCCTTCCATCTCACCCCGACCAGCCCTACCCGCCACCTGCGTGAGCAGCTGGAAGGTACGTTCTCCGGCGCGGAAATCCGGCACGTGCAGGCCGAGGTCCGCGTTGAGAACTCCCACCAATGTGACGTTGGGGAAATGCAGCCCTTTGGCAATCATCTGGGTGCCGATGATGATGTCGATCTTGCGCTGATGAAAGGCGCGGAGCGTGTCTTTGAGGGCGTTTTTGCGCCTCATGCTATCGGCATCGATGCGCGCCAGCCGTGCCAGCGGAAAGACCTTTTTCAGAATGCCCTCCACCTGCTCGGTGCCGTAGCCTTGGAAACGGATTCCCGGGTCGCCGCACTCGGGGCACTTCTTGGGGGTGATCGCTTGGTGACCGCAGATGTGACAAATGAGCCGCTCTTCTTGTCGGTGATAGGTCAGCGGCAGGGCGCAGTGACGGCACTCGCAGACATGGCCGCAGCTGCCGCATTGCAGTGAGCGTGCAAAGCCACGCCGATTGAGAAACAGGATGACCTGCTCACCCTCGGCGAGTTTTTTTTCCATGTGGCCGCGCAGGGGATCAGAGAGGATGTTAGGCGCGCCCTTGTGTTTGCGACCCTCCACCCGCATATCGATCACCCGGATGATAGGCAGCGATTTGTCATCGGCTCGTTCTTCGAGAGTCAGCAGTTTGTATTTCCCAGTCTGGGTATTGTGAAATGATTCCAGAGAAGGTGTTGCCGACCCTAACAGGACGGCACATTTTTCCAGATGCCCGCGCAGCACCGCGAGATCGCGACCATGGTAACGGGGGGAGGTTTCCTGCTTGTAGGAGTTTTCATGTTCCTCATCGACGATGATGATGCCGATGTTTGTTAGGGGCGCGAAAATAGCACTGCGGGCGCCAATGACCACCCGAGCTTTGCCCGAGCGGATCCGGTGCCACTCATCGAATCGCTCACCTTGGGAAAGATGGGAGTGCAGCACCGCCACTTGATCCTGAATGGAGGCGAAGCGTGATTTGAAACGTTGCACCGTCTGCGGTGTCAGGGAAATTTCCGGCAGCAGGACGAGCACGCTTTTTCCGGAGTCGATGCAATGCTGCGCCGCCTGTAGGTAAACCTCCGTCTTGCCTGAGCCGGTGACGCCATGGAGCAGTAGCGGTTTTTCAGGTTCGCTGATCTGCTGCAGCACTTCCTTCATCGCCACCTCCTGGCCGGGGTTGAGCTTGAGCGGTTTGTCTTCGAGGAATTCCTCACCTTCATCAGGATCCCGACGCACGGCCTCCTCGATGACTTTGACGTAGTTGTTTTTAGCCAGTGATTTGACCGAGGCGGCTACCGAGCCACCACCGAGATCAGCTAGTGCCATTTGGCCGCCGGCGGCGTCTAACAATGCTAGGATGAGATGCTGGCGTGGGGCGCGTTTGCCGAGTTTTTCCAGTGTCTCATCGTCCGGTTTTTGATCGATGCAGACCAGCTTGCGTGTCTTCTCAGAGTGACTTTCCTGTCGCACCGCCTCCGGCAGCAACGAGCGCATCACCTGCTCCATGGGGGCGACGTAGTAGTCGGCGATCCATTTGCCCAGCTCCATGAGCTTCGGCGTGATCAGCGGTTCAGGATCGATCAGGGCGTCGATTTCGCGGAGCGTGAACTTCGTCGGCATCGTCTCGGTGATGTCGAGGATGGTGCCGGTGGAGGATTTGTTGCGCAGTGGCACTTTCACCCGGCACCCGGTCACCGCGTCCATTCCCTCGGGAATGGCGTAGTCGAAGACAAGCTCGGAGGGGCCGTCGATCAGGACACGGGCAGCAGGCACGGACTTTTTTTAAGCGCCAATGCGCCAAGGCCAAATACCAAACTGCAATTTCTTTGAAAAAAGATGTCACCTTTCCTCGCCGCCGCGCCAATAGGGGGTGAAGATGATGAAAGCTTTAGAAAAACAACCCATGACTGAGACAGCCGACCGCAAGTCCTTCGCCATTCTGGCCAAGGAACACCACCGTAGCCTCCTCGCCTACGCCACAGCCCTAACCAAGGAGAGCCACACGTCGCGAGACATCGTGCAGGACGCCTTTGTGGTGGCCTGGAGAAATTTGGAAACCTTTGATGTCACCCGTGACTTTGGCTCGTGGATGCGCGGCATTGTGCGGAACAAGTGGCGCGAGTCGCTACGCAAGAACTCCCGGCAAATCAGCCTCGATGAGGAAACCTTGGAATGCCTCGAAGCCGACGCCAAGCAATGGGACGGTCTGCGCGACCAAGGTGGAGTCTTCTCCAAACTGGAAGGCTGCCTGAAGAAGCTCCCCGACACACTCGCCGAGGCGGTGAAGGCTTTCTACTACGATGAAAAAAGCGGCGAAGAAGCGGCTCGATCGCTCGCTGTGGAAAACGCCACCTTGAGGAAACGACTCGAGCGCGCCCGCTCCGGACTCCGCGAATGCCTCCAGCACTAACAAATACCCCCATTTTAAAATTTAAATACCCACTACCATCATGAAAAAAGAAGATAACATGATCGACGCCTTACTCAACGAACACGCCCGACACGGCGCAGGTGACGACACAGAATTTCTAGCAGATCTCGAAAAACGTCTCGATGAAGAACAATCGGTGACCGAGATGACAGCAGCTCGCAGCGCCAACAAAGGGCGCGGTCCAGCTATCGGAATCGGCATCGCCGCCGCTCTAACCGTGGCTGCCGTTGGCTACTACGGCTGGAAAAGCGACCGTGATCAAGATCTCGCGTTGAACGATAGCTACCAACCCGAAGCCCAACTTGCGGAAGCGGAGAAGAAATCTGCACCGAGCGTTAGATCCCGTGAAGCAGGTGAGCTTAAGCTCGGAGTTGATACCAAATCACAGGAATTCAGACCTGCTGAGGCGGATGACGTTGCCCAAAATCGCTACGCAAACCCAAGCAAGGATACAGAAAAGCGTGAGAAGTCACTGCCAGCAGATCCTATGCCTGCTGCCGAAGCGCCGCTCCGCCAGAATATGCCAACTCCCAAAGCCACTCCGATGCCTACGAAGCCTAGCGTTGTTCCCGAAGGAGGGAAGCCGACTGGAGGTATTGTCCCTGCAGAACCAAGTATGCCTTTCACTTTAGACCGTAGTGGTGGGGCTGGAGACGTTGCAGGAAGCAGAGCAGGTAAGAAGAAATCCATAAGAGATGGGCAGAATGGTTTAATCGAAGAAGATCGCGGGGGAGACCCCAGGGTGGGACGAAGTGTCCACGCTTCTGGTAACCGCTACGGCCAGCTCGTTGACAACGTGTTTCTATCCCCATTCAAGGCTCCACTCTCCACGTTCTCCGTGGACGTTGATACCGCATCCTACACCAATATGCGCCGGATGATCCAGAACGGTCAGGCGATTCCCAAGGACGCTGTTAGGATCGAGGAAATGATCAACTACTTCAGCTACACCTACCCGCAGCCTGAGGGGGATCACCCGTTCTCGGTGAATGTGGAAACGGCATCGTGCCCATGGAATCCCGAGCACCGTCTGGTGAAGGTCGGTTTGCAAGGTAAGGACATTGTTAGAGAGAAGCGTCCGGCTGCGAACCTCGTGTTCCTGCTCGATGTCTCTGGTTCGATGAATGCCCAGGACAAACTGCCTCTGCTAGTCGACTCCATGAAGATCCTGCTCAAGGAACTCAATGGCGATGACTCAGTCACCATCGTAGTATACGCAGGGGCTCAAGGCCTTGCTCTGCCTCCCACTTACGTTGATGAAAACGGTCGAAAGACGATTCTGGATAAACTCAACAACTTCCGCTCCGGAGGCTCCACCAACGGGGGCGCAGGGATCACCCTGGCCTACAAGATGGCGAAGAAACACTTTGTCAAAGGCGGCGTCAATCGCGTGATTCTCGGCACTGACGGTGACTTTAATGTCGGACTAACCGATCGTTCGGCGCTGGTATCCATGGTCGAGCGCGAGGCAAAAAGCGGAGTCTATCTCTCCGTGTTAGGTTTCGGACAAGGCAACTTAAACGATGCCATGTTAGAAGACATCACTAACAAGGGGAATGGCAACTACTCCTACATCGATTCTCTACGCGAAGGTCGCAAAGTCTTCCTCGATGACATGATGGGCAACATGGTCACCATCGCCAAGGACGTGAAAATCCAGGTCGAGTTCAACCCGGCGAAAGTGAAAAGCTACCGCCTGATCGGCTACGCTAACAGAATGCTCAAGGCAGAGGATTTCAAAAACAAACTGATCGATGCCGGCGAGATCGGTGCTGGTCACCGAGTCACAGCGCTCTATGAGATCGTGCCAGGCAATGCTACGGA
The DNA here is from genome assembly GCF_042849255.1 of Oceaniferula spumae. Lineage (GTDB taxonomy): Bacteria > Verrucomicrobiota > Verrucomicrobiia > Verrucomicrobiales > Akkermansiaceae > Oceaniferula > Oceaniferula spumae. The sequence continues at coordinate 4,044,240 of NZ_AP026866.1, forward strand.
ACAAGCACCTGTGATTGATGATCTGAAGTATCAGAAACGCAAAATCGCCGAACCAAAACCAGCCGACCGCGAAGTGGTCGACAGCCCCGAGATGCTGACCGTGAAACTAGCTTACAAAGGCCCCGAGGCCACCAAGGAAACCGAGAGCACCTACTTCGAAACCCCGGTCACCGATAGCGGCAAGGCATGGAAGGACGCCAGCGACGACTTCAAATTTGCCTCCGGCGTAGGACTCTTCGGAATGCTCCAGCGTGGCAGCGAGTTTGCCGGAAAGGGAAATTACCAACTCGTCCGCGAACTCGCCGAGCAAGGACGCGGCAAGGATGAAAAAGGCCACCGCACCGAGTTCTCGGATTTGGTTAGAAAAGTAAAGTAGGGCAACTTTGTGAGTTGTCGGCTGGCTTGGTGAGTGCGTCTTACTAAGCCTGTTTACTCCTGAGGTTGCCGACAAGTTGGAAACTCGTCCTACTATCAAAACCTCCGGATCAAAAAACACCCCAGCTTGGCAAACAATAAACGCCACCACGGCCTGATGCCTTCCCAATCGCGTGTGACACGCTCGGAGAGCATCAGGTCGTTTTGCCATTGGCGGTCGAGTTCTTCCGCCACCGAGTCATCGAAGACCACCAGTCCACACTCGCGGTTCATCAGCACTGAGAGGATATCAAAGTTAGATGAGCCAATGACGGCGATATGATCGTCAACCACCATCGTCTTGGCATGCAGCACAGGACCCAAGTATTCTCTAACTTTTACACCCCACTTTAGCATCTGCGGATAAAGTCCCTCGCGGACCCAATCGATCACGGTGACATCGGAGTCACGAGGGAGAAGCAGATTAACCTCAATACCCCGTTTGGCGGCATCACGGAGCGATGTTCGCAGGAGCTTGGGCGGCGCGAAATACGGCATCGTCATCTTGATCGACTTTTCTGCTCGCGCGAGATTCACCGAGAACATTTTGTGGATCTCCTTGCTGTTACGGAGGCCTTGGCTTCCCACCACGACGCAGCGGCAGCAGCCACTTTCATCTAGCCCCTCGGAGTGTGCGGTTTGTTCAGCATCTGTTAAAGGTTTGGGATCCGGGCGGTGGAAGATTTTCTCTTTGGTGCAGTATTCCCAAGAGTCCATGAACAGCTTATTGAAATCGTGTGCGGCAGGTCCGATCACCCGGCAGTGGGTGTCTCTCCAGCAAGCATCGCTGGTGAATTCCCCCGCCCATGGATCGGCCAGATTGAGACCTCCGGTGAAGGCGGTGGCTCCATCGACGATCAGGTTTTTCCGGTGGTTCCTGCCGAAGATGCCACTGCGCTTCCGCCAGAATGCCACCGGCCGGTATTCCACCACGGTCACACCGGCGCTGCGCATGTCGGCCCATTGCATGTTGTCGGTTTCCAGTGAGCCGATCGAGTCGTAGATCACTCGCACGGGGATACCCTCGCGAGCTTTGGCGCTCAGCGCATCGGCGAAGCGTCTGCCGATGTGATCTGAGAAAAACATATACATTTCCAGATGCACGTAATGCTTCGCCTCCTTGATGGCATCCAGCATGGCGGCGAATGCGCGGTCGCCTTCGAAGTAGACATCGACCTTGTTGCCGTCGCTGGTGCCACCGGTTTGGCCTCCGGAAATTTCACGGGCGATGCGTGCCTTCCACGCGTTCAATTTCGCCGAAACCCGCTGTTTGACTCGGGATTTAACGCCGCTTGTCTGTTGTTTCCATTTGTTGGGCATCTGTCATCTTTATAAGCGAAAAAAACAGGATGACCAGTAAGCCTTGCCAAGAATGCCTGAGATGCTATTTCCTCTCCCCGTATGAGACTGAAGCTACTTCCTTTGATTTTGTTCCTGATCACCTTCGCGATGCCCGCGGTGCATGCTGCGGCCGACCCTGGTGCCAAGCCTGAATTCCTCCAGCGCATGGAGGAGTTCCCAGCCGAGGAAACCGCCTCTGAGATGTCCGGCATCTGGGAAAAAATCAGCTACCGCGCCTCAGAACAGCCGTTTCTTGTGGTGGCGAGTATCATTTTCCTGCTCGCCATTATCCATACCTTCTTCGCGGTTCCGCTGACGAAGTACTCCCACAAGCTGCAGCATGAGCACGATTCCATGATTCGCAAACAAAAGGAAGCAGCAGGGGAGTCTGCCAAAGCCGATGATATGGTCAGCTTTAAGGCGACGTTTTTCCATTTCCTCGGAGAGATCGAAGCGATCTTCGGAATCTGGGTGTTAGTTCTCATCGCCGCCATCATCGGCTTCTACGATGTCGAGACCGTGAAGAGCTACATCACCACGGTGAACTTCACCGAGCCGATGTTCGTGGTCATCATCATGGCGCTCGCTTCCACGCGCCCAGTGCTGCGTTTTGCCGAGAGTTGCCTCAGTTTCTTTGCCAAATGGGGTAAGGAAACGCCTTCCGCATGGTGGCTTTCCATTCTCATTGTCGCGCCGATCCTCGGTTCATTCATCACCGAGCCAGGTGCCATGACCATCGCTGCGATGTTGCTGGCGAAGAAGTTCTACAAGCTGAAGCCAAGTGCCAAGCTCGCCTACGGCACCCTCGGACTGCTGTTCGTTAATATTTCTGTCGGTGGCGTGCTGACGAACTTCGCAGCGCCACCAGTGCTGATGGTTGCCCAGAAATGGGGCCTGACCACACCGGAGATGTTCCTGCACTTTGGTGAAAAAGCGATCGCCGGTATCCTCCTGTCCACCGCTCTCTATTACGTTGTCTTCCGCAAGGAACTGGTCAGTCTGGCCGCTAAACTGGATGACCATGACGGCGATGGCAAAGGCGATTTGCAAGATGAACGCAGCCGCTCGATTCCGCTCTGGATCACTGTCACTCACCTGTTTTTCATGGCTTGGACCGTGTTCTTCGCCCACACGCCGGCTTTGTTCGTCGGTGGATTCCTCTTCTTCCTGGCCTTCCGTCAGGGCACGGCACATCACCAGTTCAATATGCAGCTCAAGGGGCCTATTCTGGTGGGCTTCTTCCTCGCAGGACTTGTTATTCACGGAGGTCTGCAAGGCTGGTGGTTGGGGCCTATCATCACCAGCTTGGAGAAATTGCCGCTCTTTGTCGGTTCTGTAGTGCTGACATCATTCAATGATAACGCCGCGATTACCTTCCTCGCTAGCCAAGTTAGCGGACTAAGTGCGGACCTTAAATATGCTGTGCTCGCTGGTGCGGTATGTGGTGGTGGTCTCACCGTCATTGCCAATGCTCCCAACCCAGCTGGTCAGGCACTACTGAGTCGCTTCTTCGGCGATGGCGTTTCCCCCGGCAAATTGCTCATGGGTGCGTTCATCCCGACCGTGATTGTATCGATAGTGATGCTGCTATTCCCAGATCCGACAGTGAACGACATTTTCGATGAAGAAAAACCGGCTGTCGAAAAAGTGGAAGATGAACCGCAACGCGGCTTGGTCAGCCCGGAAGCTGAATAATCATTCACTACTAACAGAGTGTTCACCGGACTGATAGAAGCCACTGGCAAAGTGCTCTCGCTCGAATCGCGAGGTGAGCAGGCACGGCTGGTGCTCGAACTTCCCTTCGCCTCCGAGCTGGAAGACGGCGAGTCCGTAGCCATCAACGGCTGCTGTCTCACCGTGGTGGAATCAGACGCGACGTCAGCCAGCTTTGACATTCTCCGGCAGACGCTGACCGTCACGTCCCTCGGTGGTCTGGAGGAAGGCTCGTTGGTAAATCTGGAACGCGCTATGCTGGCGGGCGGTCGCTTCGGCGGCCACTTCGTGCAAGGCCACGTCGATGCCACCGGCGAAATTCTCGATCTCTCACCGCACGGAAACGATCACCGCTTGGAAATCGCCCTGCCTCCGGAAATCCACCGCTTGTGCATCGACAAAGGCTCACTCGCCATCGACGGCATCTCCCTGACCATCGCCGAGCTCACTGAAAGCAGCGCCGTGTTCTGGATCATCCCCCACACCTTGCAGGAAACCCACCTCCAGCAGGCGAAAGTAGGTCAGAAGGTCAACCTTGAAGCCGACGTCATCGCGAAGCACGTGGCGAAGTTGGTGGGTAGGACAGCTTTGTAAGCTGTCGGCTAGCCAAGGATTAATCAAGCCAAGCAGAATGTGTTCACCAAGTTTGCCGACAGCTTACAAAGCTGTCCTACTCTGGTGATAATGAAACTCACTCTCACGCAGGTTCTTGGGGTTGTTTTTTATGTATGCCTGAATGCGTTTTAACTGCGCCTCGTTCCGCACAATGTGATCGTAGGATTCCGGCTGCCAGAGTTTGCCTTCTCGTTGCATATGCTCATTGATTTTTCGTGAACTGAAACGTTTCCATGAGTGGAGTAGCTCACTGAGTTTCCAGCCATCCTGAGGTTTCACTACCAAATACACGTGGTTCGGCATGATGATGAAATCTCCCAGGGTATATCGTTCGGCGTCGAAAAACAGCAGGGTGTCAGCGACGATTTTGGAGTTAGCCGGATCGCGCAGCGCACATTCTCCGTGGCATGCATCTAGCAAGTCATGGTATCCTTTCCAGAAGGTTTCGTTGTAGATTTTCCGTTGCTCTGGAGAGAGCTGTGACAAGATTTCTTGGAGAGGAAGGTCAACATCAAGGTTACGACTGCGTAACCAACGCATACGCTCTTCATTCCACTCGTCAAATTTCCCTTTAGGCATGGAATCCGCCAATCGGAAGGTGATGAAGTAAGTGCAATCATTCTGCTCCCAGTGGGGCAGCTTCCGCTTGGATTTCTGAAGTTCTTCCGATGGCTCGAAGTCTTTCATCGTAAGACAGCTTTGTAAGCTGTCGACTACCCTAGCCAATTCCCAAGTTTGCCGACAGCTTAAAAAGCTGTCCTACCTTCGATATCTCCGCAGCTCAAAGGTCTCGTATTTTTCCTCCACTTCCATGTGGGGGAACTGATCTTCGAACTTGGGCAGTTTGGTGTCGCCCGGATGGTTCTCGTAGACGTGGGAGACTAACATTTCATCGATCTGATCGAGGAACAGGGCGTAAACTTGGGCACCGCCGATGATGTAGACCTCTTGGTCCATGAGTTCGAGATTCTCCAGATCGGAAGGCGAGTGAATTACTTCGGCTCCTTCTGCTGACCAATGTTGATCTCTTGTTAGGACGATGTTCTGTCGTTTTGGCAGAGGTTTGCCAATCGAGTCCCATGTCTTGCGACCCATCACAATCGGATGTCCGGTGGTGTATTTTTTGAAGACCTTGAGATCCTCTGGTAAATGCCAAGGCAGGCCACCGTCTTTGCCGATGATTCGCTCCGGAGTCATGGCGACCATGGCGATGAGTTTGATGTTTTGAGACATGAGTGGCGATTGGTGCTTGGCTTGATGTTTCCTTGGGTTGCCGACAGCTTGCAAAGCTGTCCTACACACTTACCGCAGCCTTGATGTGTGGATCGGGATTGTAGTCGCGTAGTTCGAAGTCTTCGAAGGTGAAGGCGTAGATGTCATTGACTTCTGGGTTGACCCACATGGTGGGGAGGTCTTTGGGCGTGCGTTCTAACTGGAGCTTCGCCTGATCGAGGTGGTTCTGATAGAGGTGCAGGTCGCCGAAGGTGTGCACGAAGTCGCGGGCCTCGTAGCCGCAGACTTGCGCTACCATCATGGTGAGCAGGGCGTAGGAGGCGATGTTGAAAGGGACGCCTAAAAAGAGATCGGCGCTGCGCTGGTAGAGCTGGCAGGAGAGGCCGGGTTTTTCACTGCCGATGTCGTGCACGTAGAACTGGAACAGCATGTGGCAGGGGGGGAGGGCCATCTTGTCGACCTTGCCGACGTTCCATGCCGAGACCAGGTGGCGGCGGGAGTGGGGATTGTTTTTCAGACCATCAATGAGGCGCTCGATCTGATCGATCACCTCGCCATCGTCACCTTCCCAGGCACGCCATTGCTGGCCATATACCGGGCCGAGTTCGCCATTTTCGTCCGCCCATTCGTCCCAGATGCGGACGCCGTTTTCCTTGAGATAGGCGATGTTGGTATCGCCTTTGAGGAACCAGAGGAGCTCGTGAATGATGGAGCGAAGATGGAGCTTCTTGGTGGTCAGGCAGGGGAATCCTTCGCGCAGATCGTAGCGAGCTTGCCGACCGAAAACGGAGAGAGTTCCGGTTCCGGTGCGATCGGTGCGCGATTCACCGTTTTCGAGCACATCGGTGAGGAGATCGTGATACTGCTGCATGGGGTTTAGAGTGCAGATACCAGACTCAAGAATCAAGACTGATTCGTCATCGGAGAGGAAGAGGCACGTGTTTGATGCTTGACCACCAAAGGGGCGGCTGATGATATGTGCACCAGACCAATGTATTTCGCTATTTCTTCGCACCTTGTGAGGTAGCCAGCAGGAATACAATCACGATCAATCACTGATGAAACCAAAAACATTACCATCACTTCTCGCCGCTGCTGTCATCGGCATCGGAACGAGCCAAGGCGCTGTGTTAGTCAATTGGGATTTTAGTGGCTTGGACTGGCGCAGCTCTGGAAGCACCGGACTAGTTACGAACGATCTCGCTCCCAATCCTATCCTACTTGCGGCATCATCGAATGCCTTGGCTGGACTCAGCTCGACCGATTTGACTCCGTCTGCGAGTTTGAGAGTCGTTGTCAATAATACAACCGCTGCTGGCGAAGCTGACATCCGCGATTTCGACTTCAGTGGCGATGGGACTAACGACAACTATGTGGAATTTACTTTAACCGCTGATGTCGCTGGCACGTTGAATGTCGACAGTATCTCAGTCTCCCAATGGCGCAACGGTGCTGGTGCTGCAGACGGCATGGCGTTTGATGTCAGTGTTAATGGGGGAGTTTTCTCGCTATACGATGCAGTCCAAGTCGATGCAAACTCTGGTAGTGGACCCTCTTTTGATACCTTCACGTTCAATGAGGCTATTGTTGGTGCGGACACGGTGGCGATCCGCTTCACACCACGTGCAGTGAATGAGGGATCGACTGGAAACATCCACGTCAACAATATCCAAGTGAACGGAAGTGTTCCTGAGCCTAGTTCGCTGGCGCTGATTGGCTTGGGTGGCTTTGCGCTTCTGCTTCGTCGGCGCGCTTGAGCGTTTGACGCTATCTCACTGAGATTTTTAATTTCGCCGACTAGGTTACTGCCTGGTCGGCGTTTTCTTATCATTTTGCCACGACATGTCAGTCATTGCGACTGGGTGGCTTGCGGAGGTTTTTCTTATTGGCGTGCTTGGTTTTGTCATCGAGCATGCGGTTCTTGGCTCGGCGCGAGCGGCGGCGTTTTTGGCGGCGGATTTTTTCCTGCGCTTGTTTTCTGGCGGACTTTCTGCCGTCGCGTTTTTCCTCAAGGCGTTCGCAGAGTTCGCGTCGGGCGATGTAGCGGTTGAGTTCGCGCGACCGCTGCTGCTGGCATTTCACCTCGATGCCGGTTGGCTCGTGTTTGAGGTAAACGCAGGAGGCTGTCTTGTTGATTTTCTGACCGCCGCTGCCGCTGCCCTGAATGAATTTTTCCGTCAGGGTCTCCTCGGTGATGCCGAGTCCGACCATGCGGGCTTCAAGGGCTGCGATTTTTTCAGGGGAGGGCAATGAATGAACGAATGGAGGATTTAGAAATGAGGAGTGGGGTTAAATCGAGTTGATGTATCCTCGCACGGCTCGGGAAATTTCGCCAGCGACATCCGCTCTTTGGGTGGCGAAGGGGGGAACGAACCATGGGTAGGAGCCAACGACATCGGTGATGACGGCGACTTCGCCATCGCAGGTTTGTTCCTGATCCTTACCCTTGCAGCCGATTCCGATGGTTGGGATTTCGAGGGTGTGGGTGATTTTTTTCGCGAGTTCCGGAACAACGCTTTCTAACACAATGGCGAAACAACCAGCTTCCTGCAGAGCGAGTGCGCCTTCGAGGATGGCGTCTGACTCCTTGGCGGTTTTGCCTTTTTTCTTATAGCCGCCTTCTTCTAGCACTCGTTGTGGCAGCATGCCGTGATGGCCGATGACTGGGATGCCTGCTGCTACGATGGCGCGGACTTTGTCGACTTGATTGATGCCACCTTCAAGTTTCACCACGTCTGCTCCAGCCTCTACCAGCTGGCGGGCTGAGGCCACGGCTTGTTCGGGCGTGTCATAGCTGTGAATGGGCATGTCACCGATGATCAGTGAGTTCTTAACACCACGTGCCACGGCGGCGGTGTGATGCACCATCATGTCCAAGGTGACGTGGGTGGTATCGGGAAATCCTAACATCACCATGCCAAGCGAATCTCCTACGAGGATGACGTCCACTCCGGCTTCGTCTAACAATCGACCAGTGGGGTAGTCATAGGCCGTGAGCATGGAGATGGGGCGCTGACTTTTCAGCGCGCGGATGGCATCGGCTTTTTGCACGGAGTTCACGGTGATGTTGGTCGAGGATGATTACCAGTCTGACTGAACCAGCGACAGTGGTGGCTCATCTGAGTCAAGGTGGTGGAGGTGCTCTGCAATGGTCGCTTTGTCACCGGGTAGGATGAGCTGTGGGCGGATGTCAGCGAGTGGCTGCAGCACGAATCGTCTGGAGGTCATTTCCGGATGGGGCACGTTGAGGATGGTGTCCTTGATGGTCTCGTTTCCGAAATAGAGGATGTCGACGTCAATGATGCGCGGAGCATTTTCCTGATAGACGATGCCTCGGCCGAGGTGAAACTCGATGCCTTGGGTGTATTCTAGCAGTTGATAGGGGGTTCCAATGTAATCGATCTCCAGAACGGTGTTAAAGAAATCTGGCGACTCCGGCGGACAATTGACAGGCTCGGACTGATAGACAGGAGCCTGCGTGTAGTTTGCATCGTTCTCCGGCATGAGCTTGAGCAGCATGTCTCTGGCCACTTGAAGGTGGGTCAGTCGGTTTCCGAGATTGGAACCGAGGGCTATGCCTACGCGGTTGGCCATTTTGTTCAGAGGTCAGGGATCGGGACTTACTGCAGTCCGAGGACGTCTTGCATGTCGTAGAGACCAGCAGGTTGGTCCTGGAGCCAGACAGCGGCGCGGACGGCACCAGAGGCGAAGGTCATACGGCTGGACGCCTTGTGGGTGAGTTCGACGCGTTCGCCATCGGCGGCAAACATGACGGTGTGATCGCCTACGACATCACCGCCGCGGAGGGTGTGCATGCCGATTTCCTGACTAGGGCGGGCGCCGATGTTGCCGACACGACCGTGGGCGACATCGTCTTCGTAGCTGGTGTTAGTTTCCTCGTTGAGGATTTCTAACAACCTGCGAGCGGTGCCGGATGGTGCGTCGATCTTATGGCGGTGGTGCATTTCCGTGACTTCGATATCAAAGCGGTCATTGCCGAGAATCTGCGCGGCTTTGCGTGTGAGGTAGAAGAGGGTGTTGACGCCGACAGAGAAGTTCGGGGCGAAGACGATGGGTAATTTCTTGGAAGCCTCGACAATGCGGGCGCGTTCCTCATCGGTGTGGCCAGTGGTTCCGATTACCAAGGCGGTGTTAGAGGCGAGGGCGGCATCGAGGACTTCGCTGGTGAAGTGGTGCACGGTAAAGTCGATGGCGGCATCGACATCTGCAAATGCGGCAGCGAGATCGTCTCCGGCATCGTGCGTGCTGGTGACTTCGGTATCCGGGTTTTCATTTCCTGCTTCGACGAGTGTCTGGCCCATGCGGCCGCTGCGTCCTGTGATGAGAAGTTTGGTCATTGGAGTGTTGTTGTTAGGAAGTTGGGATTGGGAAATAGAGTAGAGTGTGGCTCTGGGGAGCCGCGCTGATTAGTTAGGATTGTAGCGTCCACCGTAGCCTGGTTCGTAGAGGGAGAATCCTAGGATCTTGGCCATCATTGGGAAATGTTTATCGATGCTGTAGACGCGGTAATCGTAGCGACATGCGATGGTGGCGATGATGGTGTTATTCCACGGCGCTGTCACGCCCGCATCTCGGAGTTTCCATCCGGTCTCCATCGCTTCCCGCCAGATCTTGTGATCACTGGTGCGGTAGGGGAGGATCTCAAAGTAGCTTTTCAGGCGCTCGCGTTCATACGCGCGCGAGCCGCCGAGGACTTCAAGTTCAACCGGGCCGCAGAGCAGAGCTAGAAATTCATCGAGCAAACCTTTTACCGCTGCTTTCACTTCGATGCTGCCGTTTTTCCGAGTGGCTTCGATCCAGCAGCTGGAGTCAACCAGCACCATGGGATTGAGCGGATCACGAGCTTGGATCGGTGGCATGGCGACTAACGGGAATTAACGGTCCAAGGCTTCGATTTCCTCAGGAGTGGATGGGTAGTCGAAGGCGCCATCCATCATCAAGTTTCCAAAATCCTTCGCCATCCGTCTGCGCACGAATTCCTTCACGGCCTTGCTTACGGCAGGGCTTTTCTTGGACTCGCCAGTCATTGCCTGCACGTGTTCCAAGGTGGTTTCATCAATCTCGATGGTGATTCTCATGGGTTTAATATGAGTCGGAATGATGAAAATCCAACCTTTGAATGATGCAGTCTAGAGAAGGCCAAAGTCTGTCAGGCACTGGCGAAGAGTGCCTTCGTTCTCAGTGCTGAGATTGACCAATGGCAGGCGTAGTTCGTTGGTGCAATGTCCTTGCAGGGCAACGGCGGTCTTGATTGGAACCGGATTGGTGTCGAGCGACATGAGAGTTTTGAAAAGCGGCTCGTATTTCGCCTGAATCGCCTCGGCATCGGCCACGCGACCCTCGCTCATAGCGCGGACCAGGCCAGCCATGACATCGGGGATCAGGTTGGTGGCCACGGAAACAAGTCCCACAGCACCACGCTTCATGAACTCGATGGTCAACGGGTCGTCGCCTGAGAGGAGTTGGAAATCATCAGGCAGCGCTGCCTTGATCTGGGTGATACGCTCGGGATCACCGCCGGCTTCTTTGTTGGCGATAATCGTCGGGCAATCGGCGGCGAGTCGCTTGATCGTGTCGACTTCGATTTCGATCACCGAGCGTCCGGGGATACTATATAACATCATCGGCAGGTCGGTGCACTCGGCGATGGCCTTGTAATGCTGGTAGAGACCTTCTTGGGATGGCTTGTTGTAATATGGGCAGACTTGAAGCGTGGCGTCTGCTCCCATGGCGGCGGCTTTGGTTGTGAGCTCGATGGCTTCAGCGGTAGCATTGGCTCCAGTGCCAGCGATGACTTTGACGCGGCCTGCTGCGAACTCGATTGCCAGCTCGATCACGCGGAGGTGTTCCTTGCGGCCGAGGGTGGGGGATTCGCCGGTGGTGCCGCATGGCACGATGCCGTCGACGCCGGCGGCTACTTGGCGGTCAATCAGTGCGCGGAAAGCATCGGTATCGATCTTGCCGTCGCGGAATGGGGTAATTAGTGCGGTGTGGGTTCCTTGGAACATAAAAATTTATTTGTTTAAAAAGTTAGATGGTAATTTCGCCTTCGAAGACGAAGTCGGCTGGGCCGGTGAGGGTGACGCCGGAGAATGGCTTGTCTGACTCGGGGATGAATCCGATTTCGAGAGTCTCGCCTCCCTTGACGTCGACGGAGACTGGCGAGCCTGCGTTGTTGAGTAAATGATGGATAAGCGCGCATGCTGTCATGCCGGTGCCACAGGCGAGTGTTTCACCTTCAACTCCGCGCTCGTAGGTACGGATGGCGATGTGCTGATCGTTGATCACTTTGGTGAAATTGACATTGGTCCCCGCTGGAGCGAAATGCTCATGGTAGCGCAGGGCGGCACCGTATTTCACCACGTCGAGATTTTCGAGATCATCCACAAAGACCACGACGTGAGGCACGCCAGTGTTGATCACATGCACATCGGCATCGAGACCTTCGACTTTGACATCGGTGTGCAGTGCGAGATCGAATGGCTCGGACATGGCAATGCAGACATTGTCGTCGATGATCTGGGCGCTGAGTGTTCCGGCGATGGTTTCGAAGGTCACCAGTGAGGAGCCCTCTCCCATGAGGCCGGCTGTGTATCTTCCAAAGCAGCGCGCTCCATTGCCACACATTTCCGCCTCGCCGCCATCGGCATTATAATAGCGGAATTTGAAATCAGCCCCCTTTTCGGCGGGTTCGACAGCTAACAGCCCATCGGCTCCGACGCCGCGTTGGCGATCGCAGAGTTTGGCGATCTGATCCTTGCTGAGGTTCTGGTCGAGCTTACGGTTGTCCACAACTACGAAGTCGTTGCCGGCGCCGTTCATTTTATGAAAGTGCAGTTGCATGGTGATTATTGATTTTTGGTCGCTTGGATGAGGGGGCTGGTGAAGTCGCTGATGATCTGCGGCAGATTGGCATCGCCTGCGTTTTCCGCAACTTGATTCACGATGGCGGAACCGACCACTACGCCGTCGCAGGCAGAGGCCACGAGAGCAGCTTGTTCTGGTGTATTGATGCCGAAGCCGACGCAGACGGGGGTGTCGGTGTGTTGTTTGATATCGGAAACGAGTGCGCCGATGCTGGTAGAGGGCGCGGCCTGGGCTCCAGTCACGCCCATGCGTGAGAGCGCGTAGATAAAGCCTTCAGATTGTTCCGCAAGCATCTTCATGCGGGCGGGAGGAGTCGAAGGTGAGATCAGAGTGATGTGCTTCAGTCCCTCTGAGGCGGTCAGTTCCTTGTTATTGGAAACCTCGTCCGGAGGGAGGTCCAGAAGTAGGATGCCATCGGCACCGGCTGCTGCGGCATCGATATGAAATTTTTCATATCCGTAGGCGTAAACCGGATTTAAATAGGTGAACAAAACGAGTGGCGTATCGTGGCTGGATCGGAAATCGAGAATGAGTTGCATCAGTTTATTCACCGACATTCCAGCCTTCAAGGCACGCTCAGCTGCGAGCTGGTTTACGATGCCGTCTGCCTGGGGGTCTGAGAATGGAACCCCTAGTTCGATGATGTCTGCTCCGGCATCGGCGAGGGAACGGATGACGTTCAGGGATGAATCATAACTAGGGTCGCCAGCACAGACGTAGGCAACGAATGCGGCTTCATCATTCGTCTTCAGGCGTTGAAAGGTTGCGTCGATGCGATTGCTCATAGTTCTGGTGCAGGGGCGAGATAGTCTGCTTTTGGAAAAAAGGAAACCCTGAAAACCTTCGCATGGGCAACAAATCTTCGGTGGCTCATATTTGATAGCCCGGATTACAAAAACTCCTCGGACTGGATCGGGAGAGGGGTTAGAAAATGGCGGGATGCAACAGGTTTAAAATTTTCTCAAATTGCATGTATTTAAGAGATCTTAAATATTTAACATTACTGACTGTCTTTTTTACTTGCTAATAAGTTTAAAAAAACATACAAGCTTGCCTAGTTTCATAGCAACCTTACATGCAATCAAACGTTAAACATCCCAAAATCGAGCTAACAAGTGACCTGAGCATAGGCTACAGGGATCGGTTAGCGTCCTCTGACGGAGTTATTGAATTGGGTAGTGGAACGCACTATCTGTTAGCCCGTAACGGTCGTGGTAAGACCACTTTACTGCGTACTCTGGCTGGTGTGCTTAAGCCGTTAGATGGTGGTTATGTGTGTGAGGGACGATGCCAATTGCTGAGCGAGGACCTGGCTTTTGATAGAGAGTTGCCAGCTAAAGTTATTTTTAAAAGTATGCTTCCCAAGGACGGCTGCCGTGAGGCGTTGGCCTTGGCTGAGAAGCTTGAACTGGATCTGCGGAAGCCATACGGAAAATTATCCACGGGTAATAAACGTAAAGTGGCTCTGCTCGTGGCTGAATTTTCCGTCAAGGAAGGCCGTTCCGATATTCTTCTTCTAGATGAGCCATTCACTGGCCTTGATGCCTTTGCTCGCGAAATTTTCCAAGATTTGTGGGCTCGTCGGTCGGAGGGAGTTCTTCGTCTGGTCAGCTGTCACCCTGATTTCGACAGCATGGAGATGGAAAGCTCCGTCCTTATTAGTAACGGGGAAATCAAGCACCTCCGCGGTGGCGACGTTCCCAAGCAGTGGGGTGATCTCAAAAATCAACTGAATTAATATGCAACTGTTTCGTTTAACCTTAGCTACCATTTTCCAGCGTAAAGTCTGGATTGTGGCCGTATTGAGCGTTTTGGTGCTGCCTCTCGTTCTGCCTTACCTGACGCCCTATGAGAGTAACCCAACATTGATCGAGCCAGCGCGCGCGCAGACGGCTTGGGGCGTGTTGTGGGTTGTTTCTGTCATTTGGGTGCTGTTCCAAGCCTCGCGCTTCGGCGATGAATCTGCCCGCTCCGGACTGGGTGCGTATTTCTTAAGCACGGGAATGTCACGTGTTAGCCAGATGTTACAGATGTGGGCCGCCTGCATGTGTTTCTTGCTGCCACTGGTCGCTATCACTGTAGGAGTATGTCTTCTGGGTGCTATGCCTGGTGATAAAAACCAAGTCAGTATGTGGGTCGCTACGAACATGCAATACGCTGCGCTGTTCTTGCTTGTGATTGCGCCATTGGCGATGCTGGCCGTCTCCATTGGTAGCCGTTTCGGCAGTACTATTGGTTACGTCGTGCCGATGTGCCTGAGCGTCTATGGATTGTTCGGCGTTGGCTACCTCGCGATGATGACAACTGTGCAGGACAATATTTTCCTCGATTGGATTTATGTCCTATCACCGCACTACCACTTGGCAGATCTAACACCACGCTTGGTATTTAAGCAGGGAAGTATGTTAGGTGCCGATTTCCTGAAGCTGGTGGGTTATTTTGTGGGGCTTAAATTAGTATTATCAATGATTTCGACACTCTGTTTCCAAGCGAAACCCGCGACATAGATATTCTAAAACCAATCTTCTCGTTTAATTCAATTCCTTACATGAAACGAAACATCCAAAAAATAGCAGTAGGCGGCACTTTTCTCGTAGGTGTCGGTCTTTGGGCTGGTTTTGCGATGCAGTTCCAGGCGGATGATAAACTTGCGTATGATCCGAACCCTGGTTGTATCAAAGGAAGTCCATACGGCAAGGTGCTAGCCTTGGCAATGCAGGGGCCAATCGATTTCTATTGGCACAAAGGTCAGAGCCACGAACATGCAGCAACTTTGAAAGCGGAGAACCGAAAGGCTGAGGAATGCTCATCAGGTTGTGATGATCATACACATCATCACAAGCATGTTCACGAAGATCATGCCACCCATGCTGAGGGCTGTGGTTGTGGCGCGCATGGAGAAGAAGCTAAAGTAGTCGTTGAGGCACCGGAGTCGCCATTGCATACTCTGGCGAAGTTACAGATTAAAAGAATGGGCGCGTCTGCGCATCGGAAGACCGATGGTAAACCGCTCTCAGAGGCTCATGCGAAGTATCTCCAGAGCGTGACCGAGGATAAACTCAGGCTGGCCTATGATTTAGACCCTTCGAATTATACAAATTACGGAAACCTCCACCTGTTTCTCTCGACGACCACATACGGTAAGTCGTCAGCGGATGACGCTGCTGCAGTTAAACTTGCCCAACAAACACTCGATTTTTGTAAGCTCGACGAGGTGGATCCAGCTTCATGGATCACTGCTGCAAGTGCTGCCTACAACATTGTTTATCACATTGGCAGCTATCATGAAGAATTTACAGTGGCTGAGGCCAAGGCTAGCTTGGCTGAATTTGATCACTGCATGGCCGTTTTCAACGAGTTGCTCAATTCGGCAGTGGAGGAGGGAAGGATCGCTTCTACTGAACGCCTCGAGGAATTAAACACCCGGGCCAAGTATCTAACGAAACTGCGTCAGGCTCAAGGGGCCTACATGAAACGCATGATGTCCACAAAAATGGCGGAGTATAATACCCCTCAGCCCGCTAATTAATATGATTTCTTCTTCTACAGATATGTCTGCACAGCAGCCGAACGCCGAGCCTCAGGGGGCGCCACCGCTGCCTATTCCAGCGTCGCCGGTACCTCATATGGCGCCCCCGCGTCAAGCTGAACGCGCAGCCCCAGCCGCGCAACCTGCTCCACCAGCACAAACTGGGAATTTGCTACACAACCCTTTGCAGACTCAGCCGATCTATGAATCAGCAGTGCCCGAGCAAGCGGCAGCTCCCGCGACTCAGCCTCCGGTTTCCCAGCAGGCTGCTCCTGCCCAACAGGGTGTCCCTGCACCGGTCGGCTTCCGTCATGGTATGACCGGCGCTGGTCTGTTAGGTGTGATTTTCCAAGTATGTGATTCCATGGGCGTGTCCGATATTCAGATTCGCTCAGAGTTGCCAGTGTATATTGAAACGCACCGCGGAATGGAATGCCTCGCGCATCTAGGTGTATTGAGTGCTAACGATGTATACGAGATCTATCGTGAATTACTAAGAAACCGTGAGTCCGCGAGTCATGGATTCGGTGAAACCGAGCCAGCTGAGGATCGTGCGGCACGTAAAATTGACGAGGCGCTATCCTCTTTCCAAGAAAGGCATGTTGATGACTTTTCATGTAACGGAATTTTTGTCGTAGCAACAGGGAAGACCTCCGGGCGCTTGCGTATTCAAGTCCACTTGAGTGCCAATGGTCTTGGTGTGACCTGCCGGATCCTAAACGATAGCATTCCTGAATTGGATGTTCTGGGGATTGATCCAGATACCTCCGAAATGCTACGACTTGCCGTTCAGCGTCGGGCTGGTCTTTGCCTTGTAACCGGACCTACTGGTTCTGGTAAATCGACGACCCTAGCCGCGATCATCGATTGGCTTCGTAGGAACCATCCTAAACACATCGTCACCGTCGAAGATCCTGTTGAATACCAGTATCCTACCGACATGGACGACCCGCATGTGCCGGGCCAGAAGATTATGGCTCCGAGTATCGTCACCCAGCAAGAAGTTGGACGGGACTTGGCTTCTTACAGACAAGGCTTAAAGGACGTGCTGCGTAAAGCACCACACGTGATTTTGTTAGGTGAGATCCGTGACCGCGAAGCCATGGAAACATGCATGGAAGCCGCTCAAACCGGACACTTGGTGCTTTCCACTCTGCACACCACAGGTGCGGTGAAAACCATGGGTCGTATTCTTGAGATGTATCCTCGGGAGAACCACCCGGCTGTGCTAAACCGCCTGAGTGAAATTCTTATCTTCATCCACTCCCAAGGTCTGCTGAGCGGCGTTGATGGTCGTGTGTTAACCTACGAATTTTTACAGAACAACGAGGATGCCGTATCAAGTGCGATCGGTAGTTACGACAGAGGCGCTCGAGCGCTTGAGGATGTCATCAAGCGTGCAGGCAACATTGCTTGGGATGAAAAACTAACAAGTCTGTATGAGGAGGGTAAAATCTCCAGAGAAACATTTGAGAACTCCAGAATGCATCGCGAGGACGTTGAATACGTCTAATCGAAACAGGCTGGTTTCTTAACAACCCGTGGCCAACTGCCACACCAACAACACAACAAAAAAAACAATGAAACTGACAAAAACTGCAAAAACTAAAATCAAGCCAGGTATGACCCTGATCGAAATCACTGTTGTGATTCTCGTTCTCCTTACCCTGATCTCCGTGCTGTTCATCGGTGCGAACATCTATAAAAAAGGGGCTGACCGCGCTGCTTGTATCCTCAATATTCGTAACGTGCACCAGGCTGTGCGTGCTAACCAGAACCTTAAGGGGATCAACACTGGGACGGCGCTTAACATGTCCACAGAGATTTACAACACAGCGGCAGGTACAGACGGTGACGGTAACGCAATCACAGCCGTTGAGCGTTACCTCAGTGAGCCGAACTGCCCTACTGATGATGGTTTGTATACAGCTCAGGGGGTATATCCCGAAGTTGGTATTGCTGCCGTAATCTGTGCCAACAATGGTTTAGCCTCAGGTGGAGCCATCAGTGACCACGCACCGGAAAACACCAACGGCTGGTAATCAGCTGATGTTATAAAAAGCGATTTATTCTGCTGCCGACCACGCTGGTCGGCAGCAGATCATTCGAAAATATAGCCTCTGGCGTAATGGCTTAAAACGATCAAACGCCGAACACACAGAGCCACTGTGGATTAATAATGGCAATTGTGCTTAGTAGAACACTTTCAGTCTTTCTCACCCCTTACAGAATGATACACAAAGACAAACATCCATCAGAGCTCAATAGCCTGCAGCGTTACAACCGCACTGTGAAGCTCGCGACAAAAACCAATCGTTTGAAAAACAAAGATTGGTACCGGGATGCATTGGAACTCGATGTACAAGTGCATTGCTACAAGCGTGATGAAGCTGGCATGGACTGCTACCTTCATGTTAAATCTCATAATCTTTATGAAAAAATCGGGGTACTTAAGCCCAGTCAGTTGGAGCAATACGACGAGCTGAAAATTTTTGTTAATCAGGCTCTCTCCCATGAGGCCGCTGCGAAAGCAAAATCACTGGGTATTATTTTCTATTTGGCCGACGAGCTATCGATTGCAAGTTTAGGTCCAGAGCATCAGAACCCCGCTGAGTTAGATGAACTTCGGGCTAAAATGGTGGAGTCGCCAAAAGAGGTTCTTGAGGATAAGACCGTATCAATCGAAAGCCACGCATGGCGTCTATTTCCTTATGCTGGTGCAGCAGCTGGTAACGAATTTGCAACTGCAGTGGCGGTATCAAGAAGGAACGAAGATACTCTGAGAGCTTTAAGGGACATTGGTGAAGAGTTAAATTTGCCAATACGGACAGCTGCTCTTAGCGCTCCTCTATGTGCCATTGATGCTTTGCCCTGGTTCTCCAGAGCCGACCAAAATGGGACAGTTGCTGTTTTTGCGTATAAACAATTTAGTCTAGTAGCATTTTTTAATCAGCATTTCGATTTGATGTTGTTTAGGTACATGCCGCATTCAAATGGTGCGACAGTCCCTGCCAATATCGGTCCGGCAGTGCTCGCAACTGCGGCGGCCTTCGAACTGGAAAACCCAGTGATCCAAATAATTCCAGTCAGCGGACAGGATGTGGATGCCGCCATCGTCAGTCTTCAGAGTTCGATGATGAATTCGGAGATTATTCTGATGGATATCGGTGAAATAGTTAGAAATAAAAATCTTCCCACAGATGTTCCATTGGAAATGTTAGCTACCACTCAGGAGTTGGATATGGAAATGAATCCGCTGGCTGCTAACGAAACTTTCAGAACTTGTCTGGAGGATGGCTGGCATGTTCAGGACTTTCTAGCCCCTAGTGCGGAGGAACTCGAATTTAGTCCTAGCGAGCAAGACATGAAACTGCTGAAGATGAGTCGTCATGGTAAAGTTGCGGCGGCGTGTATATTAGGTGGGGTTGTTTTATATTCAGGTTTTAGTATCTGGAGTAAGCTTACCGATCCGGCGTGGATGTATGAATCTAAGAACACAGCAGGTACAGCCGCTGCTCTCAATAAAGAATTGCAACAATATAAACATTGGGAGAATCTGCTAAAAGATCGATCAAAGGGCTGGGTCAGTCTGGAGCTGATTACACGTTTATCACCCGATGACGGGTCAGTCATGCTGACTGACGTAAATCATAGATTCCTCAATAGTAAGACGTCAAATGCTGGGAAGCACGGATTCCAAAAAGAGTGGATTGTTAACGGTCTAGCAGATGAGGAGGGCTTAAAATACATAACAGCTATAAGCACCCGAGACGGTATTAAACGCCTGTTTCTCGGAGTGGCAAAAACGACGGGGAACGAAGCTTATTTACCTGAAGCCGAACACAGAGATGTAACGGTAAACCTGAAGCAAAATAATAACCCAAAATTCAAACCTAAATCACCAAAACGTATTGGAGGAAATCTTCCATATTCGTTCAGAATGGTGATCACGCAAACTTTTGGTAGCGACGATAATATGGCATTAGCCGGAGTTAAACCAACGAGCACTAAAAAATGAATTCTTACTATAAACAATCTGTAGCAATCTTTGGTTTAGCTATACCACTCACCGTGATGGGGGTATTGGCTGGTGGTGCTTTGTACAGTGTCTCTGTGATCAATAAGAAATTCAAAGTCAAAAAAGTTGAATATACAAAAGCTCTAGTAGTAGATCAGCAGACTGCTAAGTTACAGGCACAGGTTGCTCAAAACGGTAGCCATCTCGCACGTTGGAATAATGTTTTATCAACCGAGACACGGGGTACCTTTATCGATCATTGGAAAGTAGCTGAAAAAAAATTCAGTGGCAGAGAATTGACCCGCGGACCACATAACTGGATCAACTATAGCGAAGGTATTGGGAAGGGGATCATGCAGCCAGCTAGTCAGGTGGAGATGTCATTCTCGGGCACCTACCGTGCCATGCAGCTAACCTTGATGGAGGTAGAATCGAAGCTTCCTCAATTACAATTGGACTCCTTGGTGATGAGCCCGGATGCACAGAACGAAAAGCTTAACTTTAAAACTACATTCACAGTATGGACCGAAAAATAATCACCGTTCTTACAGCAGTAGTAATGAGTGCTTCAGTTACCTCGGCTGAGGAAACTAAAGCAGTAGACGAAAAAGCTGATTTCAAAGCTCATGATGCTAAATTTCTCGATGAGGAAGCTCGTGAGAAATGGCTCGCCGAAATGCGTACCAAGTTACCAATCGCTCGCCGAGTGACCGGACCGTTTGGTTTCAGCCAAACTCCAGGCGTCGTGGTCAAAAGAAAAGAGACTCCAAAACGATCGGATGCCTTTCTCAAAGCAATTGGCAAACTTCAGATTACTGCTGTGATGCCTAGCGACGATAAATTTGCGATCGGATCAAGAGAATTCACCGAGGGCGAAGTGCTCCCAATGGAATTCAATGGCACGGTACTCAATGTCGAGATCGTCGCGGTACGTATCAATAGCATACTCTTCAAAAACACTGATACAGGTGAACTTGTTAAAAAAGCTATGAATGAACTTCCTGCGGGGCTGAGCCGCAGTAATAGAATCGAGTCAGTTCCCGGTGTAACACCTGCCAGTAAAGGTAAATCCGCACCCTTCGTAGTCCAATAATTTCCTCCACCCAAAACCATACACCCTTACACATTATGAAATATACAATAGCTATCATGTTAGGAGGACTATTCCTGTCGTCCATGACCATGGCTCAGGACGTTCCAGAGTCAGCCGTTAAAGTAACTCCTGCACAACCAGGTCCTGATGGCGTAGCCCGCCCAGGTGAAGGAGGTCCAGCTGGAGTCGATCCTTCGCGTGGAGGACCTCAAGATGAGTCCCCAGCTGGCCCAGGTGCCGCGGGACCAATTGATCCGGGCCCAGGCGCGCGAGGTGACGATTTGCCAGCAGACCGACCAGATGTTTTGCCAGGTGATGCACCTGCAGATGCCGATCCGGAAGTGCCGGCTGCTGATCCAGCGGCTCAAGCAGGAGAAGCAAAATCGATCGAAGCCGAAGATGGTGGATTCCTCATTAAGGATGCCAACATCAATGACATTTTCCAGCTTCTGGCCCGTCGTGCAGGCAAACAGTATTTCCATAATAACAAATTAAATTCCGATGAATACAAAGTAACTGGTCACTTAAACGGTGATGGCAGTTCACTCAAACAAATGGAGGAATTGGCGTTCCAGTATGGGCTGCGCATGTATGTCAAAGGGAACACTGTTTACGCGATGATGGATGCTCAGTTAGAGCGTCTTCCAGCCAAGGAGTGGACATATTCATTGAGATATCTTCGCCCAACGGATATTGAGCAAATTAAGGCACTGATTCAGCCGCTTCTAACAGCTGGACGTGGGATTGTGAATTACGAACCTAAGACTAACACGATTGTTGTGATCGATACCATGCATCACATCGAGCAAATCGAGCGAGTGCTTAACAAGATCGACCGTCCTAAGGGGCAGATTGTGGTAGAGGTTAAGATTCTTCGTGTGAACAGTTCCGCGGGTCATAGGTCTGGTGTAGATTGGAGCAGTTCACTCGGTTCCAAAGGGGTCCCTGTGGATGTAATCCGTAGCCTGGGTAGCGTATTTGGTCTGCCTTCCACGTTTGAAGGGTCTGCTATTTCAGGTGGAGCTGTCGCAGGTGCCACTGAATCGGCAGAAGCTGATACCAGTAACATCATCCTAACCCCATTCCAGTTGAGTGGTGTGCTTAGAGCATTGAACGAGGGCAGCTTGGTGACTCAGAAATCAAATCCAGTAGTTATCACTGAAGATAACGAAAAAGCTATTATCTCTCTCATCGACCGTGTGCCAATCATTACTTCAACCGTTAATAACACCGGTAATGGTGCCAGCACGACAACTGACGAAGTCCGCTATAAGATTGACCAGAGTGATTCGACAGACCCTGATAAAACACGTGAGATTGGTGTAACAATTTCACTGACCCCTAGCTTGCTTCCAGATGGCACGATTCGTATGAATATGCGTCCTAGAAATGCTCAAATTGTTGAAAATATTACCGGTCCATCTGGTAACGTATACCCACGTGTGAGTGAGGCAACGATCGAATCGATTGCGCGCATACCTAACGGACACTCATTGATCGTCGGTGGATTCTATGGCGAGACAAAAGGGAATGATAAAAGCAAGGTGCCGCTTCTTGGCGATATACCAATTTTCAACTTCTTCTTCAAGTCTAAGCAAACCAGTAAAGAGCAATCTAGCTTGGTCTTTGTGGTGACTCCAACATCATATGATCCCTCATGTGTAACCAGTAACCGGAGAACAACTCAACGTGTCCGCCATAATACAGCTGTCTACAGAGATCATGATTCAGTGAACCCTAAAAATCCTGGCCCTGCCCACGAGCCGAACCTTCGTCGCACCATCAATGGAGCACGTAGCTTGACTTGCCCAGACGACTATCCGCAAGGATACCCGCAACGCTAGTAAGTAATCCCTTCCCCAAAAAGTGAATACCCAACCGCAAATAGAAGCGGAGCCACAGCAACTACCATTACCTGAAGCTCGACCTGCCGCTGACCTAACCTCTGTTTCTCAGGAGGTGCCAATCGTGCTGGAGCACGCCTTGATTAGAAACTTGGCGATGCTTCAGCAGCATAACTTGGCATCTGCCGAGGACTGCAGTCAGGTGGCTGCATCGGTGAGGCGTAGCTGGGAGAGCGGCAAGGGGGCGGACCCCATCGCCGGTTTGGCAAGACTTCGTGCAGGTAACGGCAACATGCTGGATGCAAGTGTGGAAATGATTTCTTCAAAAATGGCGAAGTCACTTCCATTTGCTCCTACACGCGTACCGTTTGCTGCAAGATTAATAGCACCGACCTCCTTTTACGAAAAGTATCCGCAGATTACCTTACTGTGTAAGTTGATGCTTGTCCCCATTGTGTACTCGGAGGACTTGGACGTAATCGGTATCGGGTCTATCAATCCGTTTTTTGCCGATACGTTAGCCGCAGCCCTAGCTGATGAAATTCGACAGGTAAGTCCGGTTCAGCCGATTGTTAGCATTGTTCGTCTTGATTATGTGGGATGGATGAAGATGTGTGAAAAGCATTTTAGATAGAAATAGAAAAGATGATAGAATTCGAAGGAGTCAGATATAATGCCCTCATCAGCCGCCGTATCCGGGAGGCTTTGGAGGAGCATGACCCTTCGCTTGCAGAAGTGGATTCGGGTCAGCTGGAAGCTAAAATCACCAAAAGCGTATTCATGGCCGCAGTGGCCAAGGTCAATAACATGGCCTTCTTCCCGAAGGTCGCCGATTTCTGTGATAGCACATTATTGGAAAAATGTGATCCGTCTGTGCTGACCCGTGGAGGGTTTTCGCCTCTCTGCCTCGATGATAAGAAAATCATCGTGGCTATTTCAAACCCTTGGAGTCCGGCCGCAGACGAATACGTGTCGATGCGTTTTCCTGAGTTTGAGTTGGTTAAAATTGTCACTCTGACTTCTGAAATAAGTCGGGCTATCGAATCCGTCTCCGGTAATGTTGGGCCAAGTCAAGATGAGCTAGAGGCCATCGAGGTCGAAGATACCGATGATAAGATCAAGGACTTCGATGTTACCAAAGAGTATGACGAGCCAATGGCTCAGTTGATTGCTACGGTGATGGCCAGCGCAGTGAAACAGAGGGCGTCTGATATTCACTTTAAGGTCGAGAAAGAAAGCTTTTACTATGCATTTCGAGTCGACGGCGACATCGGCAAGAAGACCGAAATTCCGATCAAGTTGAAAGACAGGTTGGATGCCTTCCTTCTCAACTTAATGAAGCTATCGGCTGAAATTCGGAACACTGTTCCAGGGATTTCAGGTCGCTTCACGATTTCCTACTTCAGACGTCCTATTGATATTCGATACGAGCGCCACCGCACCTATCGCGGATATCACATTACCATGCGCCTTCTGGATAAAGGGCATTTGAACGTGACGCTTGGTAAGGGCTCCTTGGCATTTGATGACTCTACGCTGTTAGCTCTCGATAAGGTCATGAAAATCCCAGCGGGTATTATCGTGATGAGTGGTCCAACAGGATCCGGTAAATCCACGACGCTGAACGCGATTCTCCGTGAGATGAATACTCCGGATGTCAACATCCTCACACTGGAGAACCCTGTGGAGGATGAAATTCCGGGCGTAACCCACTGTGACCTGAGGCACCCTGGAGAGTTTAAACCGATGATTGCGAGTTTCATGCGAAGCGATCCAGATATCATCTTGATGGGGGAGGTGCGTGATATCGAATCCGCTGAACTGGCCATCGAAGCCGCCGTTACAGGTCACAAGGTTCTCACTACCATTCACACCCCCCGTGCATCACAGATTATCGAGCGTTTCGAGCAGTTGGGAATTGAGCGCTGGAAAATTGCTCAGACCTTAAAGGCAGCCTGTGCCCAGCGTCTGATTAAAATGCTGTGCCCATATTGTAAAATGGAGCAGCAAGGAATCAGTGAAAAAGACAGAGTGATCTATGGGCTCGATGAATCTTGGGCCACACGCACAGTCTATAATCACTTACAAGATGGGTGCCAGGAATGTCACGGGTCAGGATACTCTGGCCGAACTGCTATTTTGGAAATTATTCCGATTACACCGAAGGTTTCTGACATGCTATCGAAGGGTGAAATCACACCATACGAACTTGAATTGAAAATTCAGGAGGAGGGCAAACTGCCGAACCTTCGAAACAATGGTCTTAAACTTTTGATGGAAGGTAAGACCGACCTTGCCGCGATAGGGAAGATGATCGATATGAGTACCGATGAGTGAAGCAACAACAGCTAGTAGTGGACTACGAAAAGTAAGTCGGGCTGCTCCTCAGGCGCAAGCTAAGGAGAAGCCAAAATCGACCCTGTTCGCGAAGAAAATCAAGCCCTTCAAGAAGAAGGAGCTCGTGCAGATGTTTCGCTCTCTGGCTTCTATGCTTCGAGCTCAGATCAACACCGCAGATGCTCTGAAGTATTATGCGCACGGTCACCCTAACAAGGAGTTGGTCTCAGCACTTTTAAAAATCAATGCGGATGTGAACAAGGGGATACCCATTCATGAAGCTTTTCGGATGTCGGAGAGGTTTGATGATATGACTATCGGCCTTATTCAGGCTGGTGGCGACGCTGGTCAACTTGACACCGCTTTTGGAGAACTTGGTAAGCGGATTAAAAGTGAACTTTTCTTCCGGAAAAAAGTGAGGAAGTTGATCATGATGCCCTGTATTGTGATTCCAATATTGGTAGGAGCTTTCATCGCTTCCCAAGTAAAAATCGTTCCTCAGGTGGAGAAGATGATGGCTGGAATGGAAGCTAAGGGATTTGTGGCTCTCTCATTTAAAGTAAGTCACGTGGTGCAGGAGATCTGGGGTGTCGTTGTTTTAATCATGTTAGGGATTGCCGCAGTAATCTGGAAATCTGATAAGATCAGAAACACCATAACCAACCTTGCGATGGCACGGTTCAGGGTCGTAAGGATGATGATTATGAGTTTACGCCAGATGACAATGCTCTCAACCATCAAACTGCTTTATTCGAATGGTATTAATTTGGCAAAGTCACTACGCGTGGCGGCCAACAGTGTCAAAAAGACGCCGTTCTATGGAGAGCTTCGAAAGGCATCTGATATGTATGAAAAATCAGGTGTGCCGCTTTCTTCTGCATTTGCAAAATACACTTCTGTGGATCCGCAGGTCGTTCACATGCTCGCAATCGGAGAGAAATCCGCATCGTTGGATGTCCAGCTGGGCATGCTGTCGGATATGTTTGAAGAGGATGCAGAGCAGCTGATGGATGATTTCAGCCAATTTATCAGTTTTGTCGTGATGGTTATCGCGGTCATGTTGATCGCTGCCGTATTCTTGGGCACGTTCATGCCGATCTTTTTGATGGGACCACAAATGATGCAAGAGGCGATGTGATCGCCTTTCACAATGCTTCTTCCGGAGCAGTAACGAGCTAACAACATGCAATTGACCAAAATAGACCGCTGGCTCAAAGAGAAATACATCTATGAGACACACATCCTAACACTTAGATTGCCCGAAGGTGGTTTGCCGCGAGGTGTAAGGGTCGAACCGATCGACGGTGTCAGGTCGAGTGATTACAGGCATAAGCTGATCATCAAGGACAACGAGACAGCACAGCGTGTGATCTCATTGCTTAAGGAAAACCATCTAATGCACGCGACCCATGTCGTAGAGGGGAAACATTGGTATAATAAGCGACTGGCACCCGATGGGCGAAGCTTTACCTATCAGTGGATCATCCGGGGGATTACCGCTGTTTTGATCTGCGTGGCACTCTGGGGTGGATGGTTATTGCTGCAAAATCCTGTACTCCAAAGCACGCTGAAAGACACATATGAGGAGTTGAAAAGTGGGATGTAACCCTCAATTTAATTAAGATTTTTTTATTTTCAAGTTTAGCTGATATGCTATTCTGCGTGTGGGATGTTGACTACCTACCGCCAGCTTGGGAATTCGCGACAATGCAGACATGGTCTGACATTGATCGAAATGACCGTTGTCATCGTGATGCTCATCACCCTGATCGGCCTTTCTACGTACGCAGTTGGTGGTTATCGAGACTGGCAGAAGGGCAATGAAGCGTCTCAGAAGCTGCGCATGGTATACAACGCTCAGCGCACATATCTAAGCGAGCATCCCACAGAGGCCGTATCTACCCTGACGGCAGCTAAGATCATTCCGTATTTCTCAGACAAATCCACCACAATGCCCACCATCGAGGGATTGGATGGTAATACTTATACCATCAAAGTGAATGTATCGCCTCCCGTGGCCGCTAATGGTGATGGCGATGCTTACGATCCATCTGGTGATCCAGATGACGGACAATGGGACGTAGGAGGTTAAACAGAACAGTGTGTTAGGAATGTAACCAATGCGAAACCAGCAAACAATAACCTTCAAACAAGCCTTTGCCTTCTTGGCGTCGTGCCTAGGGCTGGTGCTGGGATCTACAACGTTTGCTCAAGATCGC
This sequence comes from Oceaniferula spumae, assembly GCF_042849255.1. Lineage (GTDB taxonomy): Bacteria > Verrucomicrobiota > Verrucomicrobiia > Verrucomicrobiales > Akkermansiaceae > Oceaniferula > Oceaniferula spumae. The sequence continues at coordinate 4,071,484 of NZ_AP026866.1, forward strand.
CCTGAAAAACTCCCTGCGACGTATCGTTACATCGGAAGTTATCAGTTGAATTCAAAGCTCCGTGTTGAAAATGGAGTCTCTGCCCCCGTGGTGATATCACCGCTGGTTTACCGCGTTTTTAGCGATGGCATGGAGGTGCGTGTCTACGTCCGCTCGTCTGATGAGGATAGTTATACCGCATACGATATTTATCGCACAGACGGCATCGGTGTCTCGAAAGCCTCGGGTGAAATCGAAGTCGTCGCCGGTGTCCAAGGCTACAGCACCAAGGGGGAAATGCTTCGTCAAATCAGTGTCACTAGAAATAGCCTGACCATGGTCAAAACCCCTCCGCGCTCACACCGCGTTATCATCACACGAGCCAGGGCAATCTCCACCAGCTCGGCCCCGTCGGCGACAGATAAGAAGTAATCAAATCATGCAAGTTCCACTAGATCCAATCCCGACGAAGCCAATCGCTGTCGCGGAACAAACGCCTGCCGAGGTAGAGGAGATGATCAGGCAGTTAGAGGCTTCCTCTGAGAAGACTAATGTGGCGCAACCTGTTGCCCCAGCCAAGGTCGTTAAATCTCCTGTGGTTACGGGTAAAGACCAACTGAACAAAGCCTATCCTTGGTTACTCGCAGCCAGTGTCTGCCTATCTGGTGTGCTCTGCTGGATGTATGTTACTAAACCAGTCATGGCTCCCGCAGCAGTGGCAACCGATATGCCCTCTTCCACCGAGGACATAGCCGAACCTATCACAGCCCCAGCAGATCTGGCGAAATCTCCAGCATCTCATTCGGGGGATGAAACAGCCGCTCTGGTGCCCTCTGACGATGTGCTTCCCGGCGGGCCGGTTAATAATGGTCCGAATAAGCCTGGAACGCCTGATTCCGGTTCACCTGTTAGCATCGACCCACAAAAGCTCGCTGCCATGACCGGTGATGCCTCAGAGGCTGGTTCCGGCTGGGAAAGTACCAACTTGAAAGTTCAGCATATTCTCAGTGCTGATTCAGGGAACGGAGAGTTGGAAAAAATCATTCTCGACGTGCCAGTGCGTTATCAGACCCGCACCATGCGTTGGACTCCCACTGATGTGGAAAAAGCCCGCAGCGTGCTAGCCCGATTGATGATCTACGAGCGTGATCTGCATAACTTACGGATACAAGGGAAGTCCATACTAAGTGATTGGAACGAACTGTTAGAACAAACTGTCCCTGCCGAAGCTCTAAGAGCTGACAGCCCGTCGATTCCTTACAATCAAGGCTCTGAGGGGGGCGGGCTTCCAGGAAGCTCCTCTGTCATCAAAGTCGATAAGTCAGATGCCTCGGAACAGGCAGAAAAGTAAAACCCCAAAGGGAGTCTAACAATCAGCGATCAACATTTCGAACCTATGAAAATTTCAAACCTACTCGTGCTTCCACTGCTTGCTGGCAGCCTGCATGGCCAGACGCTCAAGGATCCTGTGCCATCGGGCGAGGACCCAGCCACGCTGCTTGAGCTTCCTGCAGCCAAGGTGATCGGTGAGGATGGTAAGTCCGTCAAGCCAGACGAAACTGCAGACGCGGATTCGAAAAAATCTGATGAGGAGGGCGAGCCCGCTAAAACAGAGACCACCGGCACAACTACCACCGAACAGGGCGGTGAGGACGCGATCCGAATTCAAGTAGAGAAAACAACCGGGCGTGGAGGAGCCAGACAAAGCAAGGGCAAGGTGAAAGTCTACTCACCATGGCCTGCGAAACCGATTTCAAATCCACCTGTCGGTTGGAAATTTGCACCAGCCCCCAAGGACACCGAGTCATTCCGGACCACGGTGAAACTGGCCAGCGGAAACTCTGTCGACCTCTCCATCACTCCCTACGTTCTGGTTCCTGTGGTCGACGGACACGGCGCCATCAAAATTTCAGAACCTGGCTATGATCCCACCAAGAAGTATACCCAAGAAAATACCATCGGTGTCATGCTTCAGAATTCTACCGCCGAAATAGAAAACCACGAGAAACACGTTGCCGACTCGATCAAGCGTCTGCAGCAGCTTCTTTCATCCTTACCTAGACAAGAACAATGAATATTACCCTGCCTCTCTTTTCAACCTTGGCGCTGGGACTCATCGCCGGTGTCACGTGCACTCATTACCATCAGGTTTCAACTATGGTGGAAAATGGCATTCAGCCATCGCCCGTTATCTTGACGGTGCCTGCGCCGAATCCGGAATTGGAGCCTAACGCCTCAGCTGTGATGCTTGCGGCCACTGCCGCTCCGGCTTCTGATGCAGTTGTGGCCCAGCCAGTGCAGCCTCCGGCAGGCTATGCCACCACACAGCGTGAGGACGCCCTCCTGGAGATGCTTGCGGCGATGCGTAGCGAGCAGAAGCAGTTGCGCAAACAACTCTCTGAAACGAACCGCGACATGGATGAGCTTACCTTCCGGGTGGATTCGCAGAGCTCTGATTTCCGCCCGTTGAACACTGGAGCATCTCGTCCTCGTGGCCTTATCACAGCGCCTCACGATGGTCCTGATGCCGGAGCTGATGATGGCTCTGTTCTTCCGCCCAAGCGTTAGGATTTGTCTCTCGTTAAATCTTTAAAAACAAAGAACCGGTCCCCTAACAAAGGGGACCGGTTCTTTTTGGTTGAGCTGGATTGAACCTACTCGGAAGTGTTCAAGTTGCCTATCACACGCAGGCCTACTTTTTTCACAAGTCCGGAGGACTGTGCCAGCAGGTCAACTCCGAACGGAGTTTCGTGCAGGATTTCCAGAGTGTAAGTTCCGGCTTCTGTGATGAAGTTGTCGAGTCCGGTAAGAGCGTATTGACGATCGCCAGGAACGGAATCATTGAGAATGACGTAGCTGGAGTTAATGATAATCGGATCGCTCGGGTTATCTGTAGGGTTGCCCTTGTAAGCTCGGACGTATGTGGTGCTGGCAGGGTAAAGATCCTTGAGTGCGACTTGGATATCTGGAATGCGGTTATACTCCACGCCAGGTTGGAAGCCTGAGAGAGATCCCTGTGCGATGGGCCAGACCTGAACTTTGGCAGTGCCGAGCATGGAGGGCTCTGCTACACCGTAGTCTGGGTGAGCCATAGCGGTGAAGACTTCCTCGCCAGCCGCGGTTGTGAGATCGTCCGCTTGGATGGATGTAAGACGTGTCTGTTTGGTCAAGCCGTTTTTGTCGATGGTTTGCTGTGGAAGAACAACTGAAAGCAAGCTGTCAAATATACCACCAAGCCCATTTGTGAGGCCACCAAGTAGGCCCCCGCCGTCATCGCCTCCGCCAAGTCCGAGGCCGAGCCCCAGTCCGAGGCCGACTTCTAAATTGTCGTTATTCCAGATGCGATTCGCACTATTCATTGCCTGAGCGTTGCCATATCCATCGGTGGTATCATAGGTGGTTGCTACATGGTTGATGATGATGGACTTCGAACTATCAGGAGCATCCTCATCGTTGGACTTGAGACCCGTCACTTTGTACCTTACTTCGAACGGATGGTCTACGCGGGTGCGTGGAATGGCCTCGTATGGATCAGCACTAGTGATCGTGATCTCTACTTCTGGGTGATAAGAGGAGACGATCTTCTCATCCAGCAGGTATTCGGCACCGGTGGTGCGGTGAATGGTCCAGAGCTGGAACGTGGAGCTAGTCTCAACACCTTTCAGAGCTGTGCCATTACCGACTGGAGTAATGTCATCGATCTTGTGGGTGGTGAGAGGCGCGTTATTTTGAATCTGAATGATAAAGTTCAGATAGTTGGCGCTCTCGTCGTCTGCCTGTACGGCAGAGGTACTGAGTAGCGCAGCGATAAGTAGACGTTTCATAAGGGTGAGGGTTTTTTGGTTAAAATAGGAGGGCGGGGGAACGTCGAACTGAGGATGATTAGTTCTCAATTTTTTCGAAACGAACCAGGGTGATGGAATCCTGCATGTCGTATCCGAAGTGACCTGGGTTACTGTGAGTCAGTTCGGAAACATAGATGACGTCCATTGGTCCGAGGGCAATCTTACCGTTTTTAACATATGGACGAAGATAGCTGGCGACAGATGTCTGGTGCGCGTAACCGGCGGCGACGTTTGGTGGAGTGTCTCCGTTTTTGAGCACCTTGATGTTGCTGGAGTCATTGTAATAGTAGCCGTAGTTGCCGTAATTGAGCTTGGCTGCATAACGGAGTGTCTCTCCCGGTTGTACTACTTTGTTGATCAGGACGGTTTCAGGCTGAACCACGCTTCCGATTCCAGAGAATAGGAACTGCCAACCTCCTGAACCGAATCTCATGTAGGCTTTGGCTGGGTATTGAAGACCGGTTTGATCGGTCATGCCTACACCTACCATGCTGACTTTAACGCGCAGCTTGGTCTTCGGAATGATTTCATCGTCGGGGGTAATGTCCACGACGTCAGTGACAACGGCTGGATATTCGATCTTCCAGCTGAATGTAGGGGCGACTCCCTGACGAACCATCATCTGGTCGATCTTAAGAGTGCCGACAGGAATTGCCGGTGGGGCTTGGTCAGCAAACACAGAAGCCGTAAGAGCAAGGGTGCTTGCCAGTATAATTGATGGAGTCTTCATTGTAAGGAGTGGTTGGGTTTTGATTGGATTCAGAGAAAACTTATAATAAATCTCTCTGGCACGTCGCGACAGTAACAAAAAATATAATCGTGTAAAGTATTTAATGGGTTAAATTATATAAAACCTTACAAATAAGGTAGATGAAGGCTTTCAGGGTGATTAATAACAATAAAATGTGGTTTTTTCAGGGGCAGGTTGCTATTTATTGTAGGAGGGATAGGCGGATTTATAGATATTGTTGGGGTGTGTAGTGGTAAAATTATAAAAACGAACACGATTCGTTTGCTGGATACGCTCATGATTGAAATTTCCAGAGATCGTAAATAATCTGTTCGTAGGAGGGGTTGGCCACCGGTCTTCCTCCAGACCTTCGCCGACAGCCCTTTATCTATCGACAGCTGTTTCGTCTGGATCTGTCGAGATCCAGCGCCTCCGAATTGTCGGTATAAGTATCGCTGTGTGGGGTAATCTGATTGAGAAAGATTCCCGGCCTGTCGTGAAGGACGACGGCATTTCTTCAGCTGTTTGCGTTTATATTTCTAGGTGAACGCTTGCTTAGTCGAAATTTTGCAAGTTGCGCGGCCATTCAGATTTTACATAAAAATAAACGAAGCCAGCTAGCGAGCAAAGTTCATGCTGCCAGCGATGTGAGAGTGTGAAAATCTTTCGTAGACACAAAAAACCCCGATACCGTGAGGTATCGGGGTTGGGTGATTTTCTGAGTCTTTGTGTTTTACTGATAGCTCTAAAATACAGGCCGTTCAGTTGTCTTGTCGGCTTTGGCTATCAAGGAGGGGAAAAGACCTACTTCTCCTCTTCTTCTGGTTTCAGCGCATCGGGTGCTACTGAGATTGGACCTCCAGAACACGTGGCGACGACAACTTTGCCGATGCTTGTGTAGGCCTTGATCGCTTCTGGGCTGACTTTGTCTTTCCCTTGAGCCTGTGTCATGTTCACTGAGTAAAGGTGCAGCCAACCGTGGTTCTTGCGTAGGAACGTTTTCCAGTCGACCAAGTATCCTGACGGAGCCTGGACGACCTTATCTTGCAATTGCTTGGGAACATAAAGCACAGCGCCTTTTGGCACCAGTGTCCACTGACCGTTGTTTGCTAGCAGTGTGGAATTTCCGATTAATGATCTCTTCTTCACTTTCAGAGCAGCCTTTTCTTCCACGGGCGTGAGTTTAGGAGCCTCCTTATCAAGTTCGGCCTTCTTCTTAACGAGGTCGGCATGACTTGGGCGTTTCTTTGGAGTTGGCTTGTCAGCTTCCTCAGCTGAGGCATGTGGGATGAAGAGGCACGTAATAAGTGCGAGAATACAGGTGTTTTTCATGGTGAGAGTTTGGTTAATGGGTTTTCGGATGGATTGAATGATGTTGAAGGTCTTACTCTTCTTCTTCGTCAGATTCTGGGATGTAGGTGGGGTGGATTTCCCTGACCACCACCATCCAGTTCATGATGTTGATCGGAGGTAATGCTGCAGGATGACTAATCGCTTTGAGATCTGCCGAGATGTTGGTAGGGACGACCTGATCCGACATGCCTGATTTGAAATCTCCGATGTGCACGGCATCGGTATTTCCTTTTGCGAGTGATCCCAGCTGACCGTCCACCTCGATTTTCATCGGCGTGGCACTATCGCCATAGCGTTTCTCAGGAGCGAACAAGGAGAGCGGGGGGTAGAAAAGCTCGCCACTTGCCATGGTCATATCTGCGGGCGCTGTGGTGGCGGTCACGTTGACATCGTCCGCGATGATTAAGCGCATATTGGTGACCATTGAGAAACCAGAGGTATAGGCCGTGAGATCCTTCGAATCTAGCAGCATAAGCCCAAGGTCTCCCGCCGAAGTAGGGAACGAAGGTTGGCTGATATTGAGGTTATTGACGTAATCAGGATTCACCGAAAGGCTGTTATTGATATCAAAATGATCGGCATTTTTTGTGGCGAGATAGGCTGCCAGGCGTTCCAAGTAGATGGCTACACATGGATAGCCGGTGGCCGAGTTCTGAACGTGAAACGGAAACGTCTGCCCCTCATCGGAGCCGACATCGGGCCAGTTTGAGCCTTTGGTGAATGTCTCGGTCACCATATATCCACCATACCCGTCATTGGGAACGTCAGCCCAGTATGAGAAGCGTATGGAGGTAGGAGTCTGGTCGGTGGCAGACGTGACGCCAATAATATCGAGGCGCATGCGGCACTGCTTGGCTCCGATGCTGTAATAATCCCACGATGTCGGTGAAATCGCATTGCTGCTGGTGGATGTGCTACCATTGCCATGGAAGCGGTCATAAAACTCCAGTCCCCGGTTGATGGGCACAAAGGAGACTCGGCCGCCATTGGATGCCGAGGAAATGGGAAAGGTTTCACCCTTGGTTTCGCTCAGCTCGCGTGCATTGCTGGCGAATGGATCAGATCCGGCGCTCGTGCCAGTGGTGCTGCCGTTCACGGTGGTGTTGCCTGAGAGTTCGACGCCTTTACGGCTGGAGATTGCCTCGGTGGAGAAGCTGCCTTCGGTTTTTACTCGCTGAGCAAAGATGCCGCCGGAAATATGGAAGTTGGCCCACTCTGTGCCATCTGTGTGAGCTCCCATCGCTGTGTAGGTGGCGCCGTTAATCGGTAACTGAGAGGGGATTTCGTAGAGAGAGATCATGTACTTTTTCTCTCGTGTCGCAATTTTGGTGACTGTATCACTCTGATCCGCAAAAGAGACGGTGAAACCCCACCAGTTATGTTTGGCAATCATGCTGGCGCTGTTCTGGTAGTTGAAATGCATCGAGGGCGCATCCACGATATTATATTGAGGATATTGGGAGTAGTCGGCTCCCACCCAGCCGTCAGCTGAACTGCCGTATTTTTTTTCATAGGAAACGATCGGATACCTACCGTTCATCGAGTGATGCCAGAATGAGCATTCTAGAGGTGGCGGGTAATCGGTAGTGGCGGTATAGTTAGTTCCCGCAGTGACCTGCGAGTAGAAAAAGCCACGATTCCCAGAGAGGTTCGAGATGACGTCGTTCACCGAGAATGTGGTGTTTGCCGTGTTCCCGTTTCGAGCAGTGGGTATGTTAAGATCCGCTATTTTGGTGGTATCCAGAGGGGCATTGGTATTGGATAGTGTCAATGCTTCGCTGAAAATGGTATCCCAAGTCATGGTCTGTCGCGTGCTCCAGTTATACGAATTATCCTGCATGCAGATCATGGCTTTGTTAGGCACGATGTTGGTGAGGGCTCTGAGGAAGGCTTCCTCCCGCTGTTGGTAGTCCGCCCTCAGCATGTGGTCTTTCTGGGTGCCTTGTGACTCAACGGTGTCGTTATACATGGTGATCAGGATCAGCAGTAAGCCGACGCTGACGGTCACTACTGTTAGGATGGAGGCAAAGCCCTTCTGCAATGAGGTATCGCCGAAACGATCACCACTGCGGAGGCCTGTGGAAGTTTGGATTTTCATCGGAGTGTAGTGGTTGAGTAAATGATTTCGGCACCGTTAGGGCCGGTGAGTTTGATGCGGAGCACACCGTTCTCGACGTAAAAGCTGGCACCATTGACTTGACCCGAAATGCGCCAGGCTGGTTCTTCCACGACAGCTAACTGGGCCATCGATTCCAAGTGGTAATAGTTCAGTTCGTTTGCTTCTGAATCGAAAGCAATCACGCCAAAGCTGTCGGGCTGGTCTGCTGTGCCCGAGAACTGGAGTGCCAAGACCGAGGCATTCGTAATGGTAGAGTTAGAGCCACTTTCTGCATCGGTGAGCGTGGGGTAAAGTCGGAAAAAATTAGCACGTGAGACGATGCGGTTCAGTGTGTTGTTCACTTGCGGTGCCTCATGAATCAGGAAATTCTGCGTATTGATGATTTGGTAGGTCGTCAGCTGATGGTTGAACAAGGTGAGCGACATCACTGCGATCATTAACCCTACGATAATGACGGTCGTCATCTCGATGAGAGTGAAGCCTCTGCGGGTCAATGCAGAGCCAGTGGTGCTGGATAAGTGAGTCTTCATTGGGTTCTGACTACGGTTCTGGATTTTACATAAGTCTGATCACCAATCTGATAGGTCATGTGGCTTTCCAGCCTCCACGATTCCATCTCTGCCGGATTGGTTGTGGTGGTTCCGGTTCCTCCAGCAGTGGAAAGATTGTTTGGATCGGCAATTCGGGTGCGGACGACCGTGGCGTTGATCGCGTTGCCTCCCGGAAGTTTGCCTATTTCCACAGTCGTGCTGGTGCTGTCCGGATATACCGGCCAAGGCGAGGTATTGCTGGTGATCGTCTCGAAGCTCACCCTTTCAGCGTAGGCTTTTTCATAGCTGATGTAGGCGTCAGAAATATTCTGATGCAGCACCCACTGACGCGGCGCGATAAGATCGATGGTGCTCTTGAAGACAACCATGCCGATCGCTGTGAGAAGTGCCAGGGCTACAGTCATCTCGATCAGCATGCTCCCTCTGCGTAATCGTTTTCCCAGTGGCTGGTGCCTTGAGCTGCCCTGTTTTAGGAACTTGCCTTGCGAGGGAATGAAGTTATCCTGACTATCGATATGACCAAACCGATCGGGCGTCAGACAATTAAGAGGCGATGGTTCTGCCGTCTTGTTCCGATCATTTCGTTGATGGTGTTCAGTCTGGGAATTGGCGGCGCCTCCGCTCAGGCGATTTTGGCCCCTCCCTTTGGAATGCAATGGGGGGATAATCCTGACAAGATTCTCGACTGGGCTCAGGCGAAGAAGCTCGATGTCGTGATTAAGATTCCCGGGCAAAATCCCGAGCTTCGGGAGCTGCGTGTTACCGCTACCGAAGGCTCCCTGCCGGGGATTCAGGCTTTTGCTTTGGAGGCGCGTTATCATTGGGGAAAATTATTTGAGGTGACGTTGCATTACGGGGCTCCGGAGATGAAACCGGATGATGTGAAAGCTTCGTTTTTAAAATTGAAAGATTCGATGGCGTTGAAACACGGAAAGTTGGTCTTGAATAATAAGCAGGACAAAAAGGGAGGGGGATTTCTAAGGGAGTCTGAGTCTTATCACGTGGAACCGGTAAAGGGGTTGTTGTTACTAATGGCTTATACTGAAGTGAAGGATGAAATCAGGAAGAAGCAGTCTGCCCGCTTCTCCCTGATGTATCGCAATGAGAATATTATTCCGAAGAAATGACCGAGCCTTTCATTTCGATGGTGCGGTCAACGTAGAAGGTCACCCAAGCGAGTCGCTCTGGAGCGCGGTTGTCAAATGGGGTAACCGTGATGACCTCAAGTGTGTAAGTGCCATCATCCACAGCATAGCTGTCCCAGTTTCTCACGAGGATCTGCCCATCTTGGGGGACGATCGAATTGTAGACGATCTCAGCTCCGGCAATTTGAGTGCCCGTGGTGCCTAACGCTTGTGATCCCTTGTAAATCTGAACGGTCGTCTTGCTGTCCGGGTATAGGTCTGTCAGATTAATTGTTAGGTCAGGGAGTGAACGAGTGATTTTGACATTAGGATCGATTCCCGTGATTTCAACGTCAGCAATCGGCCAAACTTGAATGCGACCTGAGGCGATCTGGAGCCAGTCAAGATCGGCATCAGGGAGCGCATAGGCTCTGAAGATTTCTTCGCCACGTTCTTTGAAAAAGACTGGGCTTGTTAGCTTGGTCATGCCTGTTCGTTGCAGATCAGAATTCTCAACAATGAAGAAGTCATCGTTAAGCACCTCCTCAGCTGTGCCATCTGTCGGAGCTCGGTCTAAGACATCGTCGTATTTCAAAGTTGACTGTTCAAAGTAGACATTGAGAGCGGCTTCCGGCACACCCTCTCCGGGAGTGAGCAATCCCTTCACATTGACATCCACGGTAAAAGGCTCATCGGCCCGGGTGCGTGGTGTTAGGTGTGGATCTTCGCTGGTAATGGTGATGGTGGCTTCCGGAGTATACGCGGCCACATATTTCTCATCGAGTAGATAGATGGTTTCATCTGGTTCGAGCCCCTTGGCGTAGAGGGCGTAAGTTGAGCCTGAAGGGCCAACAGGCATGGGTGATATTTGTTCGCCGTTTTTGCTGCCAGGTTCTTCTGGGCCGGCAACATAAACTTGATAGATCAGGCCACTGTCGAGATCGACTTGCTCGATGAAGTCGACCGAAGCGGACGCTGATATGTTGAGTGCTATCAGCATACCTGTGATAGCGGTTTTTTGTTGAATAAGTTTCATGATGAAATGGTTTTTGTTTGTGAGTTAACTACTCAGCTTCTGTTGTAGCTGAGACGACTTTTTTACTTTTCGGTGGGATCACCGAGACAGGGTGACCGCGGTAAAGGGCGACCACCACACGGTTCAGTTTGCTAAATTGTTCCAAGGTTCCTTTGGGCAGGGGTTTGATCCCCTTGGCTTGGTCCAATGTGACCTCATAAGTCCAGATCCACTGTTGATTGCGGAGCTTGAAAAAGGGCCATAATACAAATTTTCCTGAGGGTTTCTCAACCACTCGGGTTTTCAATTTATCTGGTAGAAAAAGAATGCTGTTCTTAGGCACGATACAGTGCTCTCCCCGATTGCTCAGAATATGAGAGTTTTTGTAAAGTGAGGTGTGCTTGACTGTAACAAGGGGTTTCCTAGCTGCCGATGGCTCATTCTGAGCTTTTTTTTCGGCAGTAGGTTCAGCGCACAGCGGAGCAAAACAAAGGCAATATAAGACGGCCGATGTTTTCGTTAGATTTCTTTTTCCAAGCTTCATAACTGGTTGGTGTTGTGAGAACTTTAGCTAATTAAGGGTTGCTGTTCTTGGTCTTGCTCATAGCTGAGCCTCCACCGTGGCCCTCGTCATCTTCGGCTACGCCGTCGCCGTCGTAATCGGTATCGTAATAGCCCTTGGCAGCCCATTTGGCGGCGCTTTTTCCAGGGTTGCTGCTGTCAATGCCATCGACGTTGTTACCGTGACCGTTGTTGCTTTTTCCCTCGCCGCTGTTTGATGATTCGTTCTCAGTTTCAGGTGGGATAACTACCTCTTCAGTGGTGCCCGCTCCCTCAAGACTTTTGGTGATGAACCATTGCAGGGTGGGGCGACCTCCATCACGGACATAGTGTGGCGCGATCAGAGTGCCGATGGGCGTTGGTGGTGCCTCAAGAGCGGAGCCAATGATGGTGATGTAGTCACCAGCCCCGATCATGTTGGTGCTCAGGGTGAAAGAAGGAGTAATACTCTGCTCCGTGAGGATGATGGGCGATGAGAAGTTATGAATGATGCGGCCAGTCGAATCATTAATATTATGAGCTGTTTGGTTTTTGGATACGATAGTTTGCCCATTGATCTTGGCGGTGAGACTTGTTGCTCCCGGAAACTGGGCATTACCGGTTTTGTAAGACAACTGGCCGTTGCCCTTGACCTTGCCTCCGTCAGGAACACCAGCATAGAGATGATATTCATAACCGTTGATGATGTATTTCCAATAGGTGCCCAAGTTCTGGCTCCAGTCTTTGGATAGGTTGGTCGTAACGTAGGGACTATCCATCCCAGGTGCCACGAAGGTAAGGTCCGCGTAGGCGGGTGCCATCGCAGCCGCGATAAGTGTACAGCCGATGATGCTTTTGTTAGCTTTCATTTTTTATTGTTTTGGTTGTGTATGTGTTTGGGTTGTGGGGCTGACTTATTTGGGGAAATTTCAGAGTGAGGGGTTAGAACCGGGCAGTTGCAGCCATGGGCCATCGGGCACTTCATGGTCTTCGACGAATTTCCAAGCGACTCGATAACCGCTTCGAATGCCGAGGAAGTCTCGGATGGAGGGACTGATATCGATGCCGGCATTCCCATTGGGGTTTGGCTTTGGTGCGTGCCCTTTGAATACGTATTCCCAGTCATCGGTAGAGAACGGGCCACAATCTTCCCACTGGGCGTAACAAACTTTTCCGCGATAATGAATGGCCACCCAGCGGCCCTTGCAGACCGAGGACCAAGCTCCTCGATAGGACCTCCAGAACCAAGGGATCACCTTCGATGCTTCCGGGTGATGGTTTCCGCCAGGCGCGATATCGTTATAGGGTAAGGCGATGTAAAAAGGATTGAGCTTGGGTGTGAATCCCACGGGGTGATAACCATTCCTGCGTCCAGGATGATCGACGCCGCCGAAGTTGTCCTGCCAGTTGGGGTCCCAGGAGCTGGCATTGTTGGGAGTCGGATTCCGTTCACTCGGTTTTTCACCTACCCAGAAAACGGTTGCGGTAATGCCGCGGCGCCATGAAAGCTTTACCTCTGCCCATGGATCCGGTGCTTCATCGTGAATCACCATGGCCTTGGGCGGTGTCTGGAAAGGGCTGATGATGTCCGGTATGGCCATGCGCCGGTCTTGAATGAATCGTTGATGCAAGGCATCCGCGCGCTGCTCGATTCCAAATTCAGCTTCCAGAGGGACATACTGGGCATGCACAGTTACGCTTACCAGGCAAAGGCCTGCAGCGATGACTCTGCAGCCGACAAGTGTCCTTGCCGCCTGTCGTATCCCGAAATGGATCGATGCGATAGTCATGGAGAGCTTTTGATAAAGCCGTTCTTATTCGTGTAAGGGTGTCTTGTTAGGACGGTAAGGGTGGTGGCGTTGTAAGTGCCGTTATCCGAAAATTTAGAACCTGTTAGTATCCACCGAGGGCGAATATATATTGATGGTATGAATTCCCAGACACTTGAGTATCTCTAATAGTAACGAAAACTCAAGCATATTATATTAAAAATCCATGAGGGTTTGGCGTGTAATTCATTCATATAGAGCATTTGTTTTTAAAAATAGGTGGTCTTGAGGTGTCTTGATGTACAAGAAAAACCCTCCCTAGATTGAATAGGGAGGGTTCCGGGTGGTGCAGATGCCTGAATTGGCAGCACTAAAATTTATAGGTCAGTGGGCGAACGGCTAATTCTTCTGAGCGATTTTGTTGGATTTGCTCGAGGCGTTCGTCAGTTGGGTCGATTGAAAAGCGTCCTTAAGTCCTTGGATCTCTTGCTGTTCTGGCTCTGGAACGTGAACAGGCTCCGTGTTGGGCACGCTCCGATCGCCTTCGTTAGCCGCTTGTGCGGTGCTCGATGGGTTGGTTGAAGCGCTTGATGTGTTTTGTGTTGTGGCTGGAGTCTCGCTGGTTAGCTCCGGGTTGATCGAGGCTGGGGCATCAGTAGGGGTGCGCTTGCTTCCGGGAACACCGTCTGCAAACAGCATTGGAATTGATAAAATCAGCGCCAGGATCACTGATTGCGCTACGATGTTATCGATAATTTTCATGGCAAGAGGTGGGGATGGGGGTTGGGGGTGTTGGGCTAAGCTCGACTTGGTAAATTGTATTTTTATTTCGTCCCGCTCAGATGAAAGTCACATTAACTAAAAATTACAGGAGAGCAATACTTTATTTATAAAAAAGCATTTAAATGGTGGGTCGGTCACAGGTGATAGGCGTCTTTTATCGTAATTACATGTTAAGTTATATTAATTAAATGCCTTCTAAAGCCTGATTTTAAGGCATTTTCCAAACGTTGTTTCAGCCAACAGCGCCGACAAACCACAGGTGAAAGAGATTTCACCACGAGCATGCATGTGGCTAGACAAGTGGCCACATCGGCTTCTTTTGGAGCGGTAGGGCCCCTTCAAGCGTCATTCACAGAGCTCTACTGATAAGTAGAGGGTGAATTTATAGAGCGATGATTACTCTCGCTCTGATTATTTTAAACGTTGAAGCGGAATTCAACGACGTCGCCGTCTTTAACGACGTATTCCTTGCCTTCAATCCGCAGCTTGCCTGCTTCTTTGGCGGCAGTTTTGGAACCGGCCGCTACCATGTCCTCATAAGCACAGACTTCGGCGGCAATGAATCCTCGTTCGAAGTCGCCGTGGATGACTCCGGCGGCGGCAGGTGCCTTGTCGCCTTCGCGAATAGTCCAGGCGCGAGTTTCCTTTTCGCCACTAGTAATATAAGTGCGCAAGCCAAGGAGGTGGTAAACTGCACGGATCAGAGTGGAGACTCCGGAGTCTTCGATTCCCATATCGGCGAGAAATTCTTTCGCTTCTTCAGCATCGAGCTCCACGAGTTCCTCTTCGATGCGGGCCGAGATGACAGTGGCCTCGGCATTGTGGGAAGCTGCGGCATATTCACGCACCTTGGCGACTAGCGCATGGCCGTCCGGATTTTTCTGGGTTTCGGCCAGTTCGTCTTCAGAGACATTGCAGGCGAAAATGGTGCGTTTCGAGCTAAGTAGGAAGAAGTCGCGCAGGGTGATCTGCTCGTCCTTGCTGAGTTCGAGGGTGAGCGCAGGTTTGCCCTCGTCGAGGTGGGGTAACAGCTTTTCGATCAGTTCGAGTTCCTTCTTGGCTTCCTTGTCTCCGCTCTTGGCTTTTTTAGCGCGTGATTCTTTGCGTTTCACCAAGGCTGCCATGTCGGCGAGGATCAGCTCGGAATTGATGATTTCAATGTCGCGAATGGGGTCGACGCTGCCGAGTTCGTGAATGATGTCGTCATTTTCAAAACAACGCACCACCTGCACGATGGCATCCACCTCACGGATATTCGCTAGGAATTTGTTACCGAGGCCGGCTCCTTCTGACGCGCCCTCCACAAGTCCGGCGATATCGACGAACTCGATCGCAGCAGGAATGATCTTCTGGGTCTTGCTGATTTCGGCCATCACGTTCAGGCGTTCGTCTGGGACGGTGACGACTCCGACGTTTGGATCGATGGTGCAAAATGGATAGTTGGCAGCCTCCGCATTGCGTGTGCGGGTGACAGCATTAAAGAGTGTCGACTTGCCGACATTGGGTAGTCCTACGATTCCTGCTTTGAGCATGCGCGGGGAAGTAGTGGGGAATGCTGACAATTGCAATTTGTAAATTTTCCAATTTGCGAATTTGAAATTTGACCTTCGCGTCCATCGCGGCTTGTTTGCGCCCATGCAGCACGTGCTATTAAAATCAAAAATCCACCGCGCCTGTGTCACGGTCGCGGATATCGAATACGAAGGAAGTATCGAAATCCCGTCTGATCTCATGGAAGCCGCAGGCCTCTGGGAAGGTGAGCGCGTGCTCGTGACCTCTGCTTCCAAAGGGGGACGGCTGGAAACCTACGCGCAGGCCGGAACTCCGGGGACTGGTAAAATCATCATGAATGGCGGCGCCGCGCACATTATTAAAGCGGGCGAGCGTATCACCATCATGGCCTTCGCGATCTCGGAGAATCCTATTTTAGCCAAGAAGATCGTTTGCGACGAAAACAACGAGATCATCCGCCGAGTTAATTAAGTTCGCCCTGCGATTCCTTGTTGACGACCGCTAAATGCGCGAAAAAAGCGGTAAAACCCGCAAATCGCGTCTTTACAAGGCGGAATCACTTCACCATATTCCCGCGCCCATGACACCTGTAATTGCTGCCAACTGGCTCAACATTTCCATTAACCTCCTGTTGGTGATCCACGTGATCATCTGTCTTCTGCTCGCTCTCGTAGTGCTGATGCAGCGTCCCAAGCAGGAAGGTCTCGGTGCCGCGTTTGGTTCCGGTCTTACCGATCAAGCCTTTGGTGCCCGCACCACAGACGTCCTTCAGAAAGGCACGGTCTATCTTGGCACGCTGTTTTTTGTCATCACCCTGGTTCTCGCCATCCTCATCGGCAAGCGTCAGAACATCACCCATGACATGAAGGATGACTCCACGGATAAAACCGAAGAAGTTTCTCCTGTGGAAGTTCCCCAGCCTCTGGAAAACGATGCTCCAGTGGAAATGCCTGAAACAGATGATGCTGCACCTGCTGGTGAAGCGCCGAGCGAGGGAACTACTCCTACTCCTCCAGTCACCCCTCCGGCTGCACCGCCTGAGAGCACTCCCGCACCACCTGCAGTCGATCAGCCTGATGCTGGTAGCGAGCAATAAGTTCCATTGGCCGGACCGACCAGTGCTGACGGAGATCATCCGGAAGACATTCCGGCATGGGCACGCGAGGATGCGTTTCCTCTCAAACCCACTGGTTCCGATTTCGGGCTAATCGATCCGAAAGGCGGCGAGCACTTCGCCACGAATGCCGCTGACCTGGCGCAAAAGGTGGCGCAATTTCGTGGCGGTATCGATCTGGTGTGGACGCCGGATTCACCACGTCTAGTCGTGCCTGAGGCTGTGCCGGCATTGCACCAGTCGTTGAGACAGCGGCAGGAAAAATTTGCCGCCAACGACATTAGTGACGGTCGCCGGATGTCATTGGTATTTGGAGCGGCCGTTCTCTGGACGGGTTTTGCGGCTTGGAAAAATCATGGTGAAGATCTGCACGCGCTCTATTCCAGCCAACATACTGGTTTGGCGGCGTTGCTGTTGTTCATTTTCGGCCTCCTGCCGCTTTATGAAGGTTGGAAAACGCGCCGTCGACTGACGAACACCAAACCCGAGGATCTGAAAGATGAGATTCCCGAGGCTCAGTTTGACTCTTGGTTACAACGCCGAAAAGTGCCGGTGACCTATTTTTTGTTAGGGTGCCTAGCGCTGGTGGGGCTCGCGCAGCTATATGTCGACTGGGGTTCTGCTGGAATGAAACCCTCGATTCTCCGGGCCGGGTTGCTGAAATTGCAGGCGTTGAATTATCCTGAGATATCCAATGGTGGCGCGTGGTGGCGGATGATGACGGCTCCGATGCTGCACGGCTATATCGTGCACTTGTTGATGAATGCCGGGGGTATTTTATATTTGGGACGTCGAACCGAGACCTTGGCTCGATGGCCGCACCTGCTGATCGTATTTGCCATGTCAGCATGGATCGGCGGTGTGGCTTCCTTCTATTGGATGCCTAATTCGGTGGCAGTGGGGTCATCTGGTGGTTTGATGGGGCTGTTAGGGTTCATGCTGGTCTTTGAAAAGATGCATGCCCGACTGGTTCCAAAGCCAGCGCAACGGCGGCTTTTGGCTGGTATTGTGCTGATGGTGATCATCGGCTTACTCGGCATGAGTTTCATTGATAACGCCGCTCACGCCGGTGGCCTGTTAGCAGGGATGATGTATGCGGGTATCGTATTTCCTCGCTCGGCTTCCTTTCACCGTCCTGACACGATGCTGCGAGACAAGGTGGTGGGTGGTTTTGTGGCGCTCATGATTATCGTTGTGACATGCTTCACCATCCAGCAGGTGCTGGGGATGTAGGATGTGAGAAATATCATACGCAGGCTTGTCAAAAAGCCATCTGCTGGCATGAATAAAGGGGCTGGCAGTAGCCGGACCTCTCGACGAAATCACTTATGTACGTACTCGGCATCGATACTGGCACTCAGAGCACAAAGACCGTTGTCTTTGATCTGGAAAAAGCGGCTGTTGTTGCCCAAGCGTCAGAAGCCTACGAGATGATCGAAGGCTTGCCCGAAGGGCACCGCGAGCAGGATCCTGCATTGTGGATCAAGGCGGTCGATAGCACGGTCCGTAGTTGCTTGAAGCAACTGGGAGATGATGTCTCACGTGTCGCAGCCATCGGTGTCAGTGGACAACAACATGGCTTGGTGGTGTTGGATTCCGAAAATCGGATCATCCGTCCTGCCAAACTCTGGTGTGATACTTCCACCACTGAGCAATGCGATGAGATTGCCCGCGCATTCGGGGGATCACCCGGCCTGATCGAGTTAGCAGGGAACCCTATTCTTCCTGGCTACACTGCTTCCAAGATCCTTTGGCTGAAACAGAACGAGCCGCAGAATTTCCAACGGATCGAAACGATTCTGTTGCCTCACGACTTTATCAATTACTGGCTGACCGGCGTCAAACGCATGGAGCCGGGCGATGCCTCAGGCACCGGACTTTTTGATGTGCGCAACCGCTGCTGGAGTCATGAACTCATCGATTTCATTGATCCGATGCTGCATCAGGCCCTGCCACAGATCGGTTCATCCCGCGATGTGTTAGGTCCCATCCGGCCAGAGTTGGCTACAGCATGGGGGCTTGGTTCCCATGTGTTAGTGAGTGCCGGAGGTGGCGATAATATGATGGGCGCCATCGGCACCGGCAATGTTACCGAAGGCCAGGTCACTGTTTCCCTAGGAACCAGCGGCACAGTCTTTGGTGTCAGTGATCAGCCTTTGATCGATCCACAAGGTGAGGTGGCAGCATTCTGTGATTCCACCGATAAGTGGTTGCCTCTGGTCTGCACGATGAATGCAACGGTGGTTACCGAAGCTGTTAGGAAACATTACGGCTGGGATCATGAGCGGATGGAAAAAGAAGTCGCGTCCGCAACAATGGGGGCGGAGGGGCTGATGATGCTTCCATACTTGCAAGGTGAACGCACACCGGGCCTACCTGATGGCTGTGGCGTAATTCACGGTCTGAACATGACTAACTTTACTTCCGCAAACATGATGCGGGCTGCCATGGAGGGCGTTAGCCTCAGCCTTGGTTACGGAATGCTGAGGCTCAATGAACTTGGCCTGGAAGCGACATCCGTTCGTCTAACAGGTGGTGGTTCCAGGAGTCCGGTATGGCGGCAAATGCTTGCCGATGTCTTCGGCTTACCAGTGGTGGGTTTACAGACTGATGAAGGTGCAGCTCTGGGCGCGGCACTTCAGGCCGCGGTCGGATTCTTCCACCACAGCGGTGAAAGCCTGAGCTACGAAGAGATCATTAGCTACGCGGTGAAACCCGATGAGGAAACGCTCTGCGAGCCAGACGAATCACGCCACGAGTTTTACCAAAACTTGTTATCACGACAGCAATATTTAGTGGAGACTCTTCATATTCCAGGATTCCTCTAACATCTCCCCATAGATCAAGATGAGCAAAGGATCTGACATCAGGGGAACATGGAAACAACGGCTTGCTGGGAAAGTGGTGACCGTCTTAATTCGTCTGTTAGGTCTGACCCTGCGCTGCCGGTTAGAGGATCCGCATGGCATCAGGCAGCTAGCTCAGCCAGGTGTTCCGGTGATTTGGATCTTTTGGCATAATTGCCTGATAGCGGCCCCTCTCAACAAAGTGAAGTTCAGTGGCAGAGCTCCTGCCAGCGCGCTAGCCAGTGCTAGTAAAGACGGAGCGGTGATCGAGTCCGTAGTGAGCAGTTTCGGGGTGAAAACGGTTCGGGGATCGAGCTCTCGTCGTGGGGTTGCCGCGTTAATTGCGTTGAAAAAAGCACTCAAGGCAGGGGAGCAACTATTTGTGACTCCTGATGGTCCCCGTGGACCGCGCTATCATCTTCAGCCTGGGATTGTGAAGCTGGCTCAGTCGTCCGGCGCTCCCATCTTGCCTGTGCGATTTACCTTTTCGTCCTGCTGGCGACTGAAGAGTTGGGACCGATTTCGCATTCCCAAGCCATTTAGCTCAATCACTATCCATCTCGACCAGAAGATCGATATCCCATCTAAATTAGACGAAAATACTTTTGAATCCCACCGACGAAAAGTTGAAGATACTCTGCGTCAAGGTGTGGATGATCTCCCTGAACAAGAACCTGTTTCCTAATAAAAAATTATATGAGCAATATCATTGATGGCAAATCCGTCGCCGAGAAGGTGCTGGCCGAATGTGGTCAGGAAATCGAAGATCTGAAAAATCAGGGAATCATTCCCGGTCTCGCAGTGGTTCTGGTGGGAGACGATCCAGCATCTAAAGTTTACGTCGGTTCCAAAGTTCGCAAATGTGCTGAGTTAGGTCTCCACTCCCGCAAGATTGAGTTGCCCTCGAATGCGACCCATCAACAGGTTCTGGATGTAGTCAATGAGCTGAATGCGGACCCTAAGATTCACGGTATTTTGGTGCAATCACCACCGCCACCGCAGATCGATGAAGACGCCATTGTTAGGGCGATTGATCCAGCTAAGGACGTCGATGGATTTCACCCCGAGAATGTGGCAAAGCTCGCCCTCGAGGACAGCTCAGGATTCGTGCCCTGCACACCCGCTGGCTGCATGCGCTTACTCAAGGAGGCTGGTGTGGAAACTTCCGGCGCAGAGGCCGTGGTCATCGGTCGCAGCATGATTGTGGGCAAGCCCATGGCGCTCTTACTGATGAGCAAAGAGGGTAATGCTACGGTCACCGTCGCGCATTCGCGCACCAAGGATCTGGCAGAGGTTTGTCGCCGTGCGGATATTATCGTCGCCGCGATCGGTCGACCTGAGTTTGTCACCGCCGATATGGTCAAGGATGGTGCCGCAGTCATCGACGTGGGCATCAACCGTGTTGAAGACGCATCCGCCAAACGTGGCTACCGTCTGGTCGGCGATGTCGCTTATGATGAGGTTGCCCCCAAGTGCTCGGCAATCACTCCCGTGCCTGGAGGCGTCGGCCCGATGACGATCGCGATGTTGATTTCCAACACCATCAAGGCAGCGAGGCAGAGCCAAACATCTTGACTCTGCGCACTGCGCTATTGATGCAATAACTACTTCTGGATCTCCCAAACCTCGCAGATCTGATTGGCTGCGTTGTCTGTGGTTGAAAATCGGTTAGTTTGTCCAAGGTAGACAGCTTTGACCTGCTGGCCGCTGTCCTTGAGTGTGTTCACCACTGAGGCAACCGTAGTTGCGCGCTTGGCTGAGAGTTCACGGTTACTAACAGCATCGCCCGTTTTGGAGGCGTAACCGACGACGAGGAAAAAGCTCTCTGTGTTTTTTTGCTGGGAAATGGCTTCACGAATCAAAGCTTCACGATCAAATGGCACCTGTGAGGTGCCAGTGGCAAATTCCTGACGATGCACAATGCGCGCATTCAAGGTTGATCCGATGCTCTGGTAGGCGGCAGCGAGTTGCTGCGGATTGGTGTCTTCGAGGGTGCGCAGGCGTTCGAAGAGGGCTGCTGCTTCAGCGGGCAAGTCTTTGTGTGACTCGATGAAGAGACGGGTGCGGTCCAACTGGGCGCGGAGGCTCTGGATTTCGTAACGTTGCTGGCTTACTTGCGGACGTATTTTTTCGAGCTCGGCCACGACGTCGTTATACTTGTCCCGATCTACCGTGTTTTTCTGGGATTCGAGAAGGCCGTCGACTTGAAGTTCCAGTTTCTTGGCGTTTGCGATGCTGGCGTCGAGTTGTTTGTTCAGGCTTGCGAGTTGCTCATTGGTCGGGCGGGTTTGAAATTCGCCGAGTTGTTTGCGGAGCATCACGGCTTGGTTCTCAGCAATCTTAAGGTCGTTTTGCAGTCGGGTGACTTCGGCACTGGAATTTGCGGCTTGGGCCAGCTGCTTTTGCAGTGACGCGATTTGTCCGTAGAGTTGCTGTGAATTCTGGGATCGAGCGGCGAGTTCGCTTTCCAGCTTTCGTAATGTCTCGTCCTTGCTCGCCAGTTCTTTTTCCCACTGGCCGGTCAGAGCAGCGAGGGAAGTGGCGTCGCGTTGTAGACGATCAGCCATGCTGCGTGCGCTGCTGGCACCTTCCGGAAGAGGTGGAAGCCCTTTGCTCAGACGGGCGGCATTGGCATCAGCTCTTAACTGGGCGTTGCGGGCCTGAAGTTCGGTGATGTCAGACGAGTCATCTTTGGAGAAGAGCCCTTTGCCATTCATCGAGAACATCAGCATGATAAAAAGTAACGCCACGACGAGAATGATGAGCGCGGTAGTCAGCGATTGATTAGAGCCGGATTTGACAGGAGCCGCGGCCACGGGGTGATCCATAGGAAGAGGCTCGGCGGCAGGCACGTTGTGCGCTGGGGTTTGTGGTAATGGTTGGTCTTTTTTTTCCATGGTGGGAAGGTGTGGGTCGTTAGGTGTGGGCGGAGGTTTAGCGGTTTTTCTGATCGAGTGCAAGGGTCCTGTTCACCCTCAGATGGCCAATACCATCATGAAAAAGGGGTGTTTTCTAGGCTTGAGCCAGCTTCAAATTGGGATTGATGTCCTCGTGGAGGCTGGAGTGCTGACCTCTCAGGTGGCTGTGTAATGCGACAAATCCGATCATAGCCGCATTATCAGTGGACAGTGCCGGAGGGGCGATCAATAGCTCGAATCCATGCTGGTCGCAGGTCTGCTGCATTGCCGACCGCAATGTTTTGTTGCAAGAAACACCCCCAGAGAGACTGATCAGCTTTTCTCCGCATTGCTGGGCTGCGAGCATGGTTTTAGCCACAAGAACATCGATCACCGCCTGCTGGAATGAGGCGCAGAGATCGGGAATAGCCTCGGAAGGAGCCCGGCCTTGTTCTGGGTCGAGTTTTTCCAGCTGGTACAGTACCGCCGTTTTCAGTCCAGAAAAGGAGAAATCCAGCCCGTCTTTCATCATCGAACGCGGAAAATTGAAGGCTGTAGGTGAGCCATCGAGCGCCTGTTTTTCAATCTCCGGTCCGCCAGGGTAGGGGAGACCAAGCATTTTTCCGACCTTGTCGTAAGCTTCTCCCGCCGCATCATCTCGGGTGCTTCCCAACAGCTTGTAATCACCGAAGTCACGCATGTGAATCAACAGCGTGTGTCCACCGGAAACGATCAGTGCGAGATTGGATTTGAGTTCGGGAGCTTCCAAGAATGGCGAAAGCAGATGTCCCTCCATGTGATTGACGGAAATAAACGGTTTGCCCGTGGCCACCGACAGGGATTTGGCGGTGGTATTTCCGACTAACAAAGAAGAAGCCAGTCCTGGCCCTGCCGTGGCACCAAAGGCATCGATATCATCAATTTTCAGCCCTGCATCCTCCAGCGCGATCTCGATCAGTGGTCGGAGGTGAAGCGAATGGTTCCGGCTCGCCAGCTCCGGCACGACTCCTCCGAACTCACGGTGGATGTCGATTTGCGAAGAAATCTCAGACGCCAGCACTTCCACTCGGCCCTCGTCATGGCGCAGAATTGCCACCGCTGTTTCATCACAGCTGGATTCAATGGCGAGGATCGTCGTCGGCATGCGGTTTTATTTAGACAGGATTCACAGGATTCACAGAATTTTCTTCCGCGGCGAGCGGAGTTTGAACATGGAGATTAACGCACCGCAACTTCCTTTGCCATTTACAAAAGTAACCACCTTTGGCAGAACCCGCGCCATGTCCGAGCTTCCCAAAGCCTACGAACCCCAAGCGGTTGAAAAAAACTGGTATGCCGCCTGGTTGGAAAACCAATGTTTCAGCGCCGATCCCTCCTCCGAGAAGGAAGGCTACTCCATTGTCATTCCTCCGCCGAACGTCACCGGCATTCTGCACCTCGGACATGTTTTAAATAACACCATCCAAGACATTCTCGCCCGCCGCGCACGTCAGGAGGGTAAGGAAGTTCTCTGGCTTCCCGGCACCGATCACGCAGGCATCGCCACCCAGACCAAGGTGGAGAAACAGCTCCGTGAGGAAGAAGGAAAGACCCGTCGCGACGTTGGCCGCGAGGCATTCCTCGAACGTGTCTGGGACTGGAAAGACAAGCATGGCGGCATCATCATCCAACAGTTGAAACGCCTCGGCTGTTCCTGCGACTGGGACCGCGAGCGCTTCACCATGGACGAGGACTACTCAGACCAAGTGTCCGAGGTATTCAGCAAGCTTTTCAACGACGGTCTGATTTACCGTGGCAAGCGCATGGTCAACTGGTGCCCGGTTTCCCTCACCGCCCTCTCCGACGAGGAGGTGATTTCCAAGCCGCAGCAATCGAAACTTTACTTCATGAAATACGAACTCGTCGATGCGCCCGGCGAGTATATGGAAATTTCCACCACCCGACCCGAAACCCTCATGGGCGATGTCGCCGTGGCCGTGAACCCGAATGACGAGCGCTACACCGCACTCATCGGCAAGAAAGTGCGTCGCCCATTCCCAGCCGCTGAAATCCCCATCATCGCGGACGACCACGTCGATGTAGAGTTCGGAACCGGTGCCCTGAAAATCACCCCAGCTCACGATAAGGCAGACTTTGAAATCGGCCTGCGTCACGATCTCGAAATCATCGATACCCTGCATGCCGATGGTACGATCAACTGCCCGGACTGTCCGGACCTCGACGGACTCGACCGCTTTGTCGCCCGTAAAAAAGCCGCCCAGAAACTCGAAGACCTCGGCCTGCTCATCAAGGTGGAGGAATACGAGAACAACGTTGGCTACTCCGAGCGCGCCGACGTGCCGATCGAGCCACGCATTTCCATGCAGTGGTTCCTCAAATACCCTGCCACCGAGGAAACCGCCGAGGCAGTTGCCAAGGGGGATATCCAATATCGCCCCGCACGCTGGGCAAAAACGCACGCCAACTGGATGGACAATATTCAGGACTGGTGCATCAGCCGTCAGCTTTGGTGGGGTCATCAGATTCCGGTTTGGTATCGGAAGGAAAAATCCGAAGCCCTGCTCGCCGCCGAGTCGTTAGATGTGGCCGATATGCAGGCCGACGATATTTACGTTGGTGCCGAGCCACCATCCGACCCAGAAAACTGGGTGCGTGACGAAGACGTGATGGACACCTGGTTCAGCTCATGGCTGTGGCCCTTCGCCACGATGTCTGAGGAAGAGCAGAAAAAATTCTACCCGACCACTGACCTCGTCACCGGACCGGACATCATCTTTTTCTGGGTCGCCCGCATGATCATGGCCGGCTTCTACTTCAAGCAGGAGATCCCATTCAAAAACGTCTTCTTCACCTCCATCATCCGCGACAACCAAGGTCGGAAGATGAGTAAACAGTTAGGAAATTCACCTGATCCGCTCGATCTCATGGACGAGTATGGTGCCGATGGCCTGCGTTTCGGACTTCTTCGCACAGCTCCTGTCGGCGCCGATGTTAGATTCGACGAAGCCCTCGTCGCCGAAGGCCGTAACTTCGCCAACAAGCTCTACAACGCCTGCCGTTTCCGTCAGATGAGCGGCGTGGACGCAGTGAGCAGTGATCTGTTATCAGACATCAGTGGCTTGCGCCCGTATCATATCGATATTGCGCGTAAAGTGGATCAGCTGGCTGTGAATCAGGAGAAGGCTTACGCTGAATACAAATTCAACGAAGTCGGCCAGCAGCTCTACGATTTCCTCTGGAGTGAGTTCTGCGACAAGTTCCTCGAAGCTGTCAAAGGAGACCTCCGTGACTCCGCCTCTCCCGAAGCCCGTGAGACCACCATCGCCGTATTCGATGCCGTCATGAGCCGCTACCTCCAGCTGCTGCACCCCTACATGCCGCACATCACCGAGGAGCTTTCCGCTCGTATGGGCTACGTTTCCAAAGGTGAATTCCTGATACAAAAAGCTCTACCATCCAACGCGCTGGTGAGTGGCCAAGAAGATGCCGCCGTCCAAGCCGAAGCTATCTATGCTACAGCCGGTCGCATGCGTAACCTCAAGGCAGAATACAACGTCGGCGCTCGCAAGGATGTGAAATTTATCATCATCAAAGCCACCGATTGGCTAGCTGCTGAAGCCGATGTGCTCGGTCTACTCGCCGGTGGTGAAATTGAGATCCTCGACAGTTACGATGCTCCCAAAGGAACCCCCGCCGCAGTCACCGACGTCGGCGAGGTTTACCTGCCGCTGGAAGGACTGATTGATGTCGAAGCCGAAAAATCCCGACTCGACAAAGAAATCGCCAAAGTCGAAATCGAAGTCAAAAAATGCGACGGCAAACTCAGCAACTCCGCCTTCGTGGACAAAGCCCCTGCCGAACTCGTCGACCGCGAAAAAGCCCGACGCGAGGAGTGGAGTCAAAAGCTCAGTCAGCTCCAAGAAATGCGCAGCGCACTTTAGCCGAAAACGAAGCATTGATAAGGTGCTTGTCAGCATCTATTGACTAGTTAGGTTCAATCACAGATTCCTTCTTTTATGCCCAAACTTCAGGATATTTCAGATCTACCCAGCGAGGCCGCTGAACTGCTGGAGGCGGTGGGGTATCTGGATGCCGAGGATTTGGCAGAGGCAAATCTATCGGACTTACACAGCGAGCTAGTCAAAGCTAACAGCAAGCTCCACATTCTCTCCGAAAGTCCTGACCAAGAAACTGTCGCCGAATGGCAGTCACTGGTCACAGGGAGTCCACCTGCACCCGTCGAGGCCGAAGTCACGGCACCTGTCGAGGAAACAGAACAGGAGCCAGCACCTGAGGAGACCGAGGAAGAAGCTGTGGTCGCTCCAGAACCGGCAGCCACAGTTAAGCAGTCTGCAGGTGTCACAAATTTTGAAGAGGATCCTGAGGTCATCGAAATGTTGGCCATTTCTCCGGAAGCAGTCCCGCTCCCAGGGGCTCTGATCAAACGCAACAAATTAGCTGTCGCGGATATCCCCGAGGGAATTTTGCTCACGGAATGTGAAGGCGAAGTAGAAATCAATGTTCTTACGACTTCGCGCATGTCTGAAGCCCAGCGCAAGGCTGAGGATGCCAAACGCACCGGCCTGATGACCTCTCGCATCCGAGGCTTCGATCAGGTCAATAATGACGATCACGTGGTGAAACCTCTCGATCGTGGTGAGAAGCGTGAAAGTGTCTCCGTCAGCGAGGGGCTCAATGCCGGTCTGAATCCCGAGTCGCGGCGTTTTGTGCGCGGAGTGCTACACCCGGATCCGATCAGTGTCCGGACTTCCGCTTTTTTCGCTCTGCTGGTTCAGTTGTTTCTCGCAGCCAACTTGATAGGTATTCCTTGGTTGTTGATCCACGAGCACCTAAGCGGCGACAGCATGCTGTGGTGGGTCGTAGGTATTTCCAGTGGCTTACTGCTGTCGGCCCTCTGTTATCTTTTCTGGGGTCTCAGCGCGCGTTGCAGAGTTTGTGGCCAGCGACAGTTTGCTCCAAAGAAATGTCTGAAAAATAAAAAGGCGCACCACATTCCGCTGATCGGATATATTTTACCGACGGCCGTTCACGCGCTCTTCTACAAATGGTTCTATTGCACCTATTGTGGCACGGCTGTTAGGCTCAAAAAATAGGCCTACTCTCTCGCCTGGGAATCCATCGTGATGGTTACTGGGCCATCGTTGATCAGGGCGACTTGCATGTCCGCTCCAAACTCGCCACTAGCACAGGGTTTACCCAATTCCACAGCCGCAGTTTCAAGAAATTGCTCGTAAAGAGGGATCGCGGTTTCGGGACGCGCCGCTTTGATGAAGGACGGTCTGTTTCCTTTTTTAGTGCTCGCATGAAGGGTGAATTGGCTCATGACTAACAGCTCCCCATCAACGTCCTTCAGACAACGGTTCATCTTGCCTTCGTCATCAGGGAAAATTCTCATCTTGGTGATTTTGCCCACCAACCAGTCGATATCCTCAGAGGTATCGTTCTCAACGATACCTAGCAGAATTAAAAACCCCTTGCCGATATTACCAGAAACTCGACCGCCAATCGTGACGCTCGCCTCGGAAACTCTCTGAATTACTACGCGCATTTTTTATTTAATCGATGAATAACCGTTTCTCTTTCCTTCGAAAAAATCGCCCTCCAGGCAAATTCGTTTTTGCTGCAGCACCATCTTCTAACAAATTGACGCAGCGGGCCAGAACATCACTGCTGATTTGGGGGACGGCATGTTTTTTCAAGTAGTCGTGTACCGCCATATTCAGGAGGGCTGGCGGGAGTTTGAGAAGTTTCGGCAAAAACAATCTTCCCTGCTTGTCTTCAAGTTCCATGCTGAGAAGGATTTCGTTACATGCCTGATCATTAGCGGAAGAAATACTCGCCGCACGTACTAAGGCAGGGCGAATATCTCGCCCCATAATTTCAGTGAGCAATGGCAGGGCTTCATTGCGCAATCGATTGCGTACAGCAAAGGCCTCAGCATTACTGGCATCTTCCCTGTAGCGTATCCCTGAAGATGCTAGGTAGGCATCAATCTCGTTACGCGGTGTTTCTAACAATGGTCGGATGAATTCCAGTTTTCGGCCCTCCACTCGATGCTCGGATCTAAGTTGCATTCCTTTGAGGCCACTGGAGCCTCGGAGCAGATTAAACATAATGGTCTCCGCCTGATCATCCGCATGATGAGCGAGCAGCACACGGGGACAGCGATAGCTCTTGGCGCATTCTGCAAAAAACTCATGTCGAGCATTCCGTGCCGCCAACTCGATCGATTCCCCTTTTTGCACGGCGATCTTCCCCACATCCACACGTTTGATTTCACAAGGAAGGCCGAATTTTTTCGCCAACCTACGAACAAACGCAGCATCCTTCCCCGACTCCGCACCTCGTAGCGCATGGTTCAAGTGACACAAAACCAGATTCGAATAACCATGATCGAATAAGGCATGCAAAAGCGCCACCGAGTCCCGGCCACCGGAAATCGCCAGCAGATAACGTCGCCGCTGCGAGAGTGCGAGGAATTCCGAGTGCAGGGGAAGAGTCACTGCCGCTGATACTAAAACCTCAGCAAACAATGTCCAGACCGAGCATGATTCTTACGCTTGCCACGGAAGAATTCTATGCTAAATCAATGCCCTCCCCGCGATTACGCCGCTGTAGCTCAGGGGTAGAGCAATTCACTCGTAATGAATAGGTCGCCGGTTCAATTCCGGCCAGCGGCTCCAGCCTCCAATCCGTAAGGAAAGGGGGTTTTTATTTGATGGGTGTTTGGTGGAGGTGGAGCAAACATGTGGAGCAAAAAGCAGGCTTTAATAGGTTGATAAATGATTGATAGATTGAGGTTGGCGAGGTAGACACGGGTATGAAGGAGTTTAGAAACCTGCTGGTGTTCGTGGCGAGTATTGGTGTATGGATCGCTATTGCTGCCGTGGCAAGCATGGCTGTCTCGCTGGCTTTACGGAAGCCGACCACCGAGGCTATCGGCTCAGTGCCCGCAACTCTTCTCTATATCGCCATTGCTTGTGCCGCTACTTATGGAGCGAGAAAATTCCATAAAAGAATGAGGGTTGTCGATGAACACGATAAGGTGACGCTAGCTGCCAAGGATCGCGCCGAATCAGTAAGGGCAGCAATCATGAGCGGTAAACTGAGTGCTGACGACGTTGATCGGCTAGTAAGCGATAAGGCCGCACGTTAACCGCGCTTCACGCCGAGTTTTTTTCTAGGTATCGAGCTATCCACGTAACCGCTATCCGGCCCACCTTGCCGGGTTTGTCAGGGGTTTCATGGCAGCCCTTGTGATCTCTTCACCGAAGGCCACAAGCGCACCACTCGGAATCCATGGCAGTGGTGACCCACAGGAGAGATCCATCGTTTGGAGGGAGTAGGGCGACGATGCCGGCGTGTCTGCTGAGGTAACCCTTGTGGCGGATATCGTGCCCCTTCAATTCTAGCAGGTCGAAGACATGGTAGGTTTCGCCGACAACTTCACCATCGAGCAGGACATCCACAGGAAGTTTGTCGACGGCTTGACGGATTGTGTTTGGAATGGAAACAACAAGTCCCCGGCGGTTGATGCCAGTGATCTGGTTTCCGGTCTTCCTAATCATGAGACGGCGACCGTCGTGTTTTTCCTGAAGGCAGTATCGCTTGTCAGTGAGAAGGTGTGAAACCTGGTTTTCATCGACAGAGCTGAGGAGTTGGCAGCGGATGCCGGTGTCTTCTCCTGCGTCACGAGCGTGAGTGATCGGCCCGGGTTTCTGGTTGTCTTCTGTGCGGTAGCCTTTGGCCATTTTCTGGCGGACGAGTTTGTCGTAGATGGTGGTCGCCTCGGCAAGGGTTACACTTTGCCGGGTCTTGCTTCCAGTGGTGAGGGTGTTGCCTCGCCGCCCGTATGCGTAGGTGACGTGGTAGCCGTTGCCTTCCGGTTCGATGGCGACGTGGTATTCTTTGTCGGAGTTTCCCTCACGGAAATAGAGGAAGGTACTGGTGATGTTGGTGTTCATAATATGGTTAGTTTTGGTTGTTTGGTTAAAGGCAAAAGCCACGTCTCCGAGGGGAAACGTGGCTTAGCGTTAGGTCTTTGTTTTGAATGACTCGAATCGAGAATCACTCTCAATCCGAGCGACAGGATAAAGTCCTGTCTCAGCAACTTCTTATGACACGGAGGCTCACGAGATTGCGTATCTTTAACTTCGAGAATAAATGACGTTTATCAGGACTTGCTCTTCTGGTCTGATCTATAGACCAGTATGTTTGGCAGGCAATGTCACGAAGTTAGGATAGGTTTTGCGAATATGTGTTTCCTAGATCGATCGATTCTCTTGTCTGCATTACTGAGCACCGTTTGGATAGCTAGTCTAAGTGCCGATGGTTTTGAAAAGTATCCCTCCGCTCCAATTAGTGAGCTGAAGACAGAGGTAGGGGATTGGCATGCGGACAAAGATCATGCCGAGATTATTTCGGGCCATGCAAAAAGCGGTAAACAAAGCCTGCGCCTCCTCGGCGGCAAGAACCGTGAGCTTACGCTTGAGCTGGGTAAAGAAGCCGCCGCACAGACACTACTCTCATTTTGGGCTGAACGCTGGACATCGAGGGGGCCGTTTGCGTTTACTGTGGAGGCGAAAAACAAGGGCGGCTGGAAAAAAATCTACCAAGGTGACCGCAGAGTGAAAGTCGGCGGATTCCATACCTTGGTGGAAGTTGTCTTACCCGTGGGCACGAAAGCTCTGAGGTTCAGTTCCTCCACAGCCGCCGGAAGCGGCGTACTGATAGACGATCTGGTGGTTGAGCCGGCCAAGCCGATGGTGGTGAAGACCGTGACCACTATCCAGCCAGTGATCCCTGCCCTAATCCGCAAAAAAGTCAATCCGGTGGTCGGGGTGAAAATCGTTACCGAGGGACGTCTCAACCCGAATGAAATCACCGGGATCGAAGTGGATCTGGCTGGCACCGGATTGGTGGACGACGTGAAGTCCGTACAGATTGTTTCCACTGGAACTAGTCCTAAGCCGAGTGGCGGTGTTGCTTTTTCAGAGGCCCGACCAGCCCCCGCATCGACCGACAAGCCGTTCGCTTTTTCTGGGAACATGAAACTAACAGGAGGCGATAACTATCTTTGGGTCTGTGTGGAGTTAAATGACTCCGCCAGTCTGGACCGCGTGATCGATGCGTCAGTATTAAGGGTGCAGGTGGATGGGAAAAAGACAGTCACGCCCGAAGTCACCGCGCCAGATGGAACGCAGCGGATCGGATATGCGGTCCGGCAGTACGGTGACGATGGTTCGAAGGCTTACCGGATTCCAGGGCTCGCGACGACGAACAAAGGAACGCTCATCGGGGTCTATGATGTCCGCTACCGCACAGGAGGCGATCTTCCGGGCGATATCGACGTAGGCATGAGTCGCAGCACGGATGGAGGTCAAAGCTGGGAAAAGATGAAGGTCATCATGGACATGGGTGACGATCCCAAGTGGAGATATGACGGCATTGGCGATCCAGCCGTGCTGGTTGATAAATCTAACAACCGCATCTGGGTAGGTGCCACCTGGAGCCATGGCAACCGTTCATGGCGTGGCTCAGGGCAGGGGATGAAGCCGGAGGAAACAGGGCAAGTGATCCTGGTATACTCGGACGACGACGGGCTTAGCTGGTCGAAGCCGATCAACATTACCTCACAAGTGAAGACGAATCCTGATTGGCATTTTGTGCTTCATGGCCCCGGTGCCGGGATCACGATGAAGGATGGAACCTTGGTTTTTGCCGCCCAGTATCAGGATGAAAGCAAGCACCCCGATGGCAGGAAAAAAGCCTATCCATTTTCCACCATCATGTGGAGTAAGGATCACGGCAAAACCTGGAAACTGGGCACCGGTATCAAGGGGAACACCACCGAGGCCCAGGTCGTTCAGCTGGCTGACGGATCGTTGATGCTGAACTGCAGAGACAACCGGGGTGGCAGTCGGACGATCGGTATCACAAAAGATCTGGGCCAAACCTGGACCATGCACCCGACTGACCGGAAGGCCCTGCAGGAGCCAGTTTGCATGGCGAGTTTACTCCGGATTGAATCGAAGAAACACGGGCCATTACTGGTATTTTCTAATCCCAATACGAAACGCGGTCGCTACAACATGACGCTGAAAGTATCTACCGACGAAGGTATGACTTGGCCTGAGAAGTATCACACTCTCTATGATTCACGTAATGGCAGCGGCTATTCCTGTCTGACTCCGGTGGGTGACGACATGGTGGGGGTTTATTACGAAGGGCCGCACGAGATTTACTACTTGCGCTTCAAACTCGAAGAACTGCTGGGTAACACAACAAAGTAGATTGTTTCATCTGGTAGTTTTATTAAACCACTACGGGCCGTTTGACTTGTCTCACCTGGGGGCTGATGTTGACGAAGGCTATTCATCCATCTCACACGATCAATCAAAACACACATACAAACCATGAAAATGAAATACACAATCGCGGCACTTGCTGTGACAACACTTACAGCACAAGCTGTAATAACAGTAACTAAAGACAGCGCGGATTTCGCCCAGAACTACGATGGTAACGAAATCTATGACGGAACTTCCTATGTTAATGGCTGGGCTGCGGCCGGCGGCATCACAGCGCAATCAACTTCTGGTTCTGTCTTAACCCTTACAGACGGAACCAACGGCTGGGTTGAGCACAATACTGGTGATCCGATTGTGAGCTTGGGCGCTACTTCCGGGTGGACTCTTGAAGTTACCTTGGGAATGGATGGCACAGACGGTATTGCTTTGTGGCAAGACGGCTCGAACGGTGCGAACGGTGCTCTGATTTACGTCGGAGCCAATGGTATTGGTACTAATGGCAACGGAACTTCGACGAACCAAGATATTAGCGCTGTTTCCAACATCGGAGTTCATACTTTTCGTCTGGCATACGATACCAGTTCCGCGACTATTAATATATGGCGTGACGGTGTTTTCGTAACTGACACAGCAGTAACCACGAACCCTGGTGGCGGACCACGTCTGATTATAGGCGATTGCTGTAGTAATGCGTCTACTGGTGTATTGTTTGATACCATCGATATTCACAACATCAGCTATGACATCACGGGTGGATTCGCCCCTGTCCCAGAACCATCCTCCGCAGCCCTACTCGGTCTTGGTGGAATCGCTCTGATTCTCCGCCGCCGCAAGTGATTGCGACAAAAATTTCAAGCCCGTTCCCTTTCTCTGGGAGCGGGTTTTCTGTCGAAAAGCGCATGTCTACGGGTAGAGGTGGTTTTACAATTACACCACTACGCGCCAGTTGTTCGCTGTTGCTTGGCTTGCTTAGTATCCGAGAACGGAGACGGAGATTAGGTTTTCTCCAGAACGCGATCAGCTCAAGTGCCCAACCCGTTTACTTATCCCACACGATCATTCGAAACACATACACTAACCATGAAAATGAAATACACGATCGCAGTTCTTGCTGTGACAACCATAGCTGCCAACGCGGCAACCGTTACCATTAACCACGGCGATCCCAATAGCGGCTTACACACGAATCACGCAGGCCCTATCTACGGTCAAACGATCACGTCTCACGCAGATGCACTCCGCCTGGATGACGTTACCTTCCAAGTCCGTGATGGCAATGGTGGTCAATCAGCCACAGGCACCCTTGCGTTTCTTCACGTATACGACAGCGTGACCTTCAACACGAGTACTGGTGCCATTACAGCCTTTGGAAATTTGATCGGTGTGTCAGATAACAGTGTGAACAATAGTGTCGATGCCACAGATCTTGGTGCACTGACGTGGAACTTCACGAATACAGCCGTCACTGGTAGCACGCAGTATTTCTTTCTGATGTCAACAAACACCGATGCAGGCAATACCGCTGACCTCACACCATTTACAAACGCTGCCACTGGCTTAGAGCTGGAGGCTCCTGGTGGATATGCAGACGGCACGGCCCTTGTTGCCAACAATGTCCATAACACAGGACTAGGTTGGGATTTGAATTTCGAGGCGAATTTCAATACTGAAGCCGTTCCAGAACCATCCTCCGCAGCCCTTATCGGCCTTGGTGGACTCGCTTTGATTTTCCGCCGCCGCAAATAGACGCGCTACGTCTGAGTTGGATAAAAATAACATGCCCGCTTCCTTCACAGGGAGCGGGCTTTTCTATCCTGCGGTACGATGGTTTCTGCGGTAGTGTCCTGGTGATTCGCCACGCCTTTTCTTGAAAGCATTGTGGAACGACACAGGGCTGCGATAGCCCGTGCGTGCTGCGATTTCCTTGATCGGCATGGCTGTTTCACGCAGTTGCCGGGCAGCTTCATTGATCCGTAGATTGAGCAGGTATTGTTGGGGTGTGATTTGTAGTTCCTTGAGAAACCTTCGCCTCAACCCGCTTGTTGTTACCCCGGCTTGTGTTGCCAGTTTTTCTACATTGAGATCAGCAATCGACTGCCCCTCGGCCCAGCGTGTCAGAGGCTCGGTGTTTTTGTCGGATTTTGGATCAGGTAACGTGGTGTGTAGAAATTCCGCAAGCACCAGAGTCAGTAATGCCTCGCGCATCACCTGCAGTATGGGTGATTGCTCAGCGAGCGCGAGAGACATGGAGCGATTGACATCTGCTTCGAGTTGTTTGTTAGGTGCCCCTTGCCGAACGATGGCGGCGTGTGATCTACCTGTTAGGAGATTGAAAGGTGGCGGCAGCGCGTCACTCTCGCCGAGCGAAAAATGCTGCACCGAGGCCTTGGCCTGGCTCGCTTTTCCGTAGGGGGCGAAATGGGTGTTGGGGAAGAGTAGAATACCCTCACCGGAGCCGAGGAGAACCCGCCCTATACCTTCTACCTGCATTTCCAGATGGCCCTCATGAATGTAGAGAAGGTCAAAGTGGGGCCAGCTCGACGCTCGCATCGGCATGCTCCGAGAAAACTCACCGTAGCTGTGTAATAGAAACCGAATCACGCACGATACTATTAAAAAATGAACGATATAGTAAATACTAATGTGTGTTTATGGGGTGTTTCGCGAGTAATATGCGGATCTATATGCACTATCGATCATTCGGAAGCACCAACTGGCAAGTCTCTGAAATCGGTTTCGGCGGGTGGCAGCTCGGTGGAACCTGGGGTGAGGTGGACGACTCGGAATCGATCGATACTCTGCTGTATGCCTTTGAGCGGGGGATCAATTTTGTCGATACCGCCGCGCTTTACGGTGCTGGCAGATCCGAGCAAGTAATCGGAAAAGCGCTGAAGCAATGGCGCGGTGAAAAAATCTACATTGCTTCAAAAATGCCACCCACCGTCTGGGACAAACAAGACGATATCGATGCGCCGATGACTGGTCGATACCCGATGGCCCACGCTCGCGATCAGGTCGAGGCGTCATTGCGTCGGCTCGATATCGAATGCATCGATCTGCTCCAACTTCACGGCCGGTATCACAACGGCTGGCGTGAGCTTGATTGGTTAGAGGCGCTGAACACCCTGAAGGATGAGGGCAAGATCGAGCACATCGGTGTTTCCCTGCACGATGCCCGCCCTGACCAAGGCGTGAAAATTGCGGAGCTGGGAATGGTCGACTCTATCCAAGTGCTGTTCAATATTTTCGAGCAAGAGCCGATGTATGAGCTCTTCCCCGCCGCACAGAAAACGGACACCGCGATTATCGCCCGTGTTCCGTTAGATTCAGGATCGCTGACTGGTACATGGACGGAAGATACCATCAAGCAGTGGGCTCCAGACGACAAACGCCACCTAATGTATGCCAACGGAGGTAATTTTTCGGAAACTCTGAAGCGTATCGAACAGGTCAGTGAGACCTGCGCTCCATACTACTCTACCATTGCGGAGGCGGCTTTGCGTTTCGCCCTGCATCCAGATGCCGTCTCCCTGACCATTCCAGGAATGAGAAACCGGCACGAAGTCGACCTTAATACGGTCCACATCGACGGCGAACCGTTTCCTGCCAGGCTGACTCAACTGCTGGCACCCCACACCTGGAAACACGCTTTCTACTAACCATTTCACCAACCTAACAATAACTACAACAATCATGAGCAATCAAATCAACACCGACTGGCTGAGCAAACACAGCGACCGCTACTTGCACGAGTTCAACTTAAATGGCTACGTGTCCATCCCTGGTTTTTTCAACCCTGAGGAGATAGCCGAGATCAAAGAAAACAAAAAACGTTTCATTCAAGACGTCGTTCCCACCATGCCTGAATCCGAGGTTTACTATGAAGATGCCTCGGATAAATCCACATTGAAACAACTGCAGAACATGTGGCAGCATGATGCATTCTTCGGCAACATGATGGGCGAGGGGAGTAAGCTAACAACCCTCTCCGAGATCTGTCTGAATGAAAAAACCGTGCCGAAGAACATGCAGTATTTCAACAAGCACGCCGGCGGCGGACAAGCTACGCCCCCGCACCAGGATGGATATTTTTTCCACCTCGTTCCTAACAATGCGATCACCATCTGGTATGCTCTCGAGGATGTTGAGCCCGAGCAAGGCTGTGTGAACTATGTGCAGGGTTCACACAAATATGGGATGAGAGCCCATGCGGCGAGTGGTGTGTTAGGGTTCTCCCAGAGTATCCAGGACTTCGGTCTTCCCTTCGACCGTGAGAACGCGATCGCGTTTCCATGTAAGGCGGGTCATCTCATCGCCCACCACTCACTAACGATCCACTGGGCGGATGGGAACACGTCAGCCGAGAAATCCCGTCAAGCGATGGGCGCCATTTACTATGGCTCAAGTGCCCGAGAGGATGCCAAAGCGAAAGAAGCCTACCAAGCTCGCCTCAATGCGCAACTTGCCGCAGCGGGTAAAATTTAGCGATCCTTCATCACGCTGGATGGAGTGTTTGAGCCCGTTTAATGCGGCTGTAAACGTAAGTTTAAAGCGGTTTCCCATGCCTTCTGGACTAGTGAGGAAACCAGTAGGCGCGGGGCGACAAGCTCACTTTTGTGTATATCATAAGTAAAAACAAATACTTTATGATCATACTCAAGACTCGCAGCCGCGCATCGAACCCAAACGCACTTTTGGGGTCACGTTCCGTGGTGGCGGGTGGATTTGCATTAATCGCAACGATCTCAGTGATGGTGCTGATGGTGATGGTGGCGCTGGCCATGACTACGTTGGCGACGATGGAATCGCGTTCGTCCACACAGGAATCTGCCCAGAAAGAGGCGATGGCCAATGCCAGGCTCGCCCTGATGATGGCGATCGGAGAATTGCAAAAACACACCGGGCCGGACCAACGTGTCACAGCCGAGGCAGATATTCTCGATAGCAGTGGTTTTGCCGGTTGGCAGGCGTCCAAGGATAAACAACATTACGTCGGCGTTTACTCCACGGAGGAATGGCACAAGCGCGATAACGATGGACTTCGCGGTAGCCTTAAAACCTATCATCCGGATCGGAACAAGGATGCCTTTCAACGTTGGCTGACATCCGGCACGCCTGAGCAGGTGGAGGCGCTGGATTTTGTCAAATCTCCAATCGATCAGGATGGCTTCGTGCAAGTACTCGGCAAAGGTACTACCAGCGATGATCCAGACAACTTTGTGTTCGTTCCCACACAGGAACTTACAGACAGCAACGGCGGCACCACAGGCCGCATCGGATGGTGGGTAGGCGACCAAGGCGTGAAAGCACGGGTCAATTTATCCGACTCTCGGAAAGGTGCCGCATCTGATTGGGATCGCCGCTTTGCCCTCGCTGCTCCTGCTACTACCGGTGTGGTGAATATCGGTGGACTTGAAAATCTGGATCCAGCCACCACAGCAACGGAGGAACTCTACCGGATGATGACTCAGAGCCAGATTCCGTTAGTGAGCAGCGCCTCTGTCACACAAGAAGTCGCCAAATCCCTTTACTATGATGTTTCCACCTACAGCCGTGCCGTGCTCGCGGACGTAGCCTTGGGCGGGTTAAAGCGAGACCTTTCCCTTCCATTTGAACTGCCTACTTTAGACGCCCCAACGAGTGGCGACTGGGACTATCCGCTCAATCAGACCGACTTGGTTGACCAGCAAGACCAGGATTTCAATTCCATCTGGGAGTTCAGTAACTCAGGAGATCAGAATGCGGAATGGTCGTCCATTTACTGGCCGGCAAGCTACCGCCCGCACTGGTGGGCGAACAAGCTCGGCTATTGCTTTCTCTACCCGGATCCCAATGGCGGAACGGATGCGACTGGAAAAAAACGCTATTTGCGTGGTCCCACCTGGCAGTCACTGAGGAATCATTATCGCAGCTACAAACGTGAATACGAAAAGTTGTCTTCCGGTGATGTTTCCCGCCGGGGATGGATGGCTCCCGGTGACAGCCGGACTTGGCTCGCCCAGCCCTATCAACCCTACAGCCACTGGCACAATTCACGAGGTGAACATCTTCTCAGCACTACCTATGTGGGTGCGAAAGGAGGGGCCGATACATTGCTTTCCCCAGATCTATTTGATCCGTTTTACCGCTTTGGCAGCCATCGTGGAAGGCCATGGAACAATCTCGGCCACGATACCCTCGGGCGTTCCCCGATCATGACCAAGGTGGGCCTCGTCTTAAGTCATCAGTCTCACCCATACGGATCAGGTCGTCGACTTGAGTTGGTGATGAATGCTGTAGGAACCGTCTGGAATCCCTACAATGTTCCGATCGAGTTTGAATCTATTTTTGCCAATCTGGACCTCAAGGGAATGAAGTGGAATTTCACCCGCAAGCGGTCTAACGGAACGGATATCGAGCTGGCTATTGATCCTCAACAGATCTCATTCGGGCGTGAGAAGTATTTCCCATTCCAGCATTTTCGTCTCGGAGTGACCGCTGAGAGCAATCCAAACTATCCCTTTACCAGCACCCGACCCTCGAAATTGATTCGGCTCAATCCAGGTGAGTGCCGCACGTTCGCTTTGAATTTCAACACCCCGAAACCCTACATCTGGGGAAACATGACTGCGGCTCCGGGGTCCTTCGCTAACAATTGGGAAGGAGGCATGAGTCTTCGCTTCACTAACAAATGGCATGTCGAAACAGGGGATAAATTCAAGTTTGAGCTGCTGCCTCAGGAGAACGAAAAGATTAGTTTGGAAACCTATCTGGGGTATTTCCAACAAACGAACGGCGGTTTTGCCAATCCGTTTGATGCGAATCAACAGGGCACGGCATTCAAGGATCTTCCGGAGCTGTCATCGCTGCACATTGCCAGTGCAGCGGATATTCTGGAGGGCGGCACGAAAGTGGAAAAGCTACTCAGTAATTTTACCAATGATCAGGAGGCTATTTGCTACATTGAATTCCGCATGCGTGCATCTGACAGTAGTCCTCGTGGCGTGTTAGGAGAATTTGACCCGCGTGCCATAGTGAATCATTCCTACTCCATGGGGCCAGGTGAAAAAGGCTCTGTGCCCGGGAACTGGGATGTTACCGCTGCCACGGTAAGTGACTTTGACCTGATGCAGGCCGGTATTGGTGACCGCAACAACGGCTTCTGGGGGAGCAGCCATGAGGGCAATGGAGAAACGCACGTCGTCGCTTTCGAGGTGCCGGATGCTCCGCTGACCAATCTGGCCGCACTTCAGCACTGCCAGACCGGCTCTAATGGCTGGGACGTTTCCTACGCCATCGGAAATTCATTGCCGCATCCGAGCGTTCCACAGACGGCATTGGTCGAGCAGATTAGCACGGACTCTGCCTACAAAACGACACTCTACGACATGTCCTATCTGACCAATCAAGGGCTCTGGGATAGCTATTACTTTTCCGGCATTCAGTTAGGGGATGATCCTTCTGACTCGGGCGACACTGCAGAGGCTGTCATGGAGCAGCTGTTGGATTCCACCCTGCCAAACCCTCTTGCTAACAAACGGCTGGTGCTTACAGGGACACCATCGGGCATGACAGAGGATCGTCGATTGAAGGAACTCACGCACTACCGCTGGATGGCACGTCATCTGATGTTAGACGGCGCCGCCAACATCAACTCTACACGCGTGGAAGCCTGGAAGGCATGGCTTTCTAGTCTCAATGGCGCTGATGTGGACCAAGTCAGTGAGACCGGAAACCTCTCTGTTTCTTCCGGGGAAAAAACACCTTTTGTTAGGTCGTCAGTGAGTGGCGGCGCGGAAGGCGAGCAATGGCGTGGTTATGTCCGTCTGTCCGATGCTGATATCGAAAACCTTGCGGAACTCATCGTCGAGGAAGTCAAAAAACGTGGCCCGTTTCTTTCTGTAGCCGACTTCGTGAACCGCCGCCTGGCCAGTGATGAAACCGGTGAGATGGGGGTACTGCAAGCCGCCCTTGAGAAGAGTGGACTGGATACCGGATCGGATGCAGAGAAGGGGATCCCCGGTACGATTAAACAGGGAGATATCCTCAATTCACTGGGGGCTACGATCACGGCCCGTTCAGATACATTTGTCATTCGCGCGTATGGAGAATCCGTTTCCAGCAATGATCCGGACAGAGTGCTCGCACGTGCCTGGTGTGAGGCCGTTGTCCAACGCATGCCGACACTCGTTTCCGATAGTGGCCAGCTGCTTAAGAAACCTAACCCTGCTTACCCAGGCAACGACCCTGCAGGCACGGATGCCTATATCGACAACGATGCTATCACAGCGAGGCAGTTCGGTCGCGAATATCGAATTATATCATTTCGTTGGCTGAATGCCGAGGAGGTCTAACACATCACACACACTAATTATGAAAATAAAATTATCACACACACTAACCACCTTGCTGGTCTTGCTCTGTACCACTTGCCTGTATGGGCAGAGCGACCAGGGCGGAGGCTTCCACTTTACCTGCGCCAGCTGGGAGCGAATCAGTGGCTCTCCGATCCACTACCTAGCGGGTCGTCCGACTAAAAACGAGGATATCCAGAGTAAGCTGGAGCGACTCAAGGAGGTCGATGTCACTG
Organism: Oceaniferula spumae; assembly: GCF_042849255.1. Classification (GTDB taxonomy): domain Bacteria; phylum Verrucomicrobiota; class Verrucomicrobiia; order Verrucomicrobiales; family Akkermansiaceae; genus Oceaniferula; species Oceaniferula spumae. The sequence goes on from NZ_AP026866.1 coordinate 4,112,561, forward strand.
AGATGACGCGTTCACAGAGCTACGAGTTCAAAGGTGGAAGGGTGGTCAATTTTTACCGCACCAAGCCATCTTCAGACGGTGAAGTTGCGCTGCAAAAAGTCGCCGCCGTTAACGTGCCTGCGTCATGGAACAATGCCTTGTTTGTATTTTTCCCAGGCAAAAACAAGGATACCTACCGCATTTATCCGATCAATGACGACCGCTCGCATGCCCCATTCGGATCCTACCAGTTTGTGAACTTATCGAGTATCGGTGTTCATGGATTTCTTGATCGAAAGAAGCTGTCTCTCAAGGCGAAAGCGGCATCAGTGGTCAAGCTCAACGGCAGTGAATCACGATCGATCAACTTCGGTGTCTGGGCAATGGTCGATGGCAAACGCAAGTGGCTCCAGCGCAACACCCTGACCTACAAGCCCAGCAAATACCTGATCTATTTCTTTTACGAGACCCGTGATCGCAGAGGGAAAATGAAAATGGAATCGAAAGGCATCGTCGCCTTCAGACCTCCTCCGGTTGTGGATGAGAGAGGGGTGGCGAGCAGTATCAAGCCGGGATCTGAGACTTCCTCTGCAAACTGATCAAACGATAGTTTCTGGTTTCAAATAAACACCAGTTCTTTTCGGTTGGGGCTTGGTCAGTCATCGGTGATGTTAAATGGCGTGGGCTTTCTCTTCCCTCATGCGTGTAATGCATTAACTTCAATCTAGAATCATGAAAATCCAGCTTATTATCGTGGCACTTGCCACATCAAGTTTACCAATGAGTGCCGCTACGGTGGTTAATTATTCAGCGGGAGTAGCACCAACGACCGGAACTACTGGTGCGTCCGACCCCGTTACTCAAGGTTGGAGCGCCAATGGCGGAGCTACAGCCTTTAGCCATGGCCTTGACTCCAGTAACGGCGGCTGGCGTATAACGGACGGCACGACACAACAGCCGTATTTCTACCAACAAGCGATCTCAGTAAGTGATGCCGCAGCGATGGCAGCTGGAGACTGGTCAGCTACTTGGACCATGACCGTGAACGCAGATGCTGTGAATAGTGGTGGTGGCGGTGTGGATGAATACTATGCCTCTCCTAACAATGGCCGGCAGAATAACAACGCCATGTGGATTGAGGTCAGTAGCTCATTTCGCTACATTTTGACTTATAATGTGGACGCTAATAATGACATCCAGATCACGGATGGCACAAACACTTTTCAAATTTCAACAGCCAATAACCAGTTGAGTCAGGAAATTGGTGCCTCATTCGCGAACCATGTCACTTACACGTTAAGCTCAAGTGGTGGAGTGGTTTCTCTCAGCGACAGCTTAAACGGGTTACATGGAGTCGTGGCAACCAGCGGAGCAGCAACTCAGGACCGAGTTTTGTGGGGAGCGACCAGCAGTGGCGGTCAGGGATCAACGACTTGGAATTCCGTCAATGTGCAAACGGTGCCTGAGCCAACCTCTTCAATGCTTTTGGGTATGGCAGGCGTCCTGCTGATCTTGCGTAGAAAGAAGTAGAACTCTCCTATTTTCATTAGCTTTTACTAACCCCCGTTACGGCGTTGTCCATGCGGGGTTTTTCGTGAAAACAAGCGGTTCTTTAGGGAAGACTAACCTCGACGCGGTAAAATTGACGTGCTGTGTGACTTGGTGTGAATATCAGGGAGGATCCATTTCCAGCCACTGGGCCCTGACCAGCTACGGCAGTCCATGGATCCGTTATCCCAAGGTCGTCTGATGCGTAGAGGGTGTAATTGCGTTGTGTGGATGTGTTCGGAACGGTGATGTCGAAGTTGTCTTGTGACGTCTCTGAAATGGATTCGATTTGTAGCCTGGATGTGGCGCTGTTGGGATCGGTATCCGCATGATATTCCTCCACATTGGTTTTGCCATCGTGATCGTCGTCATTGCTGGCGTTACCGGCGGTGGGACTGTTGAAATAGGTGTTTTCCCAGGTGTCTGGCAAGCCGTCGCCGTCGGTATCGGTGCCGACGGGAATCCAAACGCCTGAGTAGTCGATGTTGATGCAGTCGATAGTGACATCGAAAGCATCTCCGAACGAGCCGCCAGTGGTATCGCCAAGGATGAATCGTCCTTCGCTGGCAGCTTGATCGTAATCAACACCTGCGATGGGTGTGAGACGTTCGCCGTCTCGAAAGACGTGATACATTTGGGCTCCAGCGTCATGGGCAATGCGGAAGTCATGGAAGAGGCCATCCACATTGTTGTGCGCGACATTAAAGCCGTTGCCTCCGAAGTCTTGAGTGCGATCGGGGTAAACCTGCACCCGGATGATGTTAGTTCCCGTTCCGAGCCAGATTTCGAAGCCGTTGGTGACGTTGTCGAACTTGGCTCGTATTTCGTAAGTCCAGTTGCCATCATTGTTATCTGACCACCCGGTTCCTGTGCCTTCGACCCAAGTTCCGCCGGAGCTGGCATTGACGATTCTCAGGTCATCTGTGTCGATGAGAGCGGAAACGAGAAATCCGCCAGTTTGCACTGAACTCCATCCGTTGATGTAGTTGGTGCCGTCATAAATCTGGTTGCCTTTGAATCCGACACAGTATTGCACGTAATCGATGGTCACATCAAAGTTGTTACCAAAGGCTCCGCTCGTGTAATCACCGATGAGTAACCGCTGGTCTGATGCGGCCTGTTCGTAGGGTGCGCCGGCAGCGGGTGTCAGAAGTACGCCGTCACGCCATAGGTGGTAAACGCCTCCGGCCGGATCGTGAGTCACCTTGTAGGTGTGGTATTCGTTGTCATGATTATTGTGGCTGACGTTGAAGCTGCTGGCTCCAAAGTTCTGGGTGCGATCTGCGTAGGCTTCGATCAAGATACGGTGTGTGCCAGTGCCTAACCAAAATATGATCCCGTTGCTAATGTCGTTGAACTTGATCCGCGTCTCGAATGTCCAAGGTCCGTGGTTGATGCCGGACCAGCCGGTGTTGGTGCCATCGAGGGTCGTTCCGCTCGTGCCGGGATGAACCAGTTGCAGGTCACTGTCTCCTGTGGGAGTGGCAGTCAGTGTGCCGGTTGTGGTCCAATTGCTTGCAAAGCTGCCGCTATTATAAATATCACTTCCCTCGAAGTGATAGCAGCCAAGCTCGGCACTGGCTTTCTCTTCGATGTCGGCGGGAGAAGAACCGGTCCCAGAATCAACGGCGGCGGCTTCAATGATTCCGAGGCTGCCTGAAATGATGTTTCCCACCTGGATTTCGCCCGCCGTGTTCGGGTGGGTGTTATCATAAGTGTGGGTGCTGGGTACGAAGCCGTCATTGGCTGTTACCAGCCAGACAGGTGAGGTGCTCGATTCCGCATTTTTATCCGCCACTAGCTGAGGGAGCAGAGTGTTGACGGAATCGACGGCCGGAAAGGCAACATTATCCGAATAAAGAAGCTGGTTGAGGTGAATGCGGATGTTTGGGTTAGAGCTACGAAGTTGATCGATCATGGTGCCGATGTCATCACGAATCTGTGCAGCCGAGCTGACCGAAGTTTCATTGATGCCAATCATGATGGAGGCTGTATCCGGAGTGTAAGGCGTGTAGGGGGATGCCACACCCGTGCCGCTGGCTGTGGGGTCAGGAAAAGCCACCTGACCAGCATCGGTGACATAGACCTGTGGATTAGCCACCCCCGTCCAGTTGAGGATCGTGCCTTCTCCGCGGTTGCCGCTGCGCCTGCTCGTTGGCAGTGGCACACGGCCGTTCTGCCACATCGCGCGCCATCCCCAGTGACCGTCGTGGTTGTTTTCAAATGTCTGCCCGTTCACATCCGCATTGCTACCCGCATTATTCTGATACGCGCCGCTGATGCTGCCCACAAACTTGTACCCGGTGGTGGAGTCGATCGGCACTCCCGCATTCGCCAGATTCTTGAAGATCTGATAGCGGTAGCTGGGTCGGCCATTTCCTCCCTGGGTGATCGAGTCTCCGATGAAGACGAGGTTTCCGTAATGACGATCAACGATGCCCGAGTTCAGGAACGTTTGGGCAAAGCGATTTCCAACGACGATCTTAGCAGCTTTGTTGAGGTGAAGGTTGTCCGGGGCGAGGTTGCTTTGCTGATCGAGGTTATCGAAGTAATCGATATAGCTGGTGCTGCTCGCAATGGCAGCATGATTGGAGCGCGTGGTGTCGTCATTGGCATTGCCCTGTGCCGTTGTACCCGCGATCACGGTATGCATGTTGGCAGCTATCGAATTCGATGATGAGTCCTGGAGGTCAATGCGGAGGTTGTCAGTCAGTGCTTTCAGGCGTGTGCCTGCGGCGGCGGCTTCCGTTGCGTCATCGCTCTCACCTTGCAGATACAGCATGCCAACCACTTCAAACGTATGACCGTTGGTTTCAAGTTGTGCAGTCGCGGCATTGACTGTGGCCACCACGTGATCATACATATGTCCAGTGGGTTTGGCCCAAAGGCTGTTGCCACCACCGCCCCGGCTTGCCTTGATGACACCGAAGTCTCTAACACCAGCGCGGTAGAGAGTCCGGGCAAACTCCATTTCAGGCCCCCAGTGGGTGGCGCTGCCAGCATAGACTCCGCCTTGCTGATCCTGAAGGGTAGTGAAAACACCACCGGATGTTCCGATGGTCGTGGATGCGTTCACAACGTTGTGCCAGAAGAACTGCACGTGCTGATCCGAAGGATCGCTGCCGGATGATGGATCGTTTTCCCCGCCATTGGTGGTGCCCAAGGAGTTCGACTGCCCGGTCAGGATAAACAACTTGTAATGAGTCGCCTGCGCCAAATTCAATGAGGCAAGCAGTAGAAGAAAAAGAATGTGTGTGTGGCACTTCACAGACGGAAATATCGAGTATCAGGTGTGCAATCACAAAGTATACCAACTGGTGTTGAGATTATACCTGTGCAGGACTGCTAGAATGCCCAAGCCATTCGGGTATGGTCTTGACCGATATGCCACTTAGCTATTTTCCGACACTTCTCCGCGCCTGCACGGTGCTTTTTGTAAGCACCTTGACCGTCGTCGCCGTCGATCCAGTCAAGCCTGCGCTACTGCCAGAGCCCCAGTCTGTGCAATGGCTCGGTAAAGCTCACCCAATCACACGGGTCGCGATTCGATTGTCTGCTGAAAAACTCGCATCGACACCACTGAAAGCCGCCCATTTGAGAGATGATTTGAAGGCTTTGTTGGATGCGAATCAATTGCTTGTCGACTCTAAATCTGCATTTGAAATCTCCCTCAACATCTCGGAAGTGGATGCACCGTATCAGAGATCGGATGCCTACAGGTTGGTTTCCAATGATCAAGGTGTCCAGATCACCGCCAACACGATCACTGGTCTGTTCTACGGCGTGCAAACTCTCCGTCAGCTGACAGTTCGCAGTAACGGACGAACGACTGTGGCTGCCTGTAAAATCCACGATTACCCGGCATTCAAAATACGCGGGTTGATGCACGATGTGGGTCGAAATTTCCAATCTATCGAACAGCTGAAAATGCAGATGGATGTTCTGGCAGCGTACAAGATGAATGTTTTTCACTGGCACCTGTCGGATCACTTTGGTTGGAGACTCGAGAGTAAAAAATACCCCGACCTCCAATCTGAAAAAGCCTACGGTCGCCACCAGGGGAAATTTTACACCCAGCAGGAGTTCAAGGAGATGTCCGACTACTGCTGGGCGCGAGGCATCACCATTATCCCGGAGTTCGATTCCCCGGGGCACTCCGAGGCCTTCCGCCATGGATTGGGAATCAAAAATATGAAAGAGCCTCGTGCGCTCGAGTCGATGGTCGGTCTGATTAATGAACTCTGCACCCTCGCTGACAAGGAGCGCATGCCCTACATTCACGTGGGGACAGATGAAGTGCGCCACAGGGACGAGCACGTGAATGCCGACTACCTCCCGGCACTGCACCATGCGGTTCAGAAGAATGGGCGCGAAGTCATCGGATGGAGTAAAGGCATGACGTTCAAAGGAGCGAAGCAGATTTCTCAGACTTGGGCGAAATCCAGCCCGTTCCGAGGAACGAAACACATCGATTCACGCTCAAATTACATCAATCACATGGAGGCGATGGATTTTGCCCTGCGCATGTTTTTTCAGCAGCCGTGCCGGGTTCCCCACGGTGATGATCACCACCTCGGCGGCATCCTCGCCCACTGGCCGGATAATCTGGTGGATGACGAGAAGCTGACTCTAACAAACAACCCTGTGCTGCCTGCGGTGGTGGCTTACTCGGAGGCTGTTTGGAAAGGTATCAAGAAAGACCGGCCAGAGTTCTGGGCAAAGGTGCCACCCAAAGGATCGGCTGAATACAAAGCCTTCGCGGGTTTTGAAAACAGGCTCGCCGAACACCGCGATCGATTTTTTGCCGAAAAGCCATTTCCCATGGTGAAAACCCACCACATGGAGTGGAGATTGTTAGGACCAGTGGCTGATCAGGAAGTTCCGGACCTTGAAAAGGGACTCATCAAGGATATCTATCATGTTAATGACGATGTGGCGGGCGACCGAAAGGGAGCGCAAGCTCGTATATACCGATGGACCAAACCCTTGCACGGCGGTGCGATTCACATCAAACATTTTTTCGGCTTCAGTGGTCACCTCAAGACGTTCAAGAAGGGTAAGGATGTCGTTTGGGCGAATACATACATTCACAGTGATCAAGACCAGAAGCTCGATGCCTGGATTAGTTTCAACACGACCTCCTCATCGGATAATAGGGCGGGGGTTGCCAAGGCTGGCGATTGGAACGCCAATGCCCTTTGTAACATCTGGATCAACGATCAACGCATCGATCCTCCCAAGTGGAAGAACCCTGGAAAGATGGGCAAGGAGTTTGCCTTCACCGATGAGATTTATACCAGCCGGCCTCCCGCTAAGATTCATTTGAAAAAAGGATGGAACAAGGTGCTTATCAAAACGGCACCAAGTTGGAAATGGGTATTCTCTTTTTCCCCCGTGGCGATTCAGGATGGCGAGATTCGAGAAGTGCCAGGCCTCCATTTTTCGACCAATAAACAACTTCCTTAACAAAACATGAAACATATTCTTACAGCTTTCGCTTTCACGTGTGCAGGCCTGCTTGCCGCCGAAATCCCATTCATTGATCTCGCTTACGACAAGGCTCGTCAGGTAGTGGTGGATCGAGAAAAGGGCCAGTATCTCGGACACGTCACCACCTGCTTGTTAGATGACAATAAAACAATCCTCGCCGTTTATCCCAAAGGTCACGGTCGTGGGGCCATTGTCTATAAACGCAGCACCGATGGAGGAAAAACCTGGAGCGACCGACTGCCCACACCCGAGAACTGGGCGATCTCAAAGGAAGTCCCCACCTTGCACCGGATGACCGGTCCTGATGGCAAAAAACGTATAATCATGTTCTCCGGCGGCACCCCGGTGCGCAAAGCGGTTTCCGAGGACGAAGGTAAATCGTGGTCACCACTCGTACCCGTGGAAAAATACGGCGGCATCGTCGCCATGGGATGCCACATGAAACTCAAAACCGGCAAAGGGCACTACATGTGTATGTTCCATGACCGTGGTCAAATTGCCAACCAAGGTGAAAAGATAAATGGCCTAACACTCTATAAGATTTTCACCAAAGACGGAGGCCTGACATGGAGCTACCCAGAGATGATCCACAGTTCCACAGATATTCACCTCTGCGAGCCAGGCATCATCCGATCTCCTGATGGCAAACAGCTCGCCGTCCTGCTGCGCGAAAACTCCCGCCGCAAAAACTCCCACGTCATTTTCTCAAACGACGAGGGCCGCACCTGGACATCACCACGCGAACTCCCGCGCACCCTGACCGGTGACCGTCACACCGCGAAGTATGCGTCCGACGGCAGATTACTCATCGTCTTCCGTTCCTACACCTCGCGCAGAGGTGACTTCGCACGCATAGACGAAACCGTCAAGTGGCCGACCGAAGGCGATTGCGCAGCCTGGGTGGGCACCTATGAAGATATCGTCCAGAACCGCCCTGGCCAATACGTGGTCCGGCTCTTTGATAACAAAAAAGGCTACGATACCACCTATCCAGGAGTCGAAATCCTGCCTGATGATACCTTCGTTGTTACAACCTACGGTCACTGGGACAAAGGGGAACAACCATACATCATGAGCACACGGCTCAAGCTCAAGGAGCTGGATCAGATGGTAAATAATGCGCCGAAAGTTAAAGTATCGGCGCCGTGATCGGGTCGAGTGGTGTTAAAGTAAAACCACATGGCAAGCCCTAGTATATCAATGGTTATGGCATATTCTAAGCCTGTCGCCATTGATGAAAATGATCTCCTTTAGACCTTCGGCACTGATCGTGTCGGCATTGTTGACCACTGTAGTCTGCATGGAAGTGCGGGCCGATGCTGTGATCACAGAATTTGTCGCGTCTAACGATGGCAGCTATCTCGACGAAGACGGTGACCCATCCGATTGGATTGAAATTCGGAACACCGGCACTGCGGCGATGTCTTTGGAGAATTGGAAAATCACGGATAATGCTGCGGATTTATCGAAGTGGACGTTTCCCAATGTCACGCTGCAGCCAGGTGAAATCATCGTCGTTTTTGCCTCTGGAAAAGATCGGTCAGCGCCTGGCTCTGAGCTGCACACCAACTTTTCACTCGCACAAAGTGGAGAATACCTTGCATTGCTCACTCCCGGAGGAGTGGTATCGACAGCATTTTCCCCAAGTTACCCTCCGCAGGAAACCGGGTCGTCCTACGGCACATCCACACCGTCTAACACAGTTGTTCTGGTCACCGAAAATGATGCCTGTAAAGCCCGTGTTCCGGATGCAGCTTACCACGCTTCGATAGGTAATACGTGGCGCAGTAACACACCGGCTTTCGATGAAACATCCTGGCAAAGTGGTGTTCAAGGTGTGGGCTATGAAAGGAATAACGGATTTCAGGACGACATCAATCTGGATGTGGAATCTGCCATGTATAATAACAACACCTCCGTCTACATGCGCATCCCCGTGCATGTGCCGGTGAACCCCAGCGATATTCTGTCACTCACACTGAGAATGAAGTATGACGATGGTTTTGCTGCGTTTGTCAACGGGGCGATTCCTGCCAGCGGCAAGTCCTACGCCCCAGGGACACTGACGTGGAATTCTACGACGGAAGGAGGGACAAACCCCGAAGCATCAGCCACGGAATTTGAAGACTTCGATCTTTCTGATGTCATTCCAAGTCTGGTTAGCGGATCTAACAATATTCTCGCGATCCAGGGGCTCAATGCTACATCTACCAGCTCGGATGCCCTGTATCGCTGCGAACTAGTCGCCACAGTCGCAGATGTTGGGGCAGCTACCACCGGATACTTTTCACCGCCCACTCCTGGCACGATCAATGGTAGCACCACCTTTTCGGGTTTCCTGACAGACACTACATTCGCACATGGCCGAGGCATCTATTACTCATCGTTCAGTGAAACGATCAGCTGCCCAGACCTTGGTGCGACCATCATTTACACGACGGATGGATCGGTGCCCTCCCAAACCAATGGGGCTCAAATCCTGCCACCCGATGAATTCACTCCCCCGAGCGGAACGGTATCGATCACAGGCACTACCGTCCTGCGCGCTATTGCTGTGAAGGCAGACCATCGTCCAACCAACGTCGACACGGTGACGTATCTTTTTCCAGACCAAGTGCCGACACAAAGCGGTGCCGGTCTTCCGCTATACACGTCCGGATCATCCATCTGGGATTACGAAATGGACCCGGCCGTGGTAAATGATTCCCGCTATGCGGATCTAGCCACCGACCTGCTCAGCTTGCCAACGCTCTCGATTGTGATGCCGGTCGAAGACGTTTGGGGAAGCAACGGGGTTTACAGGAACCCTACATCGGAAGGTTCCGCCTGGGAGCGTGCATGTTCAGTGGAGGTGATCAATCCCGATGGCTCCCCGAATTACCAGATGGATGGGGGACTGCGCATTCAGGGATCCGGCAGCAGGCGTCGTGCTATCGGCAAAAAATCCATGCGTCTTGCTTTTCGAAAACAATACGGATCTTCACGCTTTAAATATCCGTTATGGGGACCCACTGGTCCTGGTGAAGTCTCGAATATTGTGCTGCGAGGTAGCTATTTCGATTCATGGACATTCCAGTCCGATGGAGGAGGTGACGGCATCACACGTTCAAACGCGCTGCAATTCCGCACCCACTACGCCACCGTCGCCCATGCCCGCACGGGAAATTTGACCGTCTCATCTAACTGGGTGCATCTCTATATTAACGGCAAGTACTGGGGCCCCTACAACACTCATGAACGCCCAGACGGAGAGTTCGCCGAACTTCACAACGGTGGCGATGAAGATGATTACTCAGTAATCAAAAACCCCGGAGAGTTGATTCAAGGAAGCAAGGCAGCTTGGGATGCGTTGATGTCACTGTGCAATGGCTATGGCTCTGGTTTTGATGCCGTGAAGCATCAGGCCATCCTCGATCAGATCGACCAAGATCAATTCATCGATTACATCTTCGCCAATTTCTGGGGAGGCAATGCGGACTGGCCTCACAACAACTGGTATGTGCACAGGAATGATACTACAGGTGGGCCATTTTTATTTTATATGTGGGATCCAGAACATTACCTCTACGCCAGTAACAATCGCACGGGCGTGAACGATGCTAATTCTCCCGGCATTATTTATGACAGGCTCCGCCGTGGAACAGAGTTTCAGGTAAGTTTTGGTGACCGAGTGCACAAGCACATGTTCAACGAGGGGATTTATTCGGTGACCAGTATGCAGACGCTCATGCAAGATATCGCTGATGAGCTGGAACCGGCGATGAATTGTGAATCCGCGCGTTGGGGCGACGAGCACACGTCATCTCCGTACAATACCATCGATCACTGGCTTCCCGAGGTTTCCTACCGAAAAAACACCTGGATCCCCGCGCGATCCGATACCTTTCTCAACGAGCTACGTTCAAAAAATCTTTACCCGGACACGGACGCCCCAGTTTTTTCTCAGCACGGCGGCACGATCGTTTCAGGATATCAACTCGCCATGACCAATCCCAATGGATCGGGCACCATCTATTACACTCTCGACGGAAGCGACCCACGATTAACAGGAGGAAATGTCGCAGGCACAGCTCAGACATACAGCGGCAGTGCAGTGACCTTGACATCCTCTGGCACGGTAAAGGCTCGGGTTAGAAATAACAACGGCGAGTGGTCTGCGCTCAACGAAGCTGGCTTTACCACCGGATCAATTCCTACCTTGGCAAATCTGGTCATAAGCGAGTTCAACTACAATCCTGCGGATGTTACCTCTGCGGAGCAATCAGCTGGTTTCAACGATAAGGATGACTTTGAGTTTATCGAACTGATGAACACAGGAATGACCGCTATTGATCTTAGTAGCCTGGCATTTGATAATTCTGTGGAAGGTATCGAGTTTGATTTTTCATCCTTGCCTGATCCGCTGTTAGCTCCTGGGCAGAGAATCGTGCTTGCGAAAAATAGCCAAGCATACGCAGCCCGATATGGCAGTTCTTCTGGTGTGGCGGGAAACTATTCCGGTCGACTCAGTAATAGCGGAGAGACCCTAACACTGACACAAGGAGGCAATGTTCTTCTGAGCTTTTCCTATGACGATGACTCCCCATGGCCGGATAGCGCCGATGGGCAGGGTGCTTCCTTGGTGTTGATCAATCCGATGTCGAATCCAGCCCATGGCATGGCCACAAACTGGCGAGCGTCCGGTCAAATCAATGGTACGCCAGGGACAGAGGAAATATTACCCACGCCGCCTGCCAACCCACTTGGCGATGCAGATAGCAACGGTCGGGCGGATCTCATTGACTACGTTCTTATCGGTAGACCGGTATCAGGTATGAACGACTTTCTAACCATTTCCTTTACCATTGATCCCAAAGCCGAAGCGGCAACGACAACTGTGCAGTATTCCGATGACCTCATCGGCTGGACTTCCGCAGCCAATAAAATCGCCTTTGTTTCCGAAACTTACAATGCCAATGGCACAGTCACTTACGTCTGGCAGTCGCTCACACCTCCTAGCAGCGGCAAGCAATTCCTTCGGGTGCGAGTAGATGAGAAATGAATCCCTAGAAACGAACGACATAGAAAATTGAAGCATATGATTAACGACACAATGAACGATGGCAGCAACGAGCCGGAACTTAGCATCAAGAGCCGGGGCTACGAGTTAGATACCTCCGCTGATGCATTCGGCTTCCTCAATGAATTTCATGGTGACCCGTTTGCATACATGGAGCAGTGCAAAGCCAGCTACGACCGTGATGGCTATCTCTACATCAAAAACTTTTGGCCGAGCGAGGACATAGCGGCCGTTCGTCGGCAGCTCACTGAGCGCATGCAGCATCATGGGTTTTTGGCGCAAGGCACGGATGCAGTTCATGCGATTCCACACCCGGATGTCCTCAGGGGCATCGAGGACAAGGATAAGGGATCGGCGACTTTGGATGGCATCGTGGACGAGGTACCGGATATTAAAAACGTGCTCTACCAAGGGCAGATCATGGATTTCTATCAGCAGTTTCTGGGGGGGGAGTGCCTGCATTATGATCAAATCTGGTATCGCTCCATGCCCCCTGGATTTGGCACCGTGCCGCACTGCGATCTGGTTTACATGGGGCGGGGAACACATAATGTTTTCACCACATGGGTGCCGTGGGGAGATATCGATCTGCGCACTGGCGGTCTGATGATTTTGGAAAATTCGCGAGACCACGAGGAAACACTCAAGCCTTACTTGTCGCGCGATGTCGATGACTACTGCTCGAACAAAGAGCTGCCGGATCACCTCGATCTTAAATCCACCACAGATAACAAAGTCTGGGGTGGCTGGCTTTCCAAAAATCCCTACTCACTGCGTGAAAAACTGGGCGGCCGATGGCTGACCTCTCCGAAGTTTGAAATGGGCGATCTTCTGCTGTTCTCGATGAAACTGGTGCACGGTTCGTTAGATAACCAGAGTGACCACATCAGAATTTCCACCGATACGCGCTACCAGCTCGCCAGTGAGCAGGCAGACGAACGTTGGGTAGGCCCGGCTCCGCGTGGGCATGTGGGTTATCACAAAAAAGGACGCGTTTGTTAATTCAAACCCTAACATTTTGCATCAATGGTTGACCTTTCACAATTACGACCACGTCAGATTTATGCCGCAGTAGAAGAATCGCCGATCGCGTGGATACCTCTCGGCGCTATCGAGTGGCATGGGTGGCACGCGCCGGTTGGACTGGATGCATTGACCTCGTCAGGTCTTTGTCAGCTGGCTTGGGAAAAGCTGGGTGGAATTGTGATGCCGCCGCTCCATTACGGTGCTTATGCCTCGATCGCCGGACACCCATGGACGATCTTACTGGACCAGGAAGACAGCGATATCTTGGTGAGATTGCTTCTGAACACTCTTCAACGGCTGGAGGAGTTTGGCGTTAAAAAGGCAGTGGTTTTGACCGGGCATTTCGCCACGGTGCAAGGTGAGATTCTAGCGGAGCTGAATGATCTTTGGAAGTCACAATGGCGGGCCATGAAGTTAGTTGTCCTTAATCCGGACAGCTGTCCTGACCTTCCTATTCCTCCCGATCACGGAGGGCTTTTTGAAACGGCCCTGCTACAATCGTTGCATCCGGATGCCATTGATATGGCCGAGCTGTCAGACGAGCTTGTGGAGGAAAAAAATCCTGCCGGCATACAGAGACGTGATCCATCGCACCCGCTCTATGGCGTCATAGGAGCTGATCCAAGACCGGTGACGGCAGAGCAGGGAGAGAAGCTGCGTGATCATTTACTGGCGTGGATTCTTGCCGAAGTGAAGGACTGATTTTTGCTGCAATGAAAACGAAAGCTGCAATCGCCTTTGAACCCGGCAAACCACTTGAAGTTCTGGAAATCGATCTCGCCGGTCCCAAGGCTGGCGAGGTGTTAGTGGAAATGGAAGCCTGCGGCATCTGTCATACTGATGCCCATTCCGCATCCGGCGCAGAATCATGGCGCAAGTTTCCCTTTGTTCCAGGACACGAAGGCTGTGGCATTGTGCGTGAGGTGGGGACAGGTGTCACGGGATTGAAGGCAGGTGATAAAGTCATCCCTCTCTACAAAAGTGAATGCGGTCACTGCATGCCGTGTGTTTCCGGAAAGTCCAATCATTGCGCCACCATCATGCCTACTCAAAAACTGGGTGTGCTGATGGATGGAACTTCTCGGTTTTCCGATCAAGGGCAAGAAATACTCCACTTCATGGGTTGTTCTGCATTCTCCCAGTTCACTGTGGCGCCAGAAATCTCATTCGCAAAAATTGCCAACGATGCACCATCGGGTGAAATATGCCTGCTAGGCTGCGCTGTTACCACAGGGCTTGGTGCAGTGCTGAAAACTTCACAGGTCAAGGCAGGTAGCAGCGTCGCGGTGTTTGGGATCGGCGGCATTGGCCTTTCCGTTATTCAGGGCGCACGAATCGCTGGTGCAAAACGAATCATCGCTGTTGATTTGCACGCTCATAAGTTTGCCCTCGCGAAACAATTTGGCGCCACTGATACCCTGGGTCCTGCCGATCTAACTGGCTCTGCCGCAGAGGAAATCATCGAGATGACCGGTGGAGGCTGCGATTATACATTCGAGGCTGCCGGTGCGACATCTGCCATGCAAGAGGCGATTCGTGCTGCACATCCGCTTTGGGGCACATGCTGTTTGTTAGGGAATACAGCTGATGAAGACCGGATATCCATCCATCCCACGGCCGTCCTTGGCGGTCGCAAAATCATCGGCTGCACCTTTGGTGGCGTGCAAGGACGCAGCGAGCTACCCGGTTATGTCGACCTAGCCACTCAAGGTAAACTCGACCTGGCTCCGATGGTGACTCACCATCTCTCGTTAAACGAAATCAATCACGGCATCGACCTGATGCATGCAGGCAAAAGCATTCGCAGTGTGATTCATTTTTGAATGCTGATATCCATTTCTAATATCCATGTTTCACCGACACCTTATTCGGAAGCGGGATTCCTTCTGCAGCCTGATTGATGCGTTCAACAATTAAATTACGAAGCCTGTGTTGCAGGGTTTCCATGCGGTAATCAGATCCTCGGTGTGGTGTCATTACCAAATTTTCAAGCTCATGGTAGGGATGCTTGGACGGGAAGCAGGGAGGCGGGTGATCGTTTTTATTGTCATAGGGAAACGATGGTGGATAGTTCCACCAGACATCAATGCCGGCGGCTCCTATGGATTTGCTTCTCAATGCTTGATAGAGAGCTTGTTCGTCGACACAGCTTGCGCGACCGACGTTAATGAAAACCGCATGGGTAGGGAGCGCTGCAAAAGCAGCTTGGTCGACCATCTGGTAGGTTTCCTCGGTGGCAGGTAGCGTGCAGATCAGAATGTCGGTTTTGGGAAGAAGTGTTAACCATGATTTTGGGCCAACACATGGGTGGGGGAGGTCGTGATCGACGTTGCGTTTGACAACGGTCGTTATTACACCGAGAGCATCTAATACATGAGCGATCCGTTTGCCGATGGCTCCATAACCAAGCAGCAGGCATTTCGATCCCGAGAGCATTCCATGACTCGTATCGATGGAGGGTGAAGACCAGTGGCCTTGCCGTAGATGTTTATCAAATGGTGTGATGTGTTTCTTGGCAGCCATGAGCAGGGCGATGGCATGTTCAGACACTGAGATATCGTTGTAGTGCAGGTTATGCGCTGAGAGGTGGGTTCGTGATGCCAGAACCGGACGCATAGGGGCAGGGACTCCTGCACACGGGAAAAGGATCCACTTTAGACAGACTGAATGGTCAAGGTCTTCTGCAGAACAGTGTTCGGTGATGAGGAGTTCTGTTGTCGGTGGAATGGTTTCTCCAGTTGTGAGAGTGACACCTGAATGAAGCATCGGTTGGATCAAATCGTGCATGTGTGCGATTTGATGTTGGTGGAGGTGTACAAAAAGAGACATAGCACATCTTAGAAACGCCTATGGTCGTGTTAGCTTCTCAATTGGCAAAGAGACAAAGTTGATCTGCTTGTAATGACCGGTTTCGTAAAACAATCCGACATTCTCTCCATCGATCTGAATGAGCGCGGAGTAAGCGAAGTTCCCTTTGATGACGTTCTTGGCGATCGGCCAGGTTTTGCCTCCGTCCTTGGAGATGTAGATCATCCCGTTAGAGCGGCCGCCGGGCGATGGCACACTGAATAGGACGGTATTGGTGAGTTTGCCGCTTTTGTCACGCAAGGTCATCAGACTGCCGTTGCATTGGGTGACTTTGAGTTGTGTGGCTTGTTCAGTTTGATTCCATGAAGCGCCGCTGTCCTTGCTCCACGACAGATGTCTGCCAGTCTTTCTGGTGCGTTGGTTGTAGAGTAGCGTGCCGTCGGCCAGCTCGGTGATGCGGGCTTCGCTGGAGGCATTTCGCGGAGTGTTGATTTTTTCATCCATGGGAACTTCGGCCAAGGCCCAGGTTTTGCCGTGGTCGTCGCTGTACCATGCTCCGAGATGTTTGTGGGTGATGTTGCCTTTTTCATTCAGGTCCATTCTGCTACCTGCTAACAAGAGCCTGCCCTTGTGTTTACCCACGGTGAGTTGTCTTCCTTCGCTTGCCCCGAAGTGGGCCTGGCGTCCAACTTGCTTGGTGATGTCGTATGGCTTGCTCCAGGTTTTGCCATCGTCATCGCTGTAAACCATGTAGGAGGTCACGAAGGGTTTCTTTTCGGCGGCCAGCTTTTGATAGAGCGGCGCGGTGTATTTGGCGCCACGGCCTTTTCCCACCAATTGGTAATCCCAGTTGTAGGTGGTGTAGAGAAATAGCACGCGGTCCTTTTCCGCATCATAAACCAGACCATGGCACTGGCATGAAAAATCACCAGCCTCGGCCGCCACGATGACCGGCCCCCAACTTTTGCCATTGTCTGATGAAACTCTGACCGTGAGGTCTTGACCAGAGCGCTCGGGCCAGGCGTGCCGATTCCCAGCCTGGACACCGAGGATGAGCTTGCCGGAGTTAGTTCTAACAATGACTGGTTCGCGGTAATTGGTGTATCTATGCTCACCTGCCGTGTCACGGGCGACATCATAGACGGTTGATGATTCTGGCCAGTCTGCGGAGAGTTGAAATTCTGCGTGTAGCGATGCTCCGAGAGCCAAGGAAAGTGTTAGAATGAGTGGATTCATGGTGTGATTGGAATGGTGATGTAGTTCTTGGTTGGCTTGTATGTATCGAGATACGCTTGGATCTTTTCGGCGATTTGCGGTTTGTCTTCGGTAGTTTCCCTGCGCTCTCCGATGCCGCTTTTCGGGTGTAGCATGTCGCAGACCTCAAGGCTTCCATCGCTGTGTACGATGCCTTTGTATTGGCCGTAGCGGATGAATTGGCGGTAGCGCTTGTCGACGGGAGCGAGTGACCTTAGCTCGGTGATGTGTTTGGCTTGGCTCGTATCATCGATCAAATTGACGAACTCATTCGGGTCGGATTTGAGATCGTAAAATTCCTCACTGCCATCGTAGTAGCGGATGAGTTTGTAGTTTTCTTTTCTGATGCAAAATGTCGAACGACCGAGAGTGGTGACAATATGATTTCTAACGGAAGGTTTCTTTCCAGTAATCACAGGTCTGAGTGATATGCCATCGAGGCCATCTGGCACTGGAATTCCGGTGAGGTCTGCCAGGGTTGGGTAGAGATCGAGAAGGGAGGCGAATGCTTTGCTTCGATTCGCGGGCAGCTTAATGTTTTTCGGCGGAACAATGACCATCGGCACACGCATTGATCCCTCCCACGGAGAGTGTTTGCCCCAGTGTTCTTTTTCACCAAGCTCCCAGCCGTGGTCTGACCAAAGAACGATGATGGTATTGTCGGCGTAGGGCGAGGCGTCGAGTGCATCCAGCAATCGACCGACCTGTGCATCCACAAAATGGATCGATGCGAGATAGCCACGGATGGCGTCCTGCCATTGATTGTATTTCTGCACCGTTTTAAATGATCCCGACCAAGGATAGTGAGCGTATTGACGGGCTGCTTCACCGCAATCAGCGAGATCTTTTTTGGCGGTCGGTGGTAAAGCGAGCTGTTTGTCTTCGAAGGGTTTGAAGTAATTGGCCGGTGCATACCAAGGCTGGTGCGGACGGTAGAAACCCACTGCTAGGAAAAACGGAGCGGTGAAATTGGATTTGAGTTTTTGCTCCGCCCAAGTGGCCATTTTTCCGTCTGGCATTTCGTTGTCGGTGACATCGACCGGGCCCCAGTCGAAGGTGTTGTAGCCGTTGGCAGGTCGGTCGGTGCGATTGTCGATGCCGTTGAGCGGCAGGGTGTGTTTCAACGTTCCACGCGAGATGACCTTGCCGGGGTAGATGTTTTTGATGATGCCGCTTTGCTCGGAAATTGAAATACCGGCGATGTCTTTGCGGTCGACTTTTTGACCTGGGTTCATGTTGAGTTCTTCCCAAGTGAACGGTCCTCCGATCGCACCGGCGTCGGGACCATACTCGTGATAGTTGTCCGGCACCACGCAGCCCATGGCGTGGTTGATCTTGCCTGCGCCCATGACAATATATCCGTTGTTCTTAAAGAACTTCGGCAGGGTCACAGCATGGGGGACTTTATCGATGTAGGTGCCTTGATTGTTATAAACGCCAGACGTTTCGGGTTTTAATCCAGTGAGCACGGCGGCACGAGATGGGCCACAGATGGGCGAGGCGCAGTAAGCGCGATCAAAAACGATGCCGCGCTTGGCGAGTCGATCCATGTTAGGCGTCAGTGTGTCAGGGTGACCGCCGAGAAAGCCAACCCAGTCATTCATATCATCACAGGCGATGAACAGAATGTTGGGTTTCTCTGCTGCTGTCAGTGTAGTAGCGCAAGCAATAAGAGTTAGAAGGAACTTCATGATATTGGTCGCGTTATTTGCTCATCAGTTCCTTGATGGAAATTTTCTCGAAGGTCATGTTGGATTGGCTGCCCTCGTAGATAATGCCGATGTCCTTTGCTTTGCCCTCGCCGTTGTCGATAAGTGATAGGCAAGAATAAGCACCGCCGAGTTCATCTAACAAGTATGGCGTCGACCAGGTCTTGCCCTCGTCGAGGCTGTAGCGGATGGACATGTGAGTGCGGCGTTTTTTTCCTCCGTCAGCTGGTCCGGAAAAGAGGAGAATGTCTTTGTCCCCTCCGTTATTCGTCGATGAGTAGCGCAGGATGGACGACATGCAGCCACTCATTTGGAAGGTGCTGCGTCCGGATGTCGGATGCTGTGTCCAAGTTTCGCCGAGATCCTTGGTGGTGAAAACGGCGCGTCCACCCCTGGAAATCCGGCAGTTCAGCATGAGTGAGCCATCGTTGAGTTCGACCACTTGGGCCTCGGTGGTTTCTTCAGGATAATTGACGCCTGGTGCGACCTTCCATGTTTTGCCATGGTCCTTGCTGTAAAGAATGGATGAGCGGGCCGAATACCTGGGCTTGGATTTGGTGCCGATGTTTGGTTTGTATTGGAAGGCGAAGACGAGGGTTCCGTCGCTGGTAGTTATGCCTGCTCCCGGACCCTGAAGCATGAGTTGCCATGACGGGTCTTTGATTTCGGAAGTGATATTGACAGGTTTGGACCATGTTTTTCCATCGTCTTCTGATTTCACGATGATGACCTGGCCGGTGTCTTTTGGGGCCATGCCCGGCTTCGACTTGCCCCAGTACCAGCCACTGCTGAGACCGTGAGCGAGTAGTCCGGAGACGTAGATGTGGCCGGTTTTGCGATCGACTAAAATGGCGGGGTCACCGACGCCGTTTTTGTTTTCAGGTTCACCTAGATACGTTCCCATATCGAGGATGGGGCGTGGGTCTTCCCAAGTGTCGCCACCGTCGGTTGAGCGACTCAGGCCTACATCGATATCGCCTGGTAAGTCGCCACCTTGTCTCCAACGGAGGTCATACACGGCAAGCAGTGTGCCGGCATTGGTAGTGACCATGCCGGGGATTCTCACTCGCCTGCAGGTCATTTTTGAACCGTCTGTGCGGACAATGTTGTCGCCGCCGGTGACGACGTTATAGCCGATGCGTTTGGTGATGGAGTTAGGTTTCGATGTTGGTTTGAGGGTGCCTCTTTTCTTCAGACTGACGGATGTGACTGAGGCGTCTATGCGATGCAGCTGGTTTGCAGTCGGTTTGAGTTGACATGTCAGAACGTAAGCGTTGGTCCCACTGCTAAGGGTGAGGTCAGCCTTGAAGGCGAGATGCTGAGCTGGAGGTGCGGTGCCGATCTTTGTGGCTGTGCTGAGATCGCTGGAACCGTCCTTCAGGGCATAGAGTGTGTAGGATTCGATGTCATCCAGGTCGCTAGTGCCTGCTGTGGTGAGGTTGATTTTTTTGAGCGTGTCCGGTTGTTTGCTGCCGTCTGTCTCGATGTTGAATCTGAGCAATGCGCTGTTATCGCTGCGGATCAAAAGGGGGACTTGGGCTTGCTGCTCAGTGAGTCCGGTGACCTCCATGGTTTTATCCACATTGATGCGGAGGTTATCGATTAGAACTCCGCTGCCCTCCTTGGTGGTGGCGGTGAATCGGAAGGCGGAGTATTTTTTTGATTGGAGGTTTACGGTAATCGAATTCTTGAGGCTTTTTAGCGGTAATTTGTCGCCGTTATAAACTTTGATCCATTGCTTCGCTTGCCTGCCCTCGATTGAGAAGGTGAATGGTTTGGCGGAAGTCCAGCGCTCAGCATGGAAGGTGAGTGAGAGGAGGTCCTGACGGCTCAGGGATGAATTGAGGGTGAGTTCGATGGCGTGCTGCTTGCCGCCGTTGATGCGGAGTGAGCCGGGGTTTTCGTCGGCTGAAAGTTTGTAGATGGATGCGTGGCCGGGTTTCGCCTGAAATTTGCCGAGGGTGCTTTTGATGGCAGTGAAGTCACCGAGTTGATGGCTGGAGAAGGTTTCGATTTCGGCCAGTGCCGCCGTGACGGAGAGTAGGCCGCAGAGGGTTATGATGGAGATGCGTTGGTTCATGATCTTGAAAAGGGAGTTATTTGACTTGGGCCTGTGCCTTGAAAATTGAGAAGCCGTTTAGATCGGTTTCAGTGGCTGGATTGTAAAAATGGATGTAGCTGATGCCATTGGGGCAGGGGTTTTTGAGTGGAATGGAAATGGTTGTTCTCTTGCCGCCAATAAGGATGGTTGCTGATTTCTCACTGACATTCCATTGCACGGATAGGGTGGCTGATTTTCCGGGCGTGAGGAGTTGTTTGTCTTGGCACATGCCGTTGGCGTCGATCGATAATACGTAGTTGGCGAATTGGTCGACGGTGGCGTCCGTAGGGTTGAACCAGCGATCGGTCAGGCACAGTTGGATTCCTGCGCCACCCTTTTCCAAACGTATTTTGGTGTGCACGGTGCCTGCTTGTCCTGTGGGGAAATTCCAAACGGCTCCTTGATTTTCATTGGTCAGGGATTTGTCGTCCACTCGCAAAACTTGTAACGCGCCCTCGTTGACTTGGGCTCCTGGCTTGCGGTTGTATCCGCAGTGTCCGACGATTTTATTGATGTATTGATGGGTGGACCAGTCTCGGGTGCCGTCTTTGGCGAGGTCTGAGCCGCGTTTTTTTTCGTAGAGCCAGCGCACGTCCATGATCATCAGGCGGCGATGGATGGGGTGTTGGCCACAGGAAAAGAGCACGCGGTTATCATCGAGCTGAACGACTTCGGACTGATGTTTACCCCGATCGTTGGAACCACTGGTGACGGCGTAATTGAGGTTATTACGATGCTCGTCAAGAATCAGCTCGCGAAAGCCGGACCACGTTTTGCCATCGTCCTCGGAGATCGCCGCATGAATGGTGTCGCGATTGGTGAACACATCTTCGCCTCGGCCTGTGGCGGTTTCGACCTCTGGCAGTGCGGTTGTGTTCGACCATAGGAATAGAAGTCGGCCATCCGTCATGCGATGGAATGTGGGCATGGTGATGGTGCCCCAGAAGCGTGAGGGCTCGGCCTCGCTCCATGTTTTGCCGTAGTCGGAAGAGAAACTTTGGTAGTGCTGGTCTTGTGCGGTGCGGGCGACGAGCCAGAGCTTTTTGTTTTTCAGTACCGTGATCGTAGCCTCGACCATGCCATGGTTCCATCGAGTGCCCTTGTGCACTCCGCCGGGTTTGTGAGCGGGTGACTGAACTTTGTTAGATCGGTTCCAGGTTTGCCCTTGGTCATCGGAATACCATGTCCAACAGCCGCCGCCGTGACCAGGGATGACGATGCGTTTGTTTTGATTGACCCAAAGAGGGGAACGGAGGATGCCTCCGATTTTCACCCCGTCGCCATCATGGTCGGTGACGAGATTCCATTTTCCGTCAATGCCACCCGTGGTGGTGTAAATGCCATCAGTGGGTGATTTTCCACGGTAAAGCGGCTCGAAACGGATGAACTCCTTGGTGACAGGGTTTTTGGCGATCGCGGGAGACTCTTTGGTCAGGCAGGTGGCGTTGGGATATGATTTGGGTAGATCGACGAGTCTCCAGGTTTCTCCGTTATCGAGCGACTGCAGGAATTGTTTGCCGTTCTTTCCTGGATAGTGACGAATTTCATGCTGACTCACACGAATCAAACCCCGTCCGGCATCAGCAGGTGGTGTGGCGACGATGCGCGGAGCTTCGACGGCGTGGGCTGCGGAGCAAATAGCGATGGCGACTAGGTATTTCATATGATGGCTATTTAATCTGATCGAGAGATACCGGGAGAAAGTAGATCGACCACTCTTGGCGCGGACTTTCGAAGGGTTCGTAGATGACTCCGATGTTGTTAGGATCAATTTTTACCAGCTGGCTGTAGCCGAAGTATCCGGGCACGATGGATGTTTTGTGCGGCCATGTTTTTCCATCGTCAGGACTCATGGCGAGGTAACCATTGGCTCGTTGTTTGGTGGAGTTGTTATAGGAGAAGAATGTTCTGCTATCTCCTTCGCTGGCGTAAGAAAATTTGAGCAATCCGGCGTTGCAGGGCCGGTGGATAAGGTCTTTTGAGTATTCGAAGGCGGACCACGTCATGCCTCCGTCGACGCTGTGGGAAATGGCGCGGTGTTGATTCCTTCCGGCCCGTGCGTTCATGACGACGTGGCCGTCATCGGTTTCTGCGATCAGACATTCATTGCTGGGTTCCGTGTTTTTAATGGGCACGGTTTTGGAGAGTTTCCAATTGCGACCTTCGTCATCCGAGTAGAGCACGGCGTTTTTCCAGGTGCGTTTTTTGTCGCTGAGCTTTTCAGTTAGGAAAAGCGGAAAGAGGATGCGGCCTTTGTGTTTTCCACGTTTGAGCTGGATGCCGTTGGCCGGGCTGCCGGATTGAATGATGCTTGCACCTTGTCGGGAAAATTTTTGCAGTTCGATTGGTTTCGACCAGGATTTGCCGTCGTCATCGCTGGCGCGCATGAGAAGCTTCTGGGTGTTACCTCCAAAGCCCTCGTTCATCATCTTGTAGCTCACGTGTTTGTGTTTGCCGTTTCTTGCGTGGAATCCGTGGGGGAATGTTTCATACATCAGCAAGATTCTTCCGCTACTGAGCGTGACCGGGCTGGGGTTGACCATGACGAGGTCTTGGTCGGCATGGATGGTTTGCAGTTTTCCCCAAGTCTTGCCGCCGTCCTTGCTGCGCTTGAGCACGATGTCGTTTCTGGCGTGATCGTCATCGAGGTAACGTGCTTCGGCGAAGGCGAGAAGGGTGCCTTTGTTAGATCGCTCAATGACAGGGATGCGGAAGTATGGAATGTTGCTCTCACCAGCCTCGAATACCGGAACAGGTGTGGAGAGCCCGTCAGCAGGTGCCGTGTAAGGAGCTGCAGTGATCGCGGAAAAGCTGAGGGCGTAAAATAGGATGGTTTTTCTTAGCACAGTCCACTTTCTTCGCGATACCTTAGAAAGACAATAGGATTGATGGTGGTCTGCGGATTATACCAGTTTTGACGACGCATCCGAATGAATTCAATTTTTGAATGTGAGTTCGCGGAATGGCACGGTGTGGTGCACAAGGTTTTCGCCCTTGCCATTGAAAGAGCTTAGTGTGAGCGCTTGTTTATTCCAATCGATTTCGATGAGACCGGCGTTGATTTCGTGGTGGGATTGACCGACCCGCATGGTGTTGGGTAGCTTGGCCCAAGCTTTATGGGTATGGGTGAGGCCGCTGCTTGTTAGATCATAAAAAGGATAGCCGCCGATGTCTTTTTTGGAAAGCTCGGTAAAATGCACATCACCGGAAATGGCGAAGGTGTGATTGGCTTGGTATTTTTTGAGAAGCTTGAAAAGTCTGGACTGTTCGTGCGGCACGTTGCCCCAGTTTTCCATGCCTTTTTCCACGGCGAGAACTTGGATGCTGCTGGCGATGATGCGCACATCCGCCGGGGCTTGGAGTTGTTGTTCCAGCCATTGCCATTGTACTGACCCTAGCAGGGTTTTGCTGGTGTTTTTGGTGGGCTGATACCAGTCGGCGGGTCCTGCGGAGTTTTTCTTGCGTGGTAGCGGATCTCGGAAGTAGCGGGTGTCCAAGAGAATGATTTGCGTGGTTTTTCCTTTTTTCCCGAAAGTGTAGGATGCGTAGATACCATCTCTTTTCCTCCTGGGTGAGTCTGCGGGTTCTTTGAAAAAATCGAGAAAGACTTGCTGCGACTCCTTGCGTTTCGGGTAGGTGTTCCCGCTGTCATTCTGGCCGAAATCGTGATCGTCCCATGTGGCTAAGAGCGTGGTGCTTTGGCGCAGTTTACGGAAGTCCTCGACGGCTTCGAGTTCGGCGTATTTCTTTTTCAGAACATGCATGTCCTTCGTGTCGCCGTAGATGTTATCGCCAAGCATGATGAAAACATCCGGTCTTTTCTTGAGGATGGCGTCAAATATTGGTTTGGCTTTCTGGCGTGGATTGTTGCATGAGCCAAATGCGATTTTGGTCACGGTCTTGTCTTGATGGATCTCGCTTTGCACGTGTGCTGTGACGGCCGCGAAAGCGAGAGCCAGTGAGAGGGTGGAACGGAGCATTAAAATTAGTTGTTAGCGTCTTCGAAAAGTTTCAGATGTGGCCAGCGGAAGCCTTTCGTTTTCCGGTAGTTGATCTTGCGGTGCTTGAGTTGTTCTTCTTGGAAGATATCGAGGTTTGTCTTATCGAGGAAGGGGTCTTTAATTTCTTTTTGGAAGGTCTTCATGGCGGTTAGGAGTCGATTTTTCTCCTCCTGATGTTCTGGTGCCGTTGCGAGATTCTTCCATTCGTAGGGATCGGTTTGCAGATCGTAGAGTTCGTATTCTTCGGGATGAAGGAAGGTTTTTACATGTTGGTTTTCGGGCAACTTGCTGTTTTTGTAACGCGAGAGTCCGAGGTAGTTGAGGTGGCGGTAGGGATTGTAGATGAGCTTGTAGCGCTCGTTACGGATGCCGAACTGGATGTATTGCAAATTGGGCGAGGATCCGGTGGTGAAGGTATGGATGTAGGCATGGCCTTTGGTTTTTCCCTGGTCGATGGCGTGGAGGTTTTTGCCGGGAAGCTTCGAGACTGCTTTGATGTCGCATTGGGCGAGCATGGTGGGGAGGATGTCGAGGGTGCTGACCATTTGATGTTCGACTTTTCCTTGAGTGAAGGATTTGGGGTAGTTGACGATCATGGGAATGCGCGAGCCGTTTTCGTAGATGCTGCCTTTGGCGCGTGGGAAATCGGCGCCGTGATCGGCGATGTAAATGATGAGGGTGTTGTCACGGACTTTGAGTTTGTCCATGTCCTTGAGCACCATGCCGATGCCTTCATCGAGGCGGTTCATGCAGTTGAAGTAGTTCATGATTTCCTCGCGCAGGTGCGGGCTATCGGAACCGATCCATGGGAAGGGTTTGATCGGTGTTGTGACCAGTTTGGTGGGATAACCGTTCTTTGATTTGCCAACAAACTTCCGATGAGCATCTGCGTAGTTGATGATCAGCATGAAGGGTTTGTCTTGCTTGATGGCATTTTGCATCACGGTTTTTGCCTCGTCTGCGTAGGTGCGGATGCTGATGGTTTTGCTAAAGTTGGCCCCCTTGATAGCGCGGTGGTCAACGTAGTCTTCAACCAGACGTTCGGGGTTGATGTGGGTTTTGCCGAGGAATCCGGTGTAGTAGCCAGCTTCTTTGAAGTAGGCGGGCATGGTTTTGAAATCCTTATACATGGCGAACTTGTGGGTCGCCAATCCGATGTGGCCGGTCTGGCGGGTATAAAGTCCGGTGAGAAATGCCGCGCGTGACGGGCTGCATACGGAGTAGGGGACATAGGCCCTCGTGTAGCGCACACCTGATTTTGCCAGGCTGTCCAAGGCAGGAGTATGAACGCGTTTTTCTCCGTAACAACCGATATGCTCGCTGTTGTCTTCTGAGACGATGAAAAGGATGTTGGGAGACTTTGCCTGAGATGTTAGAGGCAAGATGCAAGATAGAAGAGTGAGGATGATAGTGCGCATGATAGTTTATTTTGATTTAGCGGCTTTCCAGGCCTGAGATTTGATTTTTCCTGCATTTAGGTAATTCTTGTCACCTTGGATTTCTTTTTTAAGTTTCCACTGATAAGTGTCACCGGTGAGTTTCATGAGGACCGAGCCAGCGTAGTAGCTGGGACCGGTTGGCGCTTCGGTTTTGGGCAAGTGTTTGGCGTGGTCGGCGCAGATTGCTTTTTCTTTCGCGGTGAGCTGGGCGATGTTGTGCCACTCGTTGGGGTCGCTTCGGTGATCGTAGAGTTCCTCGCTGCCGTCTTGGTAACGAATGTAACGGTAATGGCGTGAGCGCACGCTGTGGTTGCCTCGGGTATGTGTGCAAAGCGCGTAGTGTGGCCACTGGGCATCCGGGTTCTTCAGCAGGGAGAAGACGGATGTGCCTTGGCCTTGAATGCGTGCATAGCTGGGGAGTCCTGCAAGTTCTATCAGAGTCGGGTAGATGGACATCAGATCGACCGGGGCCGATGTCTTTCTGTTAGGCGTGGTGATGCCCGGTGCGACGATGATGTAGGGGACGTGCACAGATCGTTCCCAGAGTGTGCGTTTGTGCCAATGGTCTTTCTCGCCGAGGTGGTAGCCATGGTCTGACCAGAGCACGATGATGGTGTTGTCTTTGTAGGGGGAGGCGTCGAGAGCATCGAGCAATCGTCCGATCTGGTGATCAGAGAAAGAGATACAAGCCAGATAGCCTTGGATGGCTTTTTTCCATTCGTTGAGTTCTTTGACGAGGTGATGTTTAGAGGCACGGTCATTGGTTCGCTTGAGTGCGATTTTAGGAAGATCGTCGAGGTCTCCGGCATTGGTCGGGGGGAGTTGGATGTTATCCAGTGGATGCATGTCGAAGTACTTCTGAGGAACAAACCATGGCAGGTGTGGTCTGAACTGACCGATGGCGAGGAAGAAGGGTTTGTCGTGCTTCTGCTGGAGGAACTCGATGCCGTAGGAAGTGGATTTGAAATCGGGCATGTCGGTTTCCTTGCCAGCGATGGGGCCGAAATCGAAGTTGCGTTTGGTCTTCGATGTGATTTTAGCGAACGGTAGCTTGTTAGGTTCGGGATCTGGAAAACGTGAGTATCCCAGCTCCCATCCCCACTTACGATAGTGCTCGTTCCAGAAGTGGTAGTGATCGAAGTCATCATGCGGCTGACCGCCAATTTGATCGTGATAGATTTTCCCTGAACCGTGGGCGATGTAGCCGTGTTTGCGGAAGTATTTGGGCAAAGTCAGGTGGTCCTTGGGAAGCTGGATTTGCAAAGGGGTGGCGTTCTCATATACGCCGGTGGTAAAGGGGCGGAGGCCGCTCATGACGGCGGCGCGTGAGGGGTTACAGACCGGGGCTGCACATGAGGCGTTGGTGAAGAGCATACCTCGTGCGGCGAGGCGGTCGACGTTTGGTGTCTTTGCCTGTTTATGGCCAAGACAGCCGACCCAATCGTTCCAGTCATCGACTGCGATGAAGAGGATGTTAGGTTTTTGAGGTATTTCTTCAGATTGAACCTCGATCAACCCCATTGCGGAGATCGTTATTATGAAGAGTAGGTTTTTCATGACTTAGGAATGCAACAGGCTTTGTGAACTCTGTTAGGCCTCGGTGTGGCTATGGGTAGAGAGGTGTGGCGCCCTTCCAGCCGACGGATTCTCTTTTATAGACTTCGTGGGCGTCATGAAGCTGTGCTTTGAGTTGGTTGAAAACCTTGAGGTTTTTCTGAGAAACGTCGTTCTTCTGTTGTGGGTCTTTGATGATGTCGTAAAGCGCGTAGCGGACGATCTTACCCTGCTTGATGTTCGTGATATGAGCTTCTTTCCAGCTGGCTCTTTGGGGTTGGGATTCTGGAGTGTAGAATCCGCAGATAACATAGTTCCCGACCCGCATCACGGCGTTGGGGTTAGGCGAATTTTTCACGTTGGTATTGTAGTGATGCCATTGCAGGGGGGTCTTGCGAGTCATCGCTTTTCCTTGCAGCAGCGGATAGAGACTCTGTCCATCGAGTTCGCGCCCGGCTGGTCGTGCCGCCCGGGTGATGTCGCAGATGGTGGGAAACCAATCGATGGACCCTGCAGGTGTATCGATCACCATGCCCGGTTTGACAGTGGCTGGCCAGTGGACGATGCCTGGGACATGGATCGATCCATCCCAGAGCCCGTATTTATGGCCGCGATAGGGGTGGGCGGTGCCGTAATTACGGTTGGTTTTACCTTCACCCAGCTTGGCCGGGCCGTGGTCCGAGGAGAAAAGAATCACCGTGTTTTCTTTCAAACCCAGCACTTCCAGAGCTTTTGTGATGTTGCCAATCTCCCTGTCTACATTTGTGATTGCAGCGAAGTAATGCGCTTCGTGCTCGTTTTTGGTGGCCGTTTCCAGATAGTTGGAAACTAGATCACCGGGGCCGACCACATACCAGTGGGGTTCATAAAAATGAACGAACTGAATGAAGGGTTTGTCGTTTATTCTGACATGCTTGAGCCAGTGAACCGCTTCGTAACCTACGATATTGGCTGCTAAGCCGTGTTTGGTTCCTTCATCCTCACCGTTACGGATCCAGTGAGGCTTGTTGATAATTTTTGCGTTATCATCCGAGCAAAACCAGTAGTCGAAACCGTAGTGATCCATCGACGGGATTTTGGCATTCTTCTGCTGTATCTGATTCAGTGAGCAATGCCATTTACCAATAATCGCTGTTTGATATCCGGCTTTGCGAAGTGTCTGAGTGATGGTCACCTCGCTCTTGGGAAGATGAGTGAGATTCCCCGAGCTTCCTCCGATGAAGCTGTAGATGCCATGGCGGTGTGGCATCCTACCAGTGAGCATGGCAGATCGAGTAGGTGAGCATACCTGCGCAGGGGAGTAGAAGTGGTTAAACGTGGCCCCTCCCTTGGCCAGCGCATCAAGATGGGGTGTCTTGATTTTCGGGTGACCAGTGAACCCGAGGTCACCGTATCCCATATCGTCCGCTACGATGACAATAATGTTAGGCTGCTCCGCTGCTGTCACCGGCTGTGACAGTACAAGAGTGATAGCAGCTTGAATAAATATTCTCATGTTATTGAGTTGATTCCACGGGGTGATTTTTTTCTAACTGACTCCACTCGACAACTTTCACGCGCTTGGCCCAGGCGTTGTATTTTATGATCATTTGTTGGAGTTTTTTGGGGTGCGTTTTGGCGAGGTTGTTGATCTCTGATCGATCGGTGGCGAGGTTGTAGAGTTCCCATTGCCCTTTGTTTTTGTAGGGATACATCGATGACCATGAGCCGGGGAATTCGGAGACGATTTTCCATGAACCGATCCGGTAGGCGCGGTTACCTTCGTGCTCCCATGCAACTTCACGTACTTCGACTTTGTTGCCTGTTAGGGTGGGAAGCAAACTTTGACCCTCCATCGGGGGGATGAGGTGACCATTGAACTTCGTGGGGTAGCTCGCATTGGCGGCGGCTACAAAGGTAGGCATCAGGTCTGTGATGTGTGTGAGGTCATTAGCCACGGTTCCATAGGAAGTGAGTTTTTCCGGCCAGTGCATGATGCAAGGGGTTGCGATGCCCCCTTCGTGAACCCAGCTCTTGTGGCGGCGGAAGGGGCTGTTAGAAACACTGGCCCAGCGGGGGCCGTAGCTGCCGTAAGTGGTGGCGGGGCCGAGATCGAGGTTGGGGATGTCGCCTGGGACGACGGGTTTTCCAGCGGGAGACTTTTTGGGAATCATGCCAGATGTCCAAGGTTTGTGTAGGCGTTCGATGGTATTATTGAGGTGGCCTTCGTTTGAGCCGCCGTTGTCTGATATGAAAACGATCAATGTATTTTCGAATTGCCCTGTTTGCTTGAGCGTCGCAATTATTTTGCCGATGGCTTGGTCCATTTCGTCCACCATCGCGGCGAATACTTGCATGCGGTGTGCTTGCCAGCGTTGATTTTTTTCATCTTCCCATGGGATACTGGCTGGATCGCGTGGGGCGAGCTTGGTGCTTTTTGGAATCAGGCCCTGGGCGATAAGTCTGGCATGGCGCTGCTGGCGAATTTTATCCCATCCTACCTGATAGGTTTTGCGGTATTTCTGGATGGTCTTCTCACGTGCGTGCAGCGGGTAGTGCGGGGCGGTGAAGGGCACGTAGAGAAAGAACGGCTTGTCCTGACGGGTCTTAATGAACTGGATGGATTTCTCCGCGATGGCATCGGTGTAGAAATAATTTTTGCCTGCGCTGATCGGTGTATTGTTTTCGTAGAGACCCTTTGGGTCCCATAGTGATCCGTGGCCTGGGAGCGTTCCGTAGAAAAAATCGAAGCCGCGATTGTTTGGCCAGTTGCCGTCCGGTTGTCCGGGTTTTACAAACGGAGTAAGGTGCCATTTTCCTACCATGCCCGTACGATATCCGGCGGTACGCAGAACTTCGGCCATCGTGACTGCGTTCTTGGAAAGATTGCCTCGATAGGCGGGCAGCTTTCGGTCTTCAGTCATGTGACCGATGCCGGCTTGATGCGCGTAGAGTCCTGTTAGGAAAGATGCGCGACTAGGGCAGCAGCGGGTGCCGTTGTAGAACTGAGAAAACTTGACACCGTTTTGGGCCAATGCATCTAAGTTAGGCGTTTCTATTTCTCCTCCATAACAGTGCAAGTCTGAGAAGCCAAGGTCATCCGCCACGATGAAGAGAATGTTTGGTTTCCCGGCTGCTTGACAAAGAGGAGATCCGAAAACGAGAGTGCCCAATGCGAGGAATTTGATGGTTTTTACGAGCATCAGAATTGGGGGCTCATTTTAATTCACTGAGAGGAATGGAAAGAATGCGTTCGGTTTTATAACCATTGGCTTCATAGATGCAGAGCAGGCTTTTTCCGTCCGGGGAGATTTGCGTGGCTGAGTAGGCGAAGGGGCCGGTGATGATTTTTTTGATTTGGAACGTTTTACCGTGATCGGTGGAGATGGCGATCTGGCCATTTTTTCTTCCTGCACTTGAGGGGAATGAGGCGTAGAGATCCCAGCTGCCGTCTTTTTTAACTGGGCCTTTGATGATCGATCCCATACAGGCGACGGAGGGGAGTGTGGGATCGGTTTTAATATCTGACCATGTGATGCCGCCGTCTTTGGAAATGGATTTCTTACGGAGTTTTTCTCCACTCTGATTGCGAGAGATGATGATGAGGTCACCGTTGGAGGCTTCGGCGATTTGGCATTCGTTAGGGAACCCTTTTTCAGGATCGTTGAGAGGATTGGTGCGTTGCCAGGTTTTTCCATTGTCATCGCTATAGGCGACTAGGATTTCCCAAGTTCTTTTGCCATCGACAGGAATGGTGCCCCAAAGCGGAGTGATGATGCGCCCTTTGTGTTTGCCACTTGTGAGTTGAATCATGGCCCCCGGCGTGTTGGCATTAACCCAGTGTGTGGGTTTGACGGAGCGGGTGATGTTGCGTGGCTTGTTCCAGGTTTTTCCATCATCGTCACTAGTGGTGATGTAGGTAAGGACATTGGTTTCCAGGTTGTCGTAACCAAACTCAGCCATCTTGATCCAGCCGGATGCACGGGCGTGGCGACCGTAGGGGAAGCGGGCAAACATCATCATGATGCGGCCGTCTGCCAGTTGAACCGTTAGAGGATCATTGATCGAGTTCATGCCGTCCTCAAAGGCGACGATTTCCTTGCCCCAGGTTTTACCTCCATCGGTAGAGCGCTTGAGCACGATGTCATTCTGCGCGTGATCGTGCAGGCCGAGTCGGCGTTCTGTAAAAGTGATGACCGTGCCCTTGGAGGTAGTGAGCAAGGAGGGGATACGGTAACCGTATTTCTTGGCGCTTTTTCCATGCCCTTCTTTTGGCACGCCTTCTGGAATGTCGCGGACTTGAAAAACCACCGAGCCGTCAGTGCCGGCAACGGTAGGGGTTTCAGCCGAGACTGTTGGAGCCGCAATGAGAATGCCGATGGTAAGGATTGGGAGAAGAAGTTTCATGTTTCAATCTTACCCGTGAGAATAGCTGAGTCTATCGTAGGTGGTCAGGTATTATGATTAGACCAGTAGCTTTGCGGTTGATGTTGCGAGGACAAAAAAGAGGCCGGCGTTAATGCCGACCTCTTGGAGAATGATTAAAGTGATAGCTTTACTTCCTACGGCGTAGAATGAGTGCAAGTCCGCCGAGTCCGAGAAGGGCTGCGGAGGAGGGTTCTGGGACTGTCACGAGTGACACCTCTCTGTAGAGAGCCGTACGGTTGTCTCCGCTGGAAGAACCAGACGCCCAAGTGACGTTGTCATCAGTAGAGTTGTTGCCAGTAGCCCATCCTGTGAGTGATTGAGTTGAAAGTAAAGCATCGGTATCGTCGTTAAACAATTGCCAAGTAGAATTGTCAGTTCCAGCTTCACCTGTAATAACAACACGAATATACGTGTTATTGAGAATGCCATCTGTGACAGTTACAGCAGAGCCTCCCGTTCCGACAGCAGTGACCGTGAAGTCGTCTCCAATAGTATTGAAGGAAGCACCCACGCGGCGGTCACCTGGAAAAGCAAAGTTTCCACCAGTGTTAGTATCATCACCACCTACGGCAACAAATTGTCCACCTTCCTGCATGCTGAGCCTGATGGTCATCGTCCAACCATTGTCAAACATATCTTGAAACTGCGTATTGCCGAGTATGGTTCTGTATCCAGGGTTGTTATTGTCGGCAGAATCGAGGTTTTGCCATCCTCCTTGACCCCCTTCATAGGTGCCTGTTTGAATATCGTTTACACTGAGTGTTGGATCGGTTGTCAGCCATTGGGTGTTGCCGTTGCTAGCAGCTGCAAGAGGATTTAGAACCTCTCCAGCATTAGCCGGGTTTCCAGCGTCAGCATTATAATTAGCAATGACTGTCGCATTGGCTGCTACGCTTGTTGCCGCCAATGCTGCGAGGGTATATTTCAATTTCATAAGTGGTATTTGGCTATGTGTTGTGGTGCGTAAATCATTCAGTGTCGGTGCAAACATGGACCGGCGGAGCTTATTGATCGATTTGATAGAGGTGGTATTTTTTGGTGACCAGTTACTGTGACGGTTCATTTGTTACTTGTTAGGTGTGTTCGATTATTTGGCACTTTAAAAATAATCAGCTGAGATGTTGCAAACGCAACTACTCCCGTAACCCAACGCGTGTTCTCTAGTCTGTCGTGGAACGCCTTGGAGACTACCTTTTACGGCGAAGAATAAGTGCAATACCACCGAGCCCAAGTAGGGCGGCGGAGGAGGGCTCGGGGACTGGTGCGAAGGCAGCGGTGTCGTAGGCAATGGAAGCATATTCGATATCATAGCTATCGCCAAATGTGCCAGAAGTAGTATCTCCAGATAACAAACGAGAGTCATTCGTTCCTGAGCTAAAAACACCGCCATTCGGGTCTGTTACCTCTACGTTATCAACATAAAGGTGGAAGCGGGTTGAGGCCGCGGCTTCGTTGTCGCCAACCAGTCGATAAGTGTGGAAACCGTCTGTTGTGTCCAATGCGAAAGTCGCCACGCCGCCTCCATTGAGGTTATATGAAACACCTGTCGTAGTGATATCTACAAAGTAACGTTCAGTATCATTGCCTGCCCACATCAGGCGAAAGCCTTCCGCGTTTGTGGCGTTGACCTTGACATTCATTTCCAAGGAAAACTCTCCTGAGTTGATGTCATTCCATATGGTTGTGCCGTTGGTGGAATTTGTGCCATTCAGCGTGCTACCTTGTTGGGAGCCTACGGTTTGAATGCGCAGAATGGATCCAGTTGTTGTTAGGTTGTAGTTAGCTGTATCAGCTCCGCCGGTCCATCCGTTTTGATAAGAGCTGCCGTCATAGATTTCAGATCCGGTGAATTGATGTGAAAATGTGGAAACGTCTGCTTGAGTTGTAACGACGGCAGCATTCGCGACCATGGTTGTCACGCCCAGCGCGGCGATCGTGTATTTTAATTTCATAAGTGGTATTTGGCTATGTGTTGTGGCAGTAAGCGCGGCCATTGTGATTTTTAAATTCATCATATTGATCATCTTGTTGGGTATCGTTTGTGATTCCAATATGACGTGGTGTTGTGGGCTATCACAATAAGAGGCTTCTGGTTTATAAGTCAGTCCAGTAGGACGGTAAGTCATACTTCATTGAGATTCAGCTGTGACAGAGATTTACTTCGTTTCCATCTGGATCGCGCAGTCTGTGAAGATCATGTAATGGTCGAGGTCACGATTTCATGTAAATATGATTCATTGTTAGAGAAAATGCTTATGCAGAAAGGAGAAGAGGCGGAAATTGCTGCCCGCCTCTTCTAGTTTAATAATCTATCAAGCTTCGCCTATTTCCTGCGGCGTAGAATTAGAGCAAGTCCTCCAAGGCCAAGCAAGGCTGCGGAGGATGGCTCTGGCACGCTGTCGATGGTGATTTCATCAATTCCGACGAATCCTCCGTCATTGTTGACATTAGTAAATGCGATCTGCATGAATACCGCGTCCCCAGCACCAAGTGAGCCACTGTTGAAAGCAACCGTGGTGCGTTGATCATCGTAAGAATCATCGATGCTACCTGTGATGCCAGCGTCATGGTCGCCACGGGCTGTGAATGTCTGCGGGCCTCCGATCAGTGATGTAGCGCTTCCGAGGGTTGATCCAGAGAGTATGTCGACGGTGAAGTCGTGGGTTCTTAAACCGCTGAATGTTTCAAGTACGATTGCGCCACTGAAAATATAGTCCGTATTGGCAAGAAGGCCATCGCCTCCTTGGGTGATGGCACGACTATCGAGACCGGATCCGGCCAGGGCGTTAGCTTCGCTGGAAATCCAGAGAGTTGTTCCTCCGAAGTTTGGTGCTGAGAAGAATATCCTGCTTTGGTTGGCGGGAGCCCCGGCGCCATTGTGAGTCCAGTTTCCAGTGCCTGAGAAATCCGCTGGATCGCCTGTTGGGTAGCTTTCGAAGTCATCGGAAAATATAGTGACGGCTTGGGAAGCCATGGTCGTGGCCGCAATGACGGCTAGAGTGGTTTTGATTTTCATAATATGTGTTAGTGGTGTGTTTCCATGCTTGAAGGCTAACAGTGAAAACTGTGCTGGATAATTCTTCCTTCAATATAGGATCATTATGCCAATTGTTTCATAACATCGGCAAATGTGATCATCTGGTTCGATTTCTCAACCAGTATCGAGTCGTTGTCGTGGTTGCCATGTGCTAGAATGATCTGGCTATGAATCAAACAGCAACAGTCATGATCTCCGCGTGTTTAGGGATGCTCGGAGCGGTCGAGGCCAAGCCCTTGAATGTCTTGATGATCGCAGTCGATGACATGCGTCCGGAGTTGGGGTGTTACGGAGCGTCCCATGTGAAAAGCCCGAACATTGACCGACTGGCTAATAGCGGAGTCGTCTTCGAACGTGCCTACTGCCAGCAGGCGATCTGCGGACCTACCCGTGCCAGTTTGCTGACCGGACTACGACCCGACTCATCCGGCGTGCACGGTAATCACACCCACTACCGAGACAAGCACCCTGACATTGTCACACTGCCGCAGTATTTTAAGAACAACGGCTACTTCACAGCTGCCTGTGGAAAGATTAACCACGGTGTGTTTCCGAAAGGCAGTGCACCGAAGTGGGATGTGATGGGCGATCCCCAGAGCTGGAGTGTTCCTGCCTTTCGTCCCGGACCGCGGTATTATTACACCGAAGAGGGGATCAAATCAGCACAGGGAACCTTCAAAAAAATGTTCCCGAAACGTCCCATCTCGGACTGGGGGAAATACCTCGTGTTTGGTCTGCTGACCGAATCTCCTGAGGTGGATGACGATGTGCTTTACGATGGCCAAGTAGCGAAACGAGCCGAGAAATATCTGAATGACTTTGGCAAAACCAAGGATAAGCCGTTTTTCCTAGCCGTCGGATTTATCAAACCCCATTCACCATACATTGCTCCCAAGAAATATTTCGATCTCTACGAACCGGAAAAAATTGCTTTGGCGGAAAATCAAGAGCGGCCGGAGAACGCGCCGCGCTTTGCCGGTCAGGGATCGCATGAAAAACGCCGTTACACTGACCAGCCTAACAGAGGACCCTTCAGCACCGAGAATCAGCAAAGAACCAAACAGGCATACTACGCGTGCATCAGCTACATTGATGCGCAAATTGGACGGGTGTTAGATTCACTGGAGAAAAACGGTCTGGCCGAAAACACCGTGGTCATCCTATGGAGTGATCACGGTTATCATCTCGGTGAAAAAGGAATGTGGGGAAAGACCACCAACTACGAACTCGATACCCGTGTTGCCATGATCTGCAGGACTCCGGGAATGAAGGCGGCAGGTAAAAATAGCCAAGCGCTGGTGGAGCTGGTGGACGTTTACCCGTCACTCGCTAGTCTGACTGGCTTACCGGTTCCCAAACATTGTGAGGGCAGCAGCATCGCCCCGCTGTTGAATGCGCCTGACAAGGATTGGAAACACGCGGCATTTTCCCAGTTTTCCAGAGGCACTCGTATGGGTTATGCTATGCGGACGGATCGCTATAGGTATGTCGAATGGCTGGATAAGAAAAATGAAAATACCGTGGTCGCTCGAGAACTCTATGACCATCAAAATGACCCGCACGAAACCAAAAACATTGCCGATGACCCTAAGCAAAAGGAGGTGGTTAAAAAACTCTCGAAAGATCTCGACCAAGGAAAGGGATGGAAAAATGCGCAACGTTAGAATGGTGTATTACTTGGCCACTATTGGGTGTTTACTGATCTCTCAGGCGGTTGCCCTCGAACTGGCGCTGCCGTTCACTGACCACGCCGTGCTCCAGCATGGACAGCCATTGCCCGTTTGGGGCATTGCCGATGCCGGTGCGGATGTGAAGGTCAAGCTGGGCGACCATAGTGCGTCGACTAGGGCCAACTCCAAAGGAGCTTGGAAAGTCGAATTTCCAGCTGAAAAGCCATCGGCCAAACCGTTCAAAGGTGTGCAAATGGAGGTAGTTTCAGGAGATCAAAAAATCACCCGTGATGATCTTCTCTTTGGCGATGTCTGGATAGCAACCGGTCAGTCTAACATGCGCTGGATGCTGAAGCAGTGTGACAACGGCAAGGACGCGATTGCTGCCTCTGCTGACGATGGCTTGAGATTACTGAACTTTGAGGGGTCACTTCACCCGGGTGGTAAAAAATACTCGATGGAATTTCTCACCCAGATGACGCCGCAGAATTATTACAAGTCTGATGGCTGGCAGGCATCATCACCCAAGAGCTCGCCTAATTTTTCCGGTGTCGCTTATTTCTTTGGTAAGAAACTGCGCGAGGAACTTGAGATTCCGATTGGTCTAATCCAATTGGCGGTGGGCGGCACACCCATCGAGGCTCACATGCCAAAGAAGGCGTTCGAGTCCGATTCCGACCTGCGGCCGCTGTTGAAAACGTGGTGGAAGAACCCTGATTACCCGCGTTGGTGCCGTAACCGCGCCGCCTTGAACCTCACCCATTGGTTGGCGGACCCACCGAAGGGCCAGGAACCACCTCATCCGTTCGCGCCAAGTTTTCTTTGGCAGGCGGGGATCGATCCATTGCTTCCATTTCCGGTCAAAGGCGTGATCTGGTATCAGGGAGAATCCAACGCCGGAAGGGACGGCTCACCTGAGGCCATCACCGATGGTTCGCTGAATAAAAAGAAAATGAAGGCGCTGATCACAGCCTGGCGCGATGCGTGGGGAAATGAAATGTTACCTGTTTACTATGCCCAGCTTCCAGGCCTGAACCGAAAGTGGCCAGTGTTCCGTGAAATGCAGTTAGAGCTGAGCCAGGAGGTCGATAATGTCGGTATGGTGGTGACGATTGATGTAGGTCATCCAACCAATGTGCATCCTAACAAAAAACAACCGGTGGGGGATCGTTTAGCCCGTCTCGCCATGGCCGGAACCTATGGAAAGAAAGTAGTGCCCAATGGCCCGATTTTTCAGCGGCACGTGGTCAAGAAAGGCCAGGTCTTTATCGATTTTAAAAACAAAGCTGGCTTGAAAGCCTCTGACGGTGATGAGATCCGAGGGTTCGAAGTCGCTGGGTCGGACAAGAAATTTCACCCCGGCACAGCTACCGTTTCAGGTGAATACCTCGTCGTTCAAAGTGACCACGTAAGATCCCCGGCTGCCGTTCGCTACGCTTGGGCCAATGATCCAGATTGCAATCTGGTCAATGCAGAGGGGCTGCCGGCCAGTCCATTCAGAACCGACCGGTGGAAGGACGTCAGCCCCAGTGGCAATGTCGACAAAGGCAAAAAAAAAGACGTTAAAGTGAGACCGACTGGGGATCAAATCCGAGTCGCCTGTATCGGCGATTCGATCACCTACGGCGCAGGCATCAGCAACCGCGACCTGACCTATCCCAAGCAGTTGCAAGATCTGCTAGGAAAACAATACGTGGTAAAAAACTTCGGTAACTCCGGACGTGGCATTGTCAAAAAGTCCATGCGCGGCCGGCAAAAGCGCGCCTTTATTTTCATGAAGGAACACAAGGAAGCCTTGAAATTTCAACCGCAAATCGTCATCTGCAATCTTGGCATCAATGACCTGATGGACTGGGAGAAGTTCGGCAAGGATGACTTCATTAATGACTACCGAGAACTCATCAATGCCTATCAGTCACTCCCTGGCAAACCTCGTATCATCATCTGGAAAAACCTCGCGCCGCTGTACCGTGGCCAAGCATTTTTCGGCGATCCCCGAGTCAGCAAAATCAACGACGCCATCGGCAAAGTGGCTGAGCTTGAAAAGGTAGAAGTCGTTGACATGGAAAAACCTCTCAGCGGTCACTCCGACTGGTTCCCCGATCACATTCACCCGAATGCCGAAGGTGCAAAAAAGATCGCCGAGGTGACGGCCACGGTGCTAACAACTAAAAAATGATGAGCGTTGATACTGCGGTGGATCTGATCTGGCACTATCACCAGATGCACCATGCTCTGGAAAAAGCCGATCTCATTTGGGCGCTTGGCAGCCACGACTTACGGGTCGCAGATCGGGTGGCTGAACTGTGGTCTGCAGGCTTGGCACCACGCATTGTCATGTCGGGGGGCTTGGGGAATTTCACCGACGGTGTTTTTGATAAGCCGGAAGCGGAATTGTTTGCCGAGCGCGCGATCGATCTTGGGGTGCCGGCAGAGGCGATTCTCATTGAAAACCAATCCACCAATACCGGGGAGAATGTCAGTTTTACTCGAAGGCTGTTAGGTGAACAGGATG
Organism: Oceaniferula spumae; assembly: GCF_042849255.1. Lineage (GTDB taxonomy): Bacteria > Verrucomicrobiota > Verrucomicrobiia > Verrucomicrobiales > Akkermansiaceae > Oceaniferula > Oceaniferula spumae. The sequence continues at coordinate 4,152,158 of NZ_AP026866.1, forward strand.
TTTCCGTCAATAAGGTCATTGCTGTGCAGAAACCCTACATGGAACGCCGGACCTATGCGACAATCCGTCAACAGTGGCCTGAGATCGAGGTGCAAGTGACTTCACCACAGTTGGATTTTCCAAACTACTGTCACGACGAAATTCCCCGAGACGATGTCATCAACATTATGGTAGGGGATTTTCAACGAATCATGAAGTATCCCAAATTAGGGTTCATGATCAAACAAGAAGTGCCGGATGAGGTGCTGGAGGCGTGGCAGACACTGGTTGATGCTGGCTTCACCAGACACCTGTTAGTTTAAGGTTTGACCGCGATTTCTCGTAAGCTCTGACCTTCAAGATAATCCGGGATGATGAGTTTGCGGGTGGCATCCACTGGTTCGCCCTCGATCATACTGGCCGCTTTACGCATCACCGTGCGAGCGAGCGACGCCGGGTCTGAATGATAATGTGTGATGGTGGGTATCAGGTGTTCGAACCAGCCCTCGTAACACAGCGTGATCAAAGAAAGGTCATGAGGGACGCGTAGCTTGTGGCTAGCTAACCACGTCAGTAAAGTGAGCACGTGTCTGGACCGGGTGACCACGATGGCGGTGGGTGGATTCTGAAGCCGGAACGTTCTCTCCAATGCACGGCAGGCGCTGCCGGGCTCTGCCTGGTCCACCATCTTGTGAACTGTGCCGCTGGTCGGGGAGACTTCTATGGCGCGGCGCAGTCCGGCCTCCGTTGTGATCAAGCCGGCGAGATTGGTATCCGGCATGAGCAGTCCGATGTTGCGGTGGCCTTTGCGGGCTAGAGCGACGCCTGCGTGATACGCTGCGGCCTCCCAGTCTTCATCGATGCACGGGAGCTCCACGCCCTGATGAGGATAGCCGCGGATGATGGTGGCTAGTTTGTTTTTCTGAAACCATTGCTGCACCGGTGCCGGGCACTGATAGAGGATCCACACATTGACGTGGGAATCACTGACGAGTTTTTCGAGCCGGCGAGCCGGGTTTTTCAGATGGAAAATGCCGGGTGTTAGAAGTTCAAGTTGGAACCCGCGCTGGTTGAGTAATTCGCGTAGCGTGTCGACCTCGATCAGCATCCAGGGTGGTAGCTCATGCAGCTTTTTGGGCGAAATGATCGCCACGCGTTTGGTTTTGCTTTTTTTCGCTCCTGCTTTTCCTGCGTACAGGATATTACGACTCTTGCCATGCTGGCGAGGGCTGATGGCTCCTTGCGCTTCCAAAATGTCCAACGCCAAGCGCAAGGTATCGCGACCGATCTGTAACTTGTTAGCGAGTGTCCGTTCGCCCGGAAGTTGGCCATCGAGTTCGCCATCGTCGATCATTTGTAAAATGACCTGGGCGGCTTGGTTAGGCAGCGACTGGCGCTTGGGGAGATTGGGCATGACACCTACCGTAACTGGTCTGGAAGCTAAACCAAGGATATTGTAGTCATAAAAGGCGAATATGGGATTATATAGAGAGTGTGCTGACTGGCACTGCTCAGATTATGAAAAATTTAGATATTATCGGTCTTGTGGCCGCCACTGTAACTCCGATGGATGCCAAGGGGGGAATCAACCTCGAGGTCATTCCCCAAGTGGTCGATCATTTGGCCGAAGATGGCATTGCCGGCATTTACATCGCAGGCAGTACCGGCGAGGGCATGTCACTGACCGATGTCGAGCGCCGTGCGGTGGCCGAAGCCTATATCGGTGCTGCTCGCGGAAAAATGAAAACCGTGGTGCAAGTGGGGCACAACAGCATGGAAGCCTCTGCGGAACTGGCCGCCCATGCCGAGTCCGTTGGCGCGGATGCCGTTTCCGCTACACCTCCCGGTTACTTCAAACCGGCCAACGAAGCTGAATTAGTAGACGCCTTGACGATGATCACGGATGCCGCGGCTTCGACGCCGTTCTACTACTATCACATTCCATTTTTCTCAGGTGTGGCGATCAATCCGATGGCATTTACCAAACTAGCGATGGATCGCATGCCGACATTCAGAGGTATTAAATACTCGGACGGCGCGACGCTTTACAATCTGCCACTGCTGCAAAAAGTGGCTCCCGAACTTGAGTTTTTGGCCGGATCCGACGAGGCCTATCTGCAGAGCGTGGCACAAGGCTATGTGGGGGCCGTCGGCAGCACCTATAATTACGCGGCGCCCATCTACAACAAAGTCAGTGCTGCGTTTGAAGCGGGGGATATGGATACCGCCCGGCTTTGGCAAGGACGCGCCTTGGAGATGATCGAGGTGATTTTCGGCACCTGCGGTCGCGCCGGGCTGAAGGCAATGATGAGCATGGTCGGCATCGATTGCGGGCCGACCCGACTTCCTATCAAATCCGCCAGCGAGGCCCAGGTGGCCGAGCTTCGTTCACGTCTGCAAAAAATGGGATGGTTTGATTGGATCGAAAGTGTGAAGGTAAAGGTCGCATGAGGTTTGGTTTATTTTTCGCAGTTATCTTGTTGATGATCTCGGCGAATGCTTCGGAGAGTCCTTTTTCTTGGGGCCGGTTGCCGGACCTGCCTGATCGGGAGGGACTTGCAGGAGTGTTTGCCGGTGTCATTCAGGACGGCGACGATGCTCATCTGATCGTAGCCGGCGGTGCGAATTTTCCTGCTGAGCGACCATGGGCAGGTGGTAAGAAGGTTTACCACAACAGCATTTACACTCTGAAGTTAGGAGTGGATGACGCCCAGTGGGTGAAGCAGGAGAGTGGGCTGGAGGATTCCGTCGCCTATGGCATGTCGGTGACGAATGAATCGCGAGGGGTCGTCTATTTCATCGGCGGCAAAACGATGGATGCAGCCAGTGGCAAAGAAATTGCCCTCGCCGCAGTATGGGAATTTTCCATGGCGAACGGCAAGCTACTAACAAAAAAACTACCACCTTTGCCTGTGGCATGTTCCGAGGGCGTGGGGGAGCTGGTAGATGGCAAGATCATAGTGGGGACTGGCGTGACTAATCGTAGCGCAGATCCTGCCGAGGGCATGGTAGTCCAGCGAAAATTATTCACCTTCGATACCACCGATGTGACTGCGGGCTCCTGGGGGGGGATCGAACTGCCAGAAGCCGCGCGTGGGCGGATGTATGCCGTAGCGGGTGTGCGCGGGAGTCAGTTTTATTTATTTGGCGGCAGAGATTTTGCCGCTTCGGATGGGGACATGCCTGATCGGATATTTGGCTTGGATTTCCTCAAGGATGCCTGGGTATTCAATGTGCCGTCGGCTTCGTGGAAACAGCTGGCCGACATGCCTGAGGCACGCTCGGCAGCACCTGCGACGGCTGTTCCGGTAGGTGTCAGTCATTTACTGATGATGGGAGGCGTGCCAGTGGAGTTCCTGCGTGAACAAATCGAAGCCAGGCCGGACAAAAATGGCCAGGGCATGGATCACCCCGGATTTCCCTCGTCGATGCTTGCTTATGATACCATCACGAACAGTTGGGCGAAGGCGGGGGATCTGCCTACCGAGGTGAAGCCCGATCATGCGACCAATGCAACAGGCAGCACGTGGGCCACAGTCACCACACCTCTAGTCATTTACAAGGGGGCGATTTATATTCCGACCGGTGAAATCAAGCCTGGTGTTAGGTCTCCTCAAGTGCTCGCTGGGAAAGTGCATGGCCGTAAGGCATCCTTCGGAGTGATCAATTGGATTGTGGTGGCGGTTTACTTGTTAGGTATGGTCGGTATCGGTTACTGGTTTATGATGCGCGAAGGGGCGTCATCGACGGACGATTATTTTCGTGGCGGCCAGCGCATTCCGTTCTGGGTCGCAGGGCTTTCGATTTTCGCCACCATGCTTTCGGCGATTACCTTCATGGCGATCCCTGGAGCGGCCTACGCGACAAACTGGAACGGCTACATCGGACAGTGGCCGATCTTGGTGATCATCCCTCTGGTGGTGCTATTTTATCTGCCGTTTTATCGTCGGCTTAATATCACTACGGCCTATGAGTATCTTGAAAAAAGATTCAACGTCGCCTGTCGAGTGATCGCCAGCGTAGCCTTCATGCTGTTTCACGTGGGACGTGTGGCGATCGTGCTCTATCTGCCTGCACTGGCGCTCTCCAGCGTGACCAATATCAATATATTCGTGGCAATCGGAGTGATCGGTGTGCTCTGCATTATCTACACGGTGATGGGAGGAATTGAGGCCGTGGTCTGGACAGATGCCATTCAAGCCCTAGTATTGATCGGCGGCGCGCTACTTTGTTTCGGCCTGGTCATCGCTCATGTCGATGGCGGATTTGGTGCCATCACCTCAGCGATGTCCGAGCAGAGCAAAGGGATTACGGCGAGTTGGGACTTCTCTGATCTATCCATCGGCAAGGCTTCGACGTCCGGCTTTGTGATCTTCATTGCCTTTCTATTTGCCAATTTACCATCCTACACCGCTGGTCAGGATGTTGTGCAGCGCTATGTGACAACCCCTACGGAAAAGGAGGCGGCGAAATCTCTCTGGATGAATATTTTCATGGTTCTGGTAGGTTCTGCGATTTTCTTCGCGTTGGGAACGGCTCTCTACGTTTTCTATCAGAACAAACCGGAACTGCTGGACCCAGCCCTGCCAGCGAAGGATAGCATTCTGCCATTTTTCATCATGCAAAACCTGCCTGTGGGTGTTGCTGGATTGATCATTGCCGGGGTGTTTGCCGCCTCGCAGTCAACCATTTCCAGTTCGTTGAACTCCGTGGCCACGGCATTTGTCACAGACGTTTACGGTCGGTTACTGAAACCGGAAAGCAGCGATCATCAGCAATTGAACGTCGCGCGGACTGTTGTGATCATTCTGGGCGTCATAGGAATGCTTGTTTCAGCCTACATTGCCTTCACCAAAGTGGACTCTGCCTTTATGCTTTTTAATACCTTCATCGGTTTTGCACTTGGGCCGCTCGGCGGACTGTTTGCGCTCGGTGTTTTTACCAAGCATGCCGGTGGAAAAGCTGGTCTGGGTGCCTTGTTGATCGGCGTTGTTAGTGTGGTGTCCATTCATCTGTTGAATCAAAGCGGAGCAATCGATGTCATGCCGCTGCTCTACGGGTTCTTCGGTTTCACCTCCACGCTGGTAGCCGGAATCATTCTTGGGTTCGTGTTGCCATCGCGACCGGAAGAAGTGAATGGACTGACGATCTACACGCAGGCGAAATAATCGACTAACATGCCCGGATACAATAGTGACGAACTTGATAAACTTCGCGATTTTTACCGCGATAGTTTGCTTGATGACACCCTACCATTCTGGTTGCCGAAATCCATCGATCACGAGCATGGCGGCTACCTGCTGATGCGTGGACGAGGTGGTGATTTGTTAGACGATGATAAGTCGGTCTGGTTCCAAGGCCGATTCAGCTCGATTTTGGCGACACTGTATAATCAGTGTGAGCCACGGAAGGAGTGGTTAGACGGAGCCAATGCAGGAATCGATTTTCTCCGTGAGCATTGTTTTGATGAGGACGGGAAGATGTTTTTCCTGACCACCCGGGAGGGTAAACCACTGCGGAAACGTCGGTATTTTTTCTCCGAGGCTTTTGCGATAGGAGCTTTCGCCCAATACGCCAAAGCGACCCATGACGACGCTCTGGCACAGGAGGCCCGTGATCTTTTCAAACGTTGCATGGATTATGCCGATGGGGTCAGCCCCCTACCAGCGAAGTTCACCGATGAGCGACCTGCCAAGGGTTTGGGAGTTCCGATGATCTTCCTCAACATCGCACAGCAACTTTGCGACACCGTAGGCGACGACTTTGCTGCCTCACGCATCGATGGATTTATCGACGAAATCGAAGCCTGTGTGAATGATGACCTCCGCTGTGTCATGGAATGTGTTTCTCCGGAAGGAAACCTGATCGACCATTTCCAAGAACGCACCATCACACCAGGCCATGCCATCGAAGGAGCATGGTTCATTTTACACGAAGCCAAGCGTAGAGGAGGGGATAACCGACTGCAAAATCTCGGGCTGAAAATGCTCGATTACTCATGGGAGCAAGGCTGGGACAAGGAACACGGTGGCATTATCTACTTCCGTGATCCTACTGGCAAACCGGTGATGGAATACTGGCATGACATGAAATTCTGGTGGCCACAATGTGAGGCTATTATAGCCACCTTGTTAGCCTACAAAATGACCGGCGATGCTAAATACGCCGACTGGCACCGCCAGATTCACAAATACGCGCATAAGAATTTTCACGATACCGAACACGGCGAGTGGTTCGGATACCTACACAGGGACGGCCGGATTTCCAACACCATGAAAGGCAATCAATACAAAGGCCCGTTTCATCTTCCGAGAATGCAGTGGTATTGCTGGAATCTGTTAAAGTGATCGCCGATCAGCAAAAATGATTAGGTCGCCGGTTCAATTCCGGCCAGCGGCTCCAGCCTAGGAGAGAAACTTTTCCAAAGGATACGTTTCCATCTATTTTTGCTGGTTATCTTTTTCCTGAAATCGACTGGTTTGTAGATGGTGTAGTTCTAGGCAACTCGGAAGTGCCAGCGGGTTTCGCTTGCGACTGAAGTGCGACCGAGGGAATGATCGATCAGAGCTTCCAGACGTGATGACATTTTAGAGCCTAATACACGAACCATCGTAGGTGTCTTCACTTCCACTACGCGTAAACCAGCAAAGAAGAGCGGGACTTGGCGTGGGATGCAGGAATTTTCGCTGTGTTCTTGATCTTCAAATCCAGCTAACAGGAATTTATGCAACATGGTCATCTCGCGTGATCCGAGGAGGAGAAACTTAGGCTGGCTGACTGCTGTGCTGTGACTGCGGATGAGGTGCAGCACTTTTTCAGCTTCCCACCGGTCATGGAGCACGATGCTATCGGGTGACTCCTCTGGAGATGGTACTGGGGTATCAGTTTGCGTTTTAGTAGACATGGCAATTCATTGGGTTAATCAATTTAAACCAGAGCATATGCCATGCCAATTGTTGAACCTGAAGGGGGTCAATATTAGGAAAATACGGACATTTTATGTGTGATCAGTTTGATGCATGACAATGAGGAATCCTATTTCTGATAGGATTCCTCATTATAACTCACCAGTCGTATCGCACTTGAATAAGGCGACGTTGGCTCATGGAGGCGTTGAACTGAATTCAGTAAATGGGCGTAATGCATACGCTACCTTCGCCATTCCACTTAGATAGCCCAAGGGCATAGCCATTCAGGCGACAAAAAATTAGGTCGCTGGTTAAATTTCTACCAGCGACCTTGTGAGCTTCCTTGTTTGATTAAAATGGGATGCTTCTAAAAAGCTTCCAATCACGGTTGTCCATTTCTCCGGGGGCGATCCAGCCGTCATATATTTGCACAGTATGGGCGTAGATGATGGCATAGAGTTTGTTTCCGTCTTCTTGGTGCGATCCTACTTTACGGTAGTCGCAGGCTAGAGTGGCTTTACGCGGAACTCCGTATAGATTGTATTCATCGCTGCTGGGATTTAATTTATCAAATGATTCCACACGCTTGAGGAAGTGGGTGGCGTTGTTGACTTTAATGTAGAGATTCAAAGATCCGTCGGAATTTTTTGAGGTTTGCCATTTGAGGTCAGGGAGGTCGTCTCGTTCGGCAAAATGATCAAATGGCTTCTGTTTTGCTTGGGGGCTGTTGGATGGACTGTTTGAGGCACCTGCATTCGCGTTAGATTGGGCAGGGGGAACCACTGCGCATGATGTCAGTAGGGCAACGGTTAGATATATGGGTAGTAGTAAGTTTTTCATCATTCCAATGCTCTTCTTTATGGCTATGGGTGTAAACTTTATTCCGATGTTAGTGTTAGCGGGATTCGTGATGCCTGTTGTAGACGCGGTGTTTCACGTCCGTATTAATGGTCGTGAAGTGAACATGGAATTGGTCTTCACATGTTAAACATTTTGGATTTTCCGTAAAGGAAGGTGGCAGTCTCGCCCCGTATCGGTGACAAAAATCATGTTTGCCATTTTCATGGCAGGAGGCAAGTTAGGAGCATGATCAAAAAAGCATTCTTCTGCATGTGTGCCGCCGCCTGTTCGGTGGGTGTTCTTTCTGCTGCCGATAAGTATGAGAAATCTACAAAAGCCATCAGCAAAGCCTTGGACGGAATGGTGACAGAGAAGCCCAAAGAGAAACGCAAACTGTTAGTCTTCTCGGTGACTCGCGGTTACCGTCATAGCTCGATTGACATCGGCAAAATCACGATGAAGCTGATGGGGGAAAAGACAGGTGCTTTCGAAGCGGTGGTCAGCGACGATTTGGCAAATTTCGAGCCTGACAAAATCAATGACTTTGATGCCATCTGCTTTTTGAACACCACGATGGAGGTGTTCAGCCCAGCCAAGAAACAGTTCGCCAAAATGAATGGTGAGCAGAAAAAAGAAGCCCAAGTGCGTGAGGCGCGACTGAAAAAGAGCCTGATGGAATACATCAAAAGCGGTAAAGGTTTTGTAGGTATCCACGCAGCCACGGATACCTTTTACAAATGGCCTGAGTATGGCGTCATGATCGGCGGTTACTTTGATGGCCATCCATGGACATCGAAGACTCCAGTGTCGATCAAGGTGGAAGACGGTCAGGAACAACACAGCTGCTGCGCCCACCTCGACGGCAAGAACCTTAATTTCAAAGAGGAGATCTATCAGTTCAAAGCTCCCTATGATTCTAAGAAAGTCCACATGCTGCTTCGTCTCGATCCCGAACAGACCGACATCAGCAAGGGCAAGCGCGCGGACAAAGACTACGGAGTCAGCTGGGTGAAACCTCACGGCAAGGGGCGTGTATTTTACTGCTCCCTAGGACACAACGAGCACATTTATCAAAACCCAAAAGTTCTCCAGCATTACCTCAAAGGTATCCAGTGGGCGCTTGGAGATCTTGAGATCGATGTCAAAATTGGTAAGTAGTTTGCAAGCGAGGGCTTAACCGAATTTTAACAATAAATCGCCGGATCAACACACGGGCTTAATGAAGCTATTGTCTAGTGGGTATGTCAAACAACCCAACAGACAATGAAATCAAATACCAAAACAGCGATCCAAATTCTGCTGGTCTCCGTTTTCGGAGCAAGCCTAGCCCTAGCTCAAGGCCCTGGTGGCAGACCTCCACATGGTCCGCCACACGGCCCTCCTCCCGGTGGTGGCAATGGTGGGCCTGAGGGCGATGGTCCTCCGCCACCTCCCATCATGGAAGCTCTCGATAAAGACGAGGACGGGTCCATTTCCAAAGATGAACTTGCTGCGGCTGCAGAAGCACTCAAGAGCCTCGATGCGAACAAAGACGGCAAACTCACCGCTGACGAGTTAGCGCCTGAAAAGCCGGCAGGCGCCAAGGATGATGAAAAAAGGGGCCGCCGTAAACCTCACGTTCCACCCATTATGAAGGCACTGGACACCGATGAAAACGGCGAGATCTCCGCTGAAGAACTAGAGGGTGCCGCAAAGGCACTACAAGAGTTAGACAGCAATAACGATGGTGAACTCTCCAAGATGGAGACCCGACCTAACCGCCGCTTCAAAAAGAAGTAATAGCTCCGAACTAAATCAGCTAAATCCAAGCCAGTATGCCTGATGGGCTGCTGGCTTTTTTACGTTCAGCAAAGATGCTAAGCCTTGCGGCGAGCCTGCACAGCTGCGGCGAATGCCTCGAACATATTCTCCGTGGTCTGCCAGCTAACACACTGGTCAGTGACCGATTGGCCGTAGGTCATGTCCGCAAGATTGTCTTTCAGCTTCTGAGCACCTTCGACGAGATTGCTTTCCACCATCACGGAGGTGATCGCTTTGTTACCTGCGGAAATTTGATCGCAGAGTGCCTGCACAACGCCGGGCTGATTGCGGTAGTCTTTGAGGGAGTTACCGTGCGAGCAATCGACCATCACCGATTTTTCAAGTCCTGCATTTTCTAACTGAGCAGTGACATCGGCAATGCTTTCGGCATCGTAGTTAGGCCCTTTGGACGATCCGCGGAGGATGATGTGGCAGGCTTCGTTACCGGTGGTCTGCACGATGGCTGAGACCCCTTGTTTGGTAACGGATAGAAAATGGTGCGGCCTAGCAGAAGCTTGGATGGCATCGAGTGCGATCTGTATAGATCCGCCTGTGCCGTTTTTAAATCCAACCGGCATCGAGAGGCCGGAAGCGAGTTCGCGGTGGATCTGAGATTCTGTCGTGCGGGCACCAATGGCTCCCCAGCTGATCAGATCGGCATAATACTGTGGGGAAATGGTATCGAGAAATTCGGTGCCGGCGGGAACTCCCATCTCAGCCAGCTCTATCAAAAGCTCACGCGCGATGCGGAGACCACGGTTGATATCGAACGATCCGTCGAGGTGCGGGTCATTGATCAGTCCCTTCCAGCCCACGGTGGTGCGTGGCTTTTCAAAATAGACGCGCATCACGATCACCAGATCGTCCGCGTAACGGGCTGCGGTTTCCCTCAGTCGGGTGGCGTATTCGATGGCGGCTCCGGTGTCGTGGATCGAACATGGTCCGACAACGACCAGCAAACGATCGTCTTTGCCCGCTAACACGGCTTCACTTTCCTTGCGTGCATTGGACACGACTTCGGAGGCCTTGTCCGTGATCGGCAAGTAGTAGGAAAGCACGGCAGGGGAGATCAAAGGCTTGATATCGCCGATGCGTAGGTCGTCTGTCTGGAAATCAGTCACGCGTCAGTTCTAATTGCCCCGCACCAAATGCCAACTTTAATTTGCCACTGCGTCATACGTTCAGTTCATCGACTTGAGTATTCAGCGTGAGTAGATCGTAAATGTAGCCAATGCCGAACAGTCCACCGGTCAGCAGAAAAATGAGACCCGTTCCTATTTTCCCCAGGTAAAAACGGTGAACGCCGAAAATTCCGAGGAAAACATGCAGCAGAAATGCGATCGAATAATCATATCTTCCGGCCTTAAACCTCTGGTTCGCCTCACGGTTCATGCCCGGAATCAGCACCACATCGATCAGCCAGCCGATGCCCAATAGTCCTGCTGTTAGTGCCCAGATACAGCCGGAAATCGGTTTGCCATAATAGAACCGGTGGATGCCGATGAACCCAAAAATCCAAGTCAGGTATCCGATCAGCGTGCTGTGTGTCTCTTTCATGGTTCCAACATGCAGCCGGTTCCTGATTTTCTCTATTATAAATCGTCAGAGGCTTTGTAGCGCATCAGGCCGAGTTCTTTTTAATCCCCATCGCCGCCCGATAGCCTCCAGGTGCCATGCCCACAGTTGCTCGGAACTGTCTGGTAAATGCCGACTGATCGCCGTAGCCGCAGTCGAGGGCGATGTCGATGATCGGCTTGTCACTCCTTGCCAACATTCGTGCAGCATTCTCAATGCGTGTCTTGCGGATAAACTGGGAGGTGGTGACTTTGAAAACTTTCCTCATCCGGCGGTCGAGCTGAGTGAGGGTGAGGTCGGCTTGTTTGGCGAGTTCGGATGGATTCATATCCTCGGAGAAATCGCGCTGGATATTGACCACCACCTGCGCGACGCCGGCAAAACGAAGGTCGGTATCGCTGGGTGTTAGAAGATCTCTGGAAATGGAAGCCAGCCCGATGACCTCACCAGATTTTCCTGCCAGTGGAATTTTCGTGGCAAGATACCATCCTTCGGTGCCGCGTGGATTGAAGTTCAGTTCCAGTCGGTTCCGAATTTCCTCACCATGTTCGATGACGCTTTTATCCTGCTCCTCATAGACGGCCGCGAGGTGAGGGGGGAAAATTTCTGAGGCTGTCTTTCCGAGGATATTATCGACGGATGCCACCCCAAGCCTCAACGCGAAAGCAGGGTTGGCGGAAATGTAGTATCCGTCTTTGTCCTTGATGCAGAACACGATGTCCGGAACTTCGGCAAAAAGCCGCTCAGCCACCATCGGAGTGGAGAGTGATCTGAGAAATTCATCGCGTCTGCTCATGTAGAAACAAGATAGGGTGAAAAAAGATCAAAAAGCACGCCATTTATGCCGAGATAATCATGGCGGATGTCTGTTTTGGTCAAGACGGTCAGCAAGGAAATCGCTATGATTTGGCAATGAAGATGACGAATATCCAAGCGCAGCTTTCCAAAATAAAGAACCAGCAGCTGAGCGATGAACAGCTGGCGGAACTGGCTGTGGAACTCGCCGCCGAGATCCTTACGGTGGCGAATAAGGGACAGAAAATGTCCGAGCGATACCAAGGCTGGAAAATGGCTCGCATGATGAAGGACCCAATGGGGAAAACCCTCACTTTGGCTCTGGCCGATCAAGTTTTCCGCCCGAACACCGATGCCCGCTCGGCCTCACAGTTCCGTTATCTCATCGAGGAATACGGCATCCCCACTTACTTGCCACTGCACGAGCAGATCGCCATGCGCGCAGGGTCCATCGCTTCCGCCGTGGCTCCGGAGATTGTCATGCCAGCGGTCACCACCAAGATGCGCTCAGAGAGCGATGGCGTGATTCTTCCCAGCGAGGACGGTCAGTTAAAGCCGCACCTGCTCAAGCGTCGCAAACAGCGCACCCGCATGAACATCAACCAGCTTGGCGAGGCAATCCTCGGTGAGGAAGAGGCCCGCCACCGCATGGATCAAGTGATCTCCAGGCTTGAGAGTCCCGACTGCGAATATATCTCCGTCAAAATCTCCGCCATCTTCAGCCAGATTAATTTGGTGGCATATGACGCGACATTGGAAAAAATCAAAGACCGTCTGCGCCAACTTTACCGCACCGCACAGCAGCACACCTTCACGCGTGAAGACGGTTCAAAATCGCCCAAGTTCGTCAACCTCGACATGGAGGAATACCGCGATCTGCACCTAACGTGTGACGCCTTCAGAGAGGTGCTTATGGAGGAAGAGTTCATGCCGATGAAAGCTGGCATCGTGCTCCAGGCCTACCTGCCCGATTCCTTTGAAGTTCAGAAACGCCTCACCGAGTGGGCGAGGGAACGTGTTTCCAAAGGCGGTGCACCGATCAAAATCCGTATCGTCAAAGGTGCGAACCTTGCCATGGAACAGGTCGAAGCGAGTCTCCACGATTGGGAACAAGCCCCTTACCACACCAAGGCCGACGTCGATGCCAACTTCAAACGCATGGTTCACTACGGCTGTGAGCCAGAGAATGCCAAAGTCGTGAACCTCGGCGTGGCCAGCCACAACCTGTTCGAGATCGCCTACGCCATGCTGCTGCGTGCCGGTCATGAGGTCGAGGAGTTCGTTGAATTCGAGATGTTAGAAGGCATGGCGAATCACCAGGCACGCGCGGTGCGCGACGCCGTCAATGGCCTCTTACTCTACGCCCCTGTAGTAAGAAAAGAAGACTTCCACTCCGCCATTGCTTATCTTGTTAGACGACTCGATGAAAACACCTCCGAGGAAAATTTTCTACACGATCTCTTTGGTATGAAAGTGGGCAGTGAGTCATGGAAAAAGCAAAAACAGATGTTCCTCACCGCCTGCCGCCGCCGCGACGAGGTCAGTGCGCTTCCGAATAGAAAACAAGACCGCACCACAGAAACGCACGAACTTGATTTGGAAAAACCATTCCACAACGAGGCAGATACCGATTGGTCACTGCGCCACAACATGCGTTGGATTTTGCAGGAAATCGAAAACTTCAAGAACTCTAACATCGACACCATACCAGTCCAGATTGCTGGTGAAACCCAAGTGACCAACCACTTGGAAATCGGTCGCGATCCCTCACGTCCGGGCGTAGAGGCTTATCAATACAGCCTCACCGATGCTGCCGGAGTGGACAAAGCCCTCCAGTGCGCGGTCGAGGCCCAGCCAGCTTGGGAGGCGAGGGGAATCGAAGAACGCAAAGTGATCTGCAAGCAAGTCGCTGTAGAGCTCGCCAAAGTCCGTGGTCACTGCATCGCCACCATGGTGTTAGATGGTGGTAAGGCGGCAGCCGAAGCTGATGCCGAGTTCAGTGAAGCTATCGACTTTGCCACCTACTACGCCGACAGCCTGAATGACGCTGGCTTCTTTGACGGCACAACCATGAAAGCACGTGGCACCATCGTGGTCACCCCACCATGGAACTTCCCATTTGCGATTCCATGCGGAGGTATTCTCGCCGGTCTGATGGCTGGAAATACCGTCATCATCAAGCCTGCTCCGGAAACCGTGCTCACGGCTTGGGAGATGGTGAAAGTTCTTTGGTCGGCAGGCATCCCCAAGGATGTTCTGCAGTTTGTCACCTGCCCGGATAACGAAATTGGACGTGCGCTCGTTACCGATGATCGCACCTCATGTGTTATTCTAACAGGAGCCTTCGAAACCGCCCGGATGTTCCAAGGCTGGAAACCTGAGATCCGACTGCTCGCCGAAACCAGCGGTAAGAACAGCCTGATCATCACCTCAGCCGCCGATCCTGACCAAGCGGTCAAGGACCTGGTGAAAAGTGCCTTCGGTCACGCCGGACAAAAATGCTCCGCCGCCTCACTCGCCATCATCGAAGCAGATCTCTACGACAGCCCTGCCTTCATGCGTCAGCTTCGCGATGCCGCCGCCAGTTTGAAAGTAGGTTCTTCCTGGGACCCATCATCCATCGTCACCCCAGTCATCCGCAAGCCGGATGCCAATTTGCACCGCGCACAGACCACCTGCGACGATAACGAAAGCTGGTTGTTAGAACCACAAATGATCGATGAGAATCCCTGCCTCTGGTCACCGGGAATCAAACTCGGTGTTGAGCCAGACAGCTGGTATCGCCGCACCGAATGCTTCGGCCCTGTGTTAGGCCTGATCCGAGCGAAGAATCTGGACCACGCCATCAGCATTCAGAATGATTCAGACTTCGGACTCACCGGAGGTATTCACACATTGGATGCCCGAGAGATCGCCATCTGGCGCGACAGGGTAGAGGTGGGAAATGCTTATATTAACCGCAGCATCACCGGTGCCATCGTGCAGCGTCAGCCCTTCGGTGGCTGGAAGAGATCTTGCTTCGGACCCGGTGCCAAAGCCGGTGGACCTAACTACGTCGCTCTGATGGCACGTTGGACTCAGGACAAATTACCATCCCTCGCCGCCACGCCTCGCAAGGAAATCATCGATTTGTTAGGAGACCTAACGGTCGCCCTACCACAGCATGCCGAGACCCTCCATGCCGCCGCAACCAGCTACGCGCACTGGTGGAATGTCGAATTTTCTCTCGAACACGATCCCAGCCAACTGCAAGGGGAGAGCAATCACTTCCGCTACCGCCCGCACCAGCGCATTATCCTGCGTGCAGATCACTTCAGTGATCTCGCCATCGCCCAGATCGTTCTGGGGGCAGCCACCTGTGGTTCGAAGCTGGACATCAGTGTCACGGAGCGAAATGACTTCATCAAAACACTGCCATGTTCCGTGGTTGAAGAATCCGATTCAGCGCTGGCCACTCGTCTGCCCAAATGTGCAGTGCACTACAGCGCCATCCGGATGACGAACGCGAACAAGCAACTGCGCATGGCCGCAAACGAAGCCGCCGTCCGCGTGTTTACCGCTGATCCACTTGCCAATGGCCGACTCGAACTACTCACTTACCTCAGCGAGCAGTCCATCAGTGAAACCACTCACCGCTACGGCAACATCATCCCAAAAGCTGCGGATCTGCTGCATGTTGGAGTGGATAAGTAACTCAGTCTTGGTTCTTTTTTTAGTTATGATGTCTTAATGAGATGGCTGGGAAGGCCTGTAAAATATACATTGTTTAGTATTGTCAGCCCCCTATCAGTTAGGGTATTTAGCCTTCCGTGAACCAAACTCATCATAATCATGAATGAGGTGGGGATCGTTAACCAGAAAACCAAAACACCCCCTAACAACCAAACAACCAGACTGAAACATGAAAAAAACAATCATCGCCGCAGCTTCTATTGTTGCGCTTTCCGCTCCAGCCTACGCCGAGCTTGAGGGGAACCTCAGCCTCACCTATCAAAGCCAATACAGTTACCGTGGCGCAAACGGAATCCTTGAAGATGCCGCCGGGTTATTTGGTGCAGACACTGAAGACGTGTTTGACACTGAGCTTAACCTTTCATGGAAACTGAACGATCAGTGGAGCTTGATAGCAGGCGGAAACGTCAACACCTTGACTGATACCAGCATCGATCACGATCGCTACCGCGGTGGTGTTCGTTACAGCACAGAGTGCTACACTCTTGAACTTGGTTACCAGAGCCAGAACTTCCGTACTGTGCTTGGAAACATCGACACTGATGAGATTTATCTCAGCGTTGGTGCCAAGTGCCCACTAACAGGTGCTGATCTTAACCTCTTCGTAGCACACGACATCGATCTTCTTGATGGAACCTATGTCGAGCTGAGCGGCCACAAGTCTTGGGAAGTTTGTGATAAGACAAGCGTCGGTGTTACCGTCGGTGTTTCTTACTCATTTGACTACTGGGACAATGTCATCGGCACCGGTAACGACTGGAACAACGCTTACATCACCCTCTCTCTGGCCTACAATGCCACTGAGAACCTGACTGTAACTCCTTACGTTACCTACAGCCAAGGTTTTGACGCTCTTGATGCCTCAGGTCTGCCAGGTAACCTTGAGGAAGACGATGAACTGACCTTCGGTGTGAAAGCATCTGTGAAGTTCTAATCGTCAGATTAAAATCATATCTATTGTTGCCCGGCACGTTCTGCGTGTCGGGCATTTTTTTTAGTCTTCCAATATGTTAGAAACTGGTGCCAATGGTGAAGTGGAAGGTGCCATTGGGCTCTCCCTCTCTTTGGTTCAAGTTATGTCCATACTCTAAGCGAACAGCACCGATGGGGAGGTCAACTCGGATACCGGCACCGATGGCGTAGCTAGGGTCACTGAAGCTTCCCCAGTCGCCCACGTCGCTGTATACCTGACCCATATCAAAGAACAGTACGCCTTTGATAGGATCCTTGATCGGACGGATGTATTCGAGACTGGCATTCCAGTAGGCCTGGCCACCAAGAGGATCGTCAGAGAGCGAGCGGGGGCCAAGTTGGCGTTGTTCAAAGCTACGCACGGAATCTGAACCACCGCTGAAGAGCCGGAGATCGATGGGAAGCTTCTCCACATCAGCGGGCTTGATCGCACCGGTGCTGAAGCGGGTGACAAAGAAATTCTTCTCCCCTAACACAAAGCGATAGGAACCATCAAAAACGGTTTTCAAGTATGTGGTGGACTCTCCACCGGTGATGCTGCCGAACTCAAGAATTCCCCTTGCGTAGAAACCCGAGCTAGGCAGGAGGGGATCGTCTCTGAAATCGACAGTTTGTTCAAATCCGAGGCGTGTGTTCAGATAGCCATCAGGTCCTAACTCTTGCTCGGTCAGTGAACTGGTGGATGTTCCGACACTTGAAGTTCCCAAGAAGAGGCGGCTGCTGTAATGATCGTGATACTTTGCCAACAAGCTGGCTTCGACACCTGCCTCGGATTTGTCATAGCCGTCATAGAGTCGTTGCAGCAGGAATCCGCGCAATGTCAGCTGAATGGGTTCTCCCGCGAAATGAGGCTCGGTAATACTGAGCTCGCCTAGGAAACCGCGGCCGCTGTATTCTCCGCGCGCGTTGAGCTTGAGGAGGTTTCCTCTCAGGTTCAGGTCTGTGTATGACATCCCCAGGATGCCGCCTTCGAAGGAACCGAGCCCGATGTAGCTTTTCAATGCTTTGGCCTCTGCTTCTGTAACATCAATCTGAAGGTCTAACATGCCGCCTGGCACTGGCACCGGGCTGAGGGTGGCACTGCGGAAGGCACCGGATGCTAACAGATTACTCAGCGCTTTATCCGCTGCGTTCCTGTCAAAGTGGATGTCTTTGAGTCCATCAAAGTATCGGCGGATACGTTTGGTCTTGGTGTATTTATTCCCGCGCACCACGATGTCATCCACCGTGTATCGTATCCCTCGGTTAATCTCAAAAATGAGCGTGGTGACGCCCCCAACATGTTTGGCATCCACAAAGATTTGAGCAAAATGATAACCCTTCTCGCGGTAGTAATTTTCCACGATGGAGTTGATCTTGGTCATATTGCCACTGTCCGCCGTTTCACCAATAAACGGTTGCACATCCGGGAGGATTTCGGCGAGGTCTTCGGCTGGCATGCCATTGAATGAGGGGCGCGCCAGTTTGAATTTAGCCCTCGCTGATAGGTTGAGCTGGATGTTGACCTGCTTGCTGACGCGATCGTATTTTTCATTGGCGACCGATACACTAGCCTGCCAGTAACCTTGTGACTTCAGAAAATTCTGCACATTGGAGGCCCCCTTCAGACTGTATTCTTCAATGAACGGAGCTTTGTCTGCCGCCACTAATTCAGTTTCTATCAGCGGCTGTAGGAAATACTGCCGTAGTTGCTCTCCGGTCAACGGCCCCATGCGATTGGCTTTTATCTCTCCGTATTTGTAGCGGACTCCAGGCCGGGCATTGATCTCGATGACGTTGCCTCCCGGTAGTTTCCAGTCGACCTCCGCATCCGCATGTCCGGCGCGGATCAGCAGACGCTTGAAGAAAAATGCGGCGTCGTCCGCACGCCAGCTGGAAGCCTCCCGTTGCTTGATAAAGTCCAGTCTTGGGCGCACTTTGGCCACGAGTTCCTCGCGTTTATCCAGAGGGATGCCATTGATGCGGATCTCAGCACCACTGACTTTCATTCCGGGTAGGAATGAAAGTGGCGCGGTCAAGGCTAACAGCAGCCATGGTTTCGGAAGATGCATCTATTTAAATCGGATAACGTAAACGACCAGCCCACGCGTCTGTTGGGTGTCATCCACCTGGGCGGTGAAGTGCCAGCGGCGGTGAAGTTCGACGGTAGCGGAGGAGAATTTTCTGCCAGTGAAAGGATCGGTTTCGCCAACGTTTAGGTTAAGGTCATCGATGCCGGAAAGCAGGAGTTTGAATAATTTGTTCCCACCCGGCTTATCATTACGCTGTTGTAGTTTGAGCAGGAAAACTTGGAATGCCTTGAAGGTGGCGACGCTCTGGTTTTCCAGGCCGCTGGTGGTGGTGCCGGTGGCTAACAATGCCATCACCTCGCTCTCAGGAAGTGGCGGGTAGGAGGTGAATGCTGTCTTCGGAGAGTTCGCTGAGCCATAGACGAAAACACTGACGTCATACGAGCCAATGGTGGATTTCCCCCGAATGTTCAATGTCGGATTGAGACCATTCTTTGGGTCGAACACAATTTCGCCGCGTTTGATTTCCAAAATACTGAATGGCAACTTGGCCTTCACTTCATTGACTAGAATGGTGCCTGATGGAGCTGGTTTTTCCAGTGTGCCGCCTACCTTGATCGATCCGCTCAGATTTCCAGCTGCCACATTTCCGCGGATAAGAACCGGGTCGTCCGTGCGTACTGTTAGGTTAAGCTTCCAATTGGCGTAAGGCTCTGGGATCGGCAGCGTGTCGTTAGACTTTTTCTTGGAAAGGGCTGGCATCTTGACCTTGGCCACTTCTGAGGAAGGGACCCCGATGGGGATTAGCTCGATGTCTTTATAGAAGAGCGATTCGGCAATGCCGACGGTGCCGCTGATCGTGGCGTTTTCCATATTACCCTTTAATTGGATGTCGGAATTTGCCCGGACCGATACCATGTCATCGCGGTGAATCAGCGCGAATTGTGTGCGAAGATAGAGATCGAAGACTGGCTTTTTATAGTCCCTCAGATCAACAGTGCCACCAGCTTCAAACTTCCCTCCATTCACCAGAGCTGTCAGCTTTGTCGTCGCTTTTTGGTTTTGATCGAACTTGGTGTTGAGTTTGACGTTTTTGATGTCACCGATGCCATCTTTCTTGAGCTTGATGAGTGGCACATCCGCATCCAGATCGACCAGGTATTCCGGGTTTTCAATAGTGCCTTTTAGCGTAGCCTTACCGTTCAACGTGCCAGTGAGCTGTTCTAGCTGGGGAATGAAATTCTTGAACCGTCCGAGCTTGAGAGTGTTGATTTTAACTTCTGCCGATAGAGGCGCATTGCTGATAAAGTTATCAATAAAATCGGGATCATTGATCCAGTCCGACGGAGTGAAGGGAACTGTGCCTGTTAGGAGAAACCGGTCGACGTCTCCTTCTAGCAGTTTCCCGCTGATATTGAGCTTTTTGTTTTCAGAGTAGAAATCGAAAGAGAGGTGTAAGGGAAGTAAGTTACCATCGTCCACGCCTTTGACGTCACTCGCGCGGGCACTGCCTTTGATTTGAGGGTTGTTAGGTGTGCCACTGAGCTGGACATCGAGATCGGTGGTTCCTGTCATCTTATTGAGCAGGTCAACTTTGAACCACTCTTGAATTTTCTTCAGCGCGATGGGCTGCGTTTTCACGGCGAGATTCCATTCGTCATTCTGGTTGAAAAACTTTTTAGCGCTGTCGATTTCTGCTTGGAAGGGGAGTTTGCCGTTGAGCGTGGCGACTTGTTCCCCACCGCGTGTGAGTTTAACCTTGCCGATATCTACAATCTCGCCATCCCATCTGAGAGAGGCACTGCCGTTCCAGTCTTTTTCTTTAACTTGGAGGGATGTCAGCGTCACCGATTCCGGCCAATTGTAATTCGCCTCAGCCGTGATGTTCAGGGCAGGGGTGTCAGGTAGGATGAGATTCAGTTTCTCGAGTTTTAATGTGCCTGACTGTGGGATCTCGGGATTGTTAAATTCAGTGGCATTTCCTTTTCCTTCCCAAGTCAACGCGACAGGTCCTTCGAGTTTGACCTCTGCTTTGAAGATACGTGCGAGCGCATTGATCCAGGCCGGATCTCCCTCGGTAACACTGAGCTTGCCTTGGTAGTCTTTGTTATCAATGCCGTAGTCGGCATCGAGTTGCAGGACGATGGCGCCATTTCTTTTGGCCTCTAATTTAGCGGTGCTTTTCCCGTTGCTCAGATAGTTCGCTGTTAGGTCGAGTTCAGGCAAGGTCACTCCATCAGCAGCGACTTTGGTAATTTGTCCTTCGAGGTCAGCCTGTGTGACTTCGTTTTCTTTGACCTCGATGTTCCCCTTGGCATCGACGGCGGTGTTTTTCAGTTCGATCCCCTCTGGCAGATCGTCGATTAATTGAATGAGTGTGCCGAGTTTGGGAACATCGACTTCATAGCTCGCTTGGGTATGGCCCCACCAAGTTTCTGACTCAGGTGAAAGCCACCGGCCATCGGCTTTGATGGAGAGAGCATTGGTGTTGAGAGTTCCGTTTACCGCTAGCTGGTAGGCTTGCTTGTCCTGCGTCAGTTCGAGAGTTGTGTTTTCGAGCTGATAGTCTTGGTAGGTGGCAGATGCGAGACGGGTGTGGGCTTGGATTTTCCATTCGGGCAATGGTTTCAACCACTCGCTGACCGTTGCGTCGAGTTCTGAGATGGAGAAATCGGCTGGTAGTTCGAGATCGAAGCGTTCGACGAGTTCCTTCGAATTGATCGTCCCGTCAGAGAGCTTAGCAGATACATTTTCCTCCACGCGCACGTTAAGTGTGGCGGCGAGAAATTTGAGGTCGCCTTGGCCCTTGAAGTCGGAGGTCCAATCGATTGCCACTTTTTCCACTGCTATATCCGGAAGGACCTCAAAGCGGTCGATACTGGCGGCTTCCGGTTTCCATACCAGATGAACATCCTGCTCTGGTGTCGTCCGGCCTTCGCGATCGGTGGCTACGAAGCCGTGCATGTCGAATGCATTGGATTCCGCCTCGTGAACAAATGATTTTAAATTGAAGTGGGCCTGCTGAACTCCGGACTTTAAAATGCTGATATCCAGGTCGGTGATAGTGATGGATGGCTGGCTGATCCACGGGTGGAGAGTCTGCAGCGTGTCCTTGATTTTTGTATCAGTGGATTTTTCCTCTTCTTGTGAGGGCGGAAATTTATCGAGATCGATGACGACGACACTCTGCTTGAGATCGACACCCCTCACTTTCGAACTGAACAGCTCGGAGAATTTGTAGTGCGCCGAGGCCTCGCTGACTTTCAGAGATTGGATGCCTTGATCTCCAGTGTATGAGAGATCTTGGATCGTGAAGCCCCCCGATAAGGTGCCGGTGACCTCTGAGCTCCCGGTCATGCCTTGTGCCTCTAGCGCCTTGTTCAGGCCATAGTGAACCAGCCAGCGGGCGCAAGGTCCATTGACGAGATAACAGACCACTAGCAGCCCGATCAACAAAATGATCTTGCGGCGCTGCGAGCGTGGTTTTTTAGAGGGGGACTCCTCTGGGGAGTCTGAAAATTCTTCGTCGGGCATCGGGGAGGGCACTATGAGGCATTGTATGCAAGGATGCAAATGGTGATTAGCGAGTTCCTTTAATCGGTGAGACAGATGTCAGCTGGCACATGTCACATCCGTGAAGCTCTGCGGGGATTTATAAATAGATCCGGGTCACTCTGGGTGTGATACCGGTGAGCACAGCCCAGGAAATGGTGCCCGCTCGCTCAGCCACTTCGCTGACGAGAATGTTCTCGCCGAAAAGCTCCACCTCGTCGCCGCTTTCGCAATCAGGCAGTTCCGAAACGTCGATCATGATCTGGTCCATCGTCACGCGGCCTAACAATGGGCATCGCTTGCCACGAATGAAAACCGAGGCTCCGTTTCCTGAAATTTCGCGCGGGTAGCCATCGCCATATCCAATTCCCACGGTGGCCACCAACGTGTCTTTTTCCAAAATTGTCTGTCGACCATACGAAATCCCGTGACCAGCAGGTAGCTCGCGCACTAGCGAAACCCGTGACTTGAGAGTCAGCACCGGAGTGAGTTTGTCTTGAAATTGGGGCAGTGGCGAGATGCCGTATAACATCAGGCCCGGACGGTAGAGATTGGTTGATGCACTCTGATACCCTAATAATCCGGCGCTATTGGCCAAATGCCTGAATTTGAAACGATCGTAGTCGAGTTTATCCAACAGAACTTCGAATACCTCAAATTGTGTTCTGGTAAATTCTTCATCTTCATCAGCGGAAGGCAGGTGGGAGCCAATGCCCTCGAAGTAGAGATGTTCAAAGTCTTCAAGCTCACCGATTTTTTCCAAGAGGGCGTCAGGCAGAAATCCACCACGGCCCATGCCGGTATCCACGGTGATGTGCACGGGTAGCGGCTCTGCGTTATTTTCTCGGACCAGTCGATTGAAATCTCTGGCTTCTGCCAGACTCGAAATACAAGGAGTCCAGCGACGGGCGACGATTTCTTCACGCTCTGAGGGAAAGGTAGGCCCGAGCAGGTAGATACGCGTTTTGATACCCGCTTCCGCGAGCCTTCGCGCTTCAATCACGCTGGCTACTCCAAGAAAAACAGGAGCCTCGGCAGCGGGCAATTGCTCCAGAGCCGAGGCGATATTGGCAATTCCGTGGCCATAAGCCCCCGCCTTGAGCACGGCCATGATGTCCCCCTTTTCGCGCGAGACAGCATAGTTCTGGCGCAAGTGGCTGAGATTGACCTCGGCCCAAGCTCGCGGCGGGGAAACGGGAAAGGTTTGAGAGTGTCCGTGCACGTTGTGGATATAGGTTCTTTATGAGAAAACCCCAATCAAAAATTGATGACCGCTGACCGGGTTCCACACCATTCGTCTGGGAGATCCTGTCCAACTCACCGTCGACCGAGGGATCCAGGTGAATGGGGGAATCATTTCTTCCGAGTAGTAGAGTGGCTTGAATTAGTGACTGATCAGCTCGGCCTATGCTTGCATCGTGCGCGCCCCTCCGTTAAATGGGGGCAACACGATGTTTGATGCTAAAAAACTTACCGAAGACCAGGTCGCAGCCATCAAGGGATGGGCCGAAGAAGGAGCCCAGCTTGCTGATATCCAGAAACGCATGGAGGACGAGATGGAATTCCGTCTCACCTACATGGACACCCGGTTTCTGGTGCTGGATCTGGGAATAGAAATTCGTAACCTCGCCGAGGAGGAGAAAGCGAAGGAGGCCGAGGAAGCGGCTGCTAATCCAGTCGATCCCACCTTGGATGAACTGACCGAGGACGATTTGGAAATTCTACCTCCTACGCCCCAAGGTAGCGGAAAAGTCCGTGTCACCGTTGATGGAATCGCCCGCCCAGGCGTCATGGCCAGTGGTCGGGTCACCTTTGCCGATTCCCAAGGTGGCACTTGGTATGTCGATGAGATGGGCAGGCTCGGCGTCGATCCTGACACGGAAGGTTATCGCCCTACTGAAGCTGACATACTGGCTTTCCAGAAAGAGTTGCAGGCCGTGATGGATGCTCGTTAGCAGGTTTGCCTAGGCACACCGCTCAGCTTGCCCTTGATCCGAGGTTTTATTTTGTTACCTTGCGCCCATGATTTCAACCACGCACCTGAAACGATTCCTGGCAGGATTGGTTTTCGCCTTGGCCACATGCCAGGCTCCGCTCCATGCAGCCACGGATGCCGAGGCTCAGGCGATTGTCGATGAATACAACGGTGTCTATCAGCAGTGGATGGCTGAGATGCGTCTCGCCAAGGATCCGCGCACATTGGACTTGGTGACTAAAAAGCGCCCCGATGCCGGCATCTATGCCACGAAGCTTAAAAACCTGTTGCGTAAGGACCTCGCCAACGACTGGAGTCTGAAATACGGAGCATGGTTGTTAGAAAACGATGCGGCGCTAAAAGCAGAGTCCCAGCGAGCACTGCTCAATGCCGTTGAAAAACATCACGTCAAGAGCCCGGAAGTCGGTGCGTTTTGCATCGCCATGATCAATTTAGACGCCGGTGGTGAAGTCCCAAGGCCTGGCGATGTGCCGCTGAGATCGCGCGGTATGAAGCTCTTGGAAATGATCAAGAAAACCAATCCGGATGAGAAAGTGCAGGGGCAAGCTGCTCTGGCACTTTCCATAATGTTAGGGGACTTAGGAGATGATGGTGGTATCATGCGTCAGCGCATGACCAATCTGAAAGAGGCAATTATCAAGAGTGCCGACGTCAAGGTTGGCCCGGTCACTGTAGCTGATGTAGCGCGCGACGAACTGTATAAGATCAGCCATCTCACCAAGGGCAGAGAGGCCCCGAATATCGTTGGGCTGGACTCAGCCAATCGTCCTATGAACCTTAAGGATTTCAGAGGAAAGGTGGTCATGCTGGTGTTCTGGTCGAGCTGGGATCTCGAGGCAGCGCGAGTTTTAGAGACACTGCGTAAGAGTGTGGAAAGCAAAGCGGGCAAACCTTTTGCCGTGGTCGGCGTCAATCGCGATACCTTGGTCAACCTGCGCGCACTGGAAGCAGATCGTATTGTGACGTGGAAGAACTTCTCGGATCCTGAGCAGAAGATAGCCAAAGACTACCGTCTGGCCTCATGGCCGTATTGCCTGGTATTGGATAAAAATGGTGTGATCGCATATCGCGGAGCTCCCGGATCCTTCGCAGATGCTGTGGCAAATAACTTGCTTCTGCCCTCTGCCGAACCATCGGCCCAAAAGCCCTGACCGGTCACTCGGCTGCGGGTTTCCATCCAGAGCTTTTATAATCCGCAGCAAGCTGTTCCAGAGTCTTGCCGGTGATTTCTTTCCAGATGGTTTCTTGGTATTTGTTAGATCTCAAGGCTTTCGAAACCGTCTGCATGACCGGTTTTTGATAAGTCTCATCCAGATAGAGCAGAAAAGCGGCAGAGTGCCAGTAGTGGCCGAATGGCTTGCTATGGTCGACATGAGTCCGGTTCCACTTCGCCCATCGATCGGTCGTGTGGAGTTTGAACCGTGTGTAGTCGGCGGCACCTTCGATAAACCAGCTGGGTTGGCCGACGGGATACCGCTGGATCACATGAGTCAATTCGTGCACAAAAACCCCTTTCGTATCGGCTGGATCACGTTCGAGATGTTCAGCAGAGATGGTGATGACATTGCCTGACGCGTGTGCCGGATGATCCATTTTTTTCTCAAAACGAATGACCACATCGCGATGGGTGTGCTCAGCGGGGGCACCTAACATTGTGATCAATTTCGGCCAGACATCGAAGTAGATCGAAGCCATCTCATCAAAGCGCGGAGCAAGCGTCTCGAAGCCAGTGAGTTGAGCGGAGAGACTCAGGGCGTAGGGTTTCTCCTGGTAGGTGATGGATTTTTTCTTGGTCGTATTTTGCTCGGCATAAATCGAGCAACAGAGACCGAGGAGAACGATGAAAATTCGCAGCATGATGCCGATATACTAGCGGTGTGCGAAATACCCGCGAGTAGAAAATCTTGCCGACTAAATGCCACATACAGATACCGAACTTGCAATAGACGAGGATCTCAAGATGATGGCCACGCCTCACTCCCAAGGGGCTGGAAATTGTTAAAGCGTGAAGAGACCACTTGTCATCATCGTAGCCATGTTCGCTGCCCTTGCAGTGCTCATGATTTTATTAAGTCGGCACGGATCCAGCGATGAGGGGCGGCGCGAACTGCTGGTCCATTGTGCTGCGGGTCTACAATTGCCTCTGACCGAAATTGCCAGATCATACGAGCGCGAGCATCACACCCGTGTGATACTCAACTTTGCTGGTTCAGGCGTTTTGGAATCACAGCTGAAAACAACTGGCGGTGATCTGTTTATCCCTGCGGATGACTCTTACATCGAAAACGCAGTCTCACAGGGGCTGGTCAGTGAAACCGCTGCACTCGCGGAACTCCGGGCCGTGATTGTGGTGCCTAAGGGAAATCCCAAACGGATCAAATCTTTGTCTGATATCGCATTGGAAAATGTGCGGCTCTGCGTGGCGGAACCTTCAGCAGCAGTCGGCAAGTTCACTCGCGACGTTTTGCTGAAGGCGGGCCTTTGGAAGGGAATCGAACCCTACGTCATTGTGACCCAACCGACCGTGAATGGAGTGGTGACAGCGGTTGCGACAGGTTCAGTGGATGTGGGCATCGCTTGGGATGCCGTAGCCCTGCAGTCGCCAGAGGTGGAAATAGTTCGGATCCCGCTGTTCGATGCCAATCCTCGCCAAGTTCGCGTCGGCGTGCTGAACCGGGCTGCCAGCCATGAAGCTAGAGACTTTGTAGACTATCTAACGGCGGAGGAAGCAGGTCGCCGTATCTTCACCCGCCACCACTACACCTCGCCTCCTAGGACTGACAATAAAGATGGAAACTAAACCCCATGCCACACGTCGGCTTTCAGGAGACCTACCGTTTTTCTGCGGTTTGGGAATCATTGCGTGGCTTTATGTGGGTCTGATCCTAGCCATGGTGCTGGCAAATGTCAGCGTGGTGAGCTGGGATACTCTGGTGCAAACGTGGCGGCAACCGGCGATTCAATCGTCGATCAAGCTGACCTTGCTGTCCTGCACTACCACGGCCTTGCTTTCCATTCTCTGTGCCGTTCCTACTGGCTATCTGCTGGCCCGGTTTAAGTTTCGTGGTCGTAGTGTCATGGACGCCATCATGGATATTCCGATTGTTCTGCCGCCTTTGGTTGTGGGGCTGAGTTTGCTGATTTTGTTCAACAAGGTGGATTTGCTGGGAGCTGGCCCAATAGAAGGCTGGCTGAATGATCACGGTATGAGTGTGACTTATAGCGTGGCGGCCGTCGTGCTGGCGCAGTTTTCTGTGGCGACGGCCTTCGCGGTGCGGATGATGAAAAACACCTTCGAGCAAATCGATCCACGCTGTGAGGATGTCGCCATGACTCTGGGTTGCAATCGATCGCAAGCATTCTGGCGAGTGGCTTTGCCGCAGGCAGGGCAGGGAGTGGTGGCCGCAGGAGTCCTCGCTTGGGCCCGGGCACTGGGTGAGTTCGGACCAATCCTCGTTTTTGCTGGTGCCACGCGGGGACGAACAGAGGTATTGTCCACTTCCGTCTTTTTGGAGATTAACCTGGGTAACATCGGAGGGGCGGCTGCCGTCTCGCTGATCATGATTGCCTTGGCGATCAGTTTGATTTCATTGATACGCTACTTTACCCGCTCAGAATCTAACTTCTTCTAACAATGTCCCTCGCAATCAACCAGCTTCATGTCAGCGCCGGTGAGTTTACCTTGGCTGGGATATCTTTGGCTATCCCCGACGGGGAATGTGCGGTGCTCATGGGCCGTAGCGGAGTGGGGAAAACGACTTTGATGGAAGCCATCTGTGGTTTGCGGTCTGTGGATGCTGGCTCGATCGTCATCGACGAAGTGGAGATCAGCGCGCTGCGTCCAAGCACACGAGACATCGGTCTAGTGCCTCAGGATACCGTGTTGTTTCCCCATCTCACTGTACGCGAACACCTCGCCTTTGGTCCTTCGCTTCAAGGGTGGCGTAAATCAAAAACCGCCAAACGCGTCACTACCCTAGCGGATTCATTACAGCTAACTGAGCTACTCGACCGTAAACCAAAGGGGCTCTCAGGAGGGGAGGCACAAAGGGTCGCGATTGGTCGAGCGATTGCGGGGAAACCCAAGCTGCTTTGTCTCGATGAAGCTCTAACAGGATTAGATAATAAGACGCACGATGCCATCATGCACTTGCTCAAAAAAGTGACCGAAGAGGAAAATCTAACTACCTTACACATCACACACCGTGAGGAGGAAGCTGATTTCTTGGGCGATCTGATCTATTCGCTGGAAGACGGAGCGATCACGCTTAAGGTGACGTCACAGATATGACTTCATCGATTTTATTAGAACCGATTCAGATAGGTGCATGGCAGCTTCCTAACCGCATGATCATGGCACCTCTCACTCGTTGTCGGGCTAGCGAGGGCCGAGTGCCAAATGAACTCATGGCCGAGTATTATGCGCAGCGCGCATCGGCGGGTCTGATTATATCCGAGGCCACTTCGGTCTGCCCGATGGGCGTGGGATATCCTAACACACCTGGCATTTGGTCCGATGAGCAAGTGGAGGGATGGAAGCTGGTTACGAATGCTGTTCATGCCGCCGGTGGTAGGATTATCCTTCAGCTATGGCATGTAGGGAGAATTTCAGATCCTGTCTATCTTGATGGCAAGCTCCCAGTGGCACCAAGTGCTATCGCGGCAGCTGGGCATGTCAGTTTGGTCAGGCCTGAAAAATCTTTCGAAACACCAAGGCCCTTGGAACTCGATGAGATCCCCGAGGTGATCGAGGCTTATCGCAAAGGCGCTGAAAATGCCAAGAAGGCGGGTTTTGACGGTGTTGAATTACACGGGGCGAACGGCTATTTGTTAGATCAGTTTTTACAGACCAGCACCAATCAGCGTGATGATGAATATGGAGGGGCTATCGAAAATCGTGCCCGTCTGATGTTAGAGGCCGTTGATGCCGCGATCTCGGTCTGGGGCTCTGACCGCGTTGGGTTACACATCGCACCTCGCTGTGATGCTCACGATATGGGGGACTCAGATCCTGCCACGACATTCGGATACGTTGCACGCGAGATGAAACGCCGGAACATTGCCTTCATTTTTGCAAGAGAAGGAAAAGAGGAGCCACGTCTGGGCCCGATGCTGAAAGCCGAGTTTGGCGGCCCCTTTATTGCCAATCAAGACCTCAGCTTTGAGGAGGGGGAGAACATGATCGAGTCAGGAGAAGCCGATGCCATTTCTTGGGGCAAGCTCTTCATCGCGAATCCGGATCTGGTAAAACGCTTGGCCATGGAAGCCGAGCTTAACGAACCCAATCCCTCAACCTTCTATGGAGATGGCAAAGAGGGATTAACGGATTATCCGTTTCTTAATGCACACTGAATATCTGCCTAACAGAGTAGGGTGATATTAGTTAGAAATCTTTGGCCAGTCAGGGAAGACAGGCCTGTCCTTCGTGTTTCGTCCTGCCTTTGTGGCGGGCGCAGCGGGGGCTTTGTTGATGAGACCTTCCAGCTGAGAGTGCGCTTTCTGGGCTGAGGGTGTCAGTTTGCTTTCTGCGAGGTTTTTAGTTTCCTTGAGGTCATTCGGAACATTGTAAAAACGCCCATCGCGATAGAGTTTGTATTGCTGAGTGCGAACGAACTGGCCCGGTTTTTTGTTCCAATACGGTTGATAGTGGCAGAAGACGGATGAACGAGGTGCTCCTGTTTCTCCCTGTAGTTGAGGGAGGAAACTTTGGCCGTCGATGGGGTCAGTTTGATCTAACTTTAGTCCAGCAGCGGCGGCGAGGGTCGGATAGAAATCGGTGAAGTCAATGAGGTCATCGCTTACCTTGCCAGTGGGAGTTTTGCCCTTCCAATAGGCGATGAGTGGTACATGGGTGCCCATGTCTTTCATGCCACCCTTGCCTCCTCGGATCATTTGATCGTTCCATCGCGAGGTAATCGAAACGTGGGTGCCGTTGTCGGCGGTGAAGAGGATGATGGTGTTTTCCAGTTCGCCGAGAGCATCGACTTTTTTAACAATCTTGCCCACGATTTTGTCCATGTAGTTGACCATGGCGACGAAGTTTTTCTTCTGTAGTTTTGAATCTTTCGGGTGTTTGTCAGATCCTTTTTCATTGGGGGCAAGACTGTCGGGCGTAGCGACAAAAGGGGAGTGGACCAGCACCATGGGGTAGTAGAGGAAGACTGGGTTTTGCTTATGATTTTGCTCGAAGAAGTCGCAGAGGAAGTCGCTCATCAGGTCGGGGCCATATTTACCTTGGGTTTTTTCATCTGGGAGGAGGGAGCCATTTTGCTCAATGGCAGGGCTCCAAAACCGTTCGCCAGCTTCGGCCGTTTTAGTCAGTTGCCACAAGCACCAAGCATCGAAGCCTGTTTTTTGGGGGCGTTGGGCGTCATCGTGACCTGGAAGTTTGTTATAGAGTCCGTTCAGCTGCCATTTGCCGGCGACAGCAGTTTTGTATCCTGCATCATGGAGAAGGTTACCAAACGTTTTATCCTTCGGGTTGAGGTAGCCGAAGTGGGTGTAGTTTCTGAAATTATACTGTCCGGTCATCAGCATCACTCGTGAAGTGGTGCAGATGGGGGTGGAGTAGCAGTGGGAAAATTGCATGCCCTGCTTGGCCAGTTGATCCAGCTCGGGGGTTTTATAGTCCTGAGCTCCATAGGTCCCAAAACACTCCCAGCTGACATCATCCGCCATGATCAGGATGATGTGAGGTGGCTTGGCCAGTGAAGTTTGACTCAGGAGTATTCCTCCTATCAGGGCAAGTAGAGCTTTCATGGGAAGAATCGATTACTTGGTCACAGCAGCAGGTTTGACGCCATCGGCTTCCATCAAATACTTCACCAGCGGCTCAACCGGGCTGAGTCCGTGTGGGTGGTGGCCTTTGCCTGGTTTGTGCCAGACCTTTACGGGTGATTTAAGGTCTTTGAGATTTTTGGCTAGGACGTCGCCGTTTTCCTTGGGAGGAACCACATCGTCGGCAGTGCCGAGGACTAGCGCAACGGGAATGCCCTTGAGTTTTTCTGCATGTTTGGCATCGGTGATTTGCGGGTGCGTCTTTGCTTCCTCCTCATTGATTCCGTATTCCTTGAGGCAACGTTGCCATTCGTTCTTTGAAAACTTGCCGTTTTTGCCGCCTGGCCATGATTTGAAATCACAGACTGGGTTGTCACCGTAGACGGCTGAGACACGATCGGGGTGCAATGCCGCGTAGTTGAAGATGAACAAGCCACCGCGCGACATTCCTTCGAGCACGGCTTTCTTTTTAAGCCCCAACTGGTCTGTGACAAAGGTATAGAACTGGTCGCCGCGCTTCATCGCAGCCGCACCACCGAAGAGGTTACTCACATCGACATAACAAACGTGATAACCTTGGTTCAGAAGTGAAATTTCCAATGCTGGTTGGTGACCGAAAAACCTCGCACGCCAGATCCATGGTAAACCTTGAGCCGCTGCTTTAGGGGTGACTACCGTGCAGCCGAAAGTATTGCCTGGGAGTTTGAAATCATAGCGAGGAAAGCCATGGAACTTGGACTGTTTGGCTTTCGCTGCCGTTAGCACCTCAAGCTTGGCTGTTGGCGCGGCGGATAGCAGGCAGGACGAGATCAGGAGAATAATAGGAATACGCATAATGAATGGAATAGACTACGGGATTGAGGAGGAGATTATTCATCACTTCACTTGAATGCCATAATAAATAAACAAGAGGACAATGACGATAGAGGACTTAAAACCGGTGTTGTTTTACAGAGGATTCTCCTCCTCTTGCGTTTGGATGTGCCGAGCCAAGATCTAATGACTCTAAGATGGCTCCTCTTTTTGAGTCGGAGTCTGAGTCAGCGAGTACTGTCGTGGGATGTAAAATTGTGTGTCGAATGCCAAAATTGACGAGGTGCTTATACAGGGTGTATAGGTATACTATGTATTCACATGTTGGGCATGAGGATTACACGATGACGATGAAACAGAAAATTCAAATATCCGCGAGGCAAATAGCCCACCCTAGGGAAAATGGCTTCGCACTGGTCGCAACAGTCGCAGTATTGACGTTGTTGTCGTTGATTGTGCTCGCGATGATTTCGTTGTCCGTGACTGAGATCCGGTCATCCTCTCAGCAGGAGCACCAATTGCGAGCTCGCGCCAATGCACGCATGGCTCTGATGATGGCGATCGGTCAACTGCAAGAAGCGGCGGGGCCAGACCAGCGCGTTACAGCCCGTGCTGATATACTAGAGGACTCTGGGTTCGATCTGACCAATGGTAAAAAATATCTCACCGGTGTGTGGGATAGCGGGCAATGGGACCCACAAAACCCGGACGATAAACCATTTCGCGGTTGGCTTGTCTCGGGAGAGGGCGCTGAGGAGCAAGGCTACCTGAATGTGGCTGTTGGAGCGGATGATAGCGTGCTTTTGGTCGGTTCTGGCTCGGTGAATTCGAATGACGATCAAGTATGGGCAAAAACGGTGGACACTGGCGGGGGGACAGGAGCCTATGCCTATGCCACTTTTGGCAACAGTGGCAAAATCAGTCTCAATCAGGTGGGCGAGGCTCCTGATGAGATGATCGATGGCCTGACCAGACTTTCGCTGGCTCCGAGGCAGGCTCTTGAGTTGGTCACAAGGGATGGGTTGCCGGACAGTGCATTCTCAGACATTGCTGACAAGCCAGTGAATGGCTTGGTTTCTCTGGAAACGATGGACCTGGCTTTGTTGGATGAGGGGCAAAGAGGAGGCTTGGGAGATGGATATGCATCCAATTTGCTATTCCACCAGGTTACGCCATGGAGTGCCAGCTTGCTCACAGACGTGCGCGTGGGAGGCATCAAACCCGACCTGTCATCGGCATTCGAACTCCCGATCGAGGATTTCAATGAGCTAGAAGAGTTCCATAATAGCGGTGAGAGAAATGATACGAATCGCTATGCAAGTCTGGGCGGGGGATACACCACGGAGCCTCTTTTCTACGCAGACGAGACGTCACCAGACTTAGGTTATCTCTTTGAGGTTCCAACAGGGAGCAGCACGATTTATCGTGGCCCAACATGGGATTTGATCCGAAACCATTACCGCCAGTATAAACGAGATTTTGAGAAGCTTGATTGGGGGCGTAAGACTGAACTGGCGAACGATGCCACCTTTGCAGCCCGTGGTCAGTTACCCTTAAGTTACTCAAAGGCAACAGGCGGAGGATACTCCGTTAAATCAAATCCTTCACGTATTTATAACAACAGGCATGCGTTCGGAAGAAACCGCTACCCTGACCGCTTGGATTACTCCCGTGGTGCGACAGGGCCGGTTGTTCCGTTGAGAGCCACGGCGGAGCGGGTTGCTCCTGTGGTGCTGCGTTACTACGTGGCCTTGGGCTTAGTCCAAGTTCCATTGGGAAATGGCGATTACCGGATTCAGGTCAGTTATGAACCATATATCACGGTGCTAAATCCTTACAATGTGCCGATCGCATTTGATTCCTTCGGGCTTTTTTGCAGTAAACACAATCCCTGCGCACTCAGAATTAAATGGACCGATAAGAATGGTGCTCAGAAAACGACAAACATCAAAATGTCTAACAATTACTTGGGGCAGGGATCGATCACCATGCGACTCCCCATCGAGGAAAATTCTTACGTCTTGCAACCGGGCGAGATGAAAGTGATCCATCCCGAGAAATATGATGATGGTGCAGATCGACAAGACCTGAGCCGAAGTGATATAGGTATTTTGAGTGCTAGCTTTGAACCCAGTCCGGGTGAAATGCCGGGGATTTTACTGAGCAAGAGCAACCAAGACAACGGTACAGACATCATTCCCAAAGCAGGGAGTCAGGTCACATTTGAGGTGAGGGGGAAAAATGCCGTCTATGGCAATGGTAGCAATCTCACCGAATCTGCTCTGTTTCACATTTTTTCTCGAAACAATCACGCTGGCGAACTGCGCAACGTCGACACAGACCGCCCAACTAGGAGCCACGATGCTCAAGCTTACGATGTTTTGAACGACCAGTTTGTGACTAAGCTCAATTTTGCCTCCCGAGGCCTACCGACCAAAACAAAAACACTCAGCATTTCTCAAATCCCAAGATTGGGTGATGGGGAAATGTCATACCTTGGCGCCATCGATGTCGTGATGAAAAGTCCCTATGAGGACGTGGCTATTCTAACGGGTTTCAATCCGCGCTTACAGGTCGCGGACTCGCGCGATTATGATGGTATCGACCGCTACAGCCCTGCATGGCATGTGCACAACATTGACGTCGATAGTCAGGGCGGCACCACCTACGAAGATTTTCCCTTTGCCAATTACGAAAACCGCTGGGCTGACACGGGGCAGATCATTCTCTACGAAGTTCCCCGGATACCATTGCTCAGCTTGGCTCAACTTCAGCATGCTGATATCACGGTCACTTCGAGTGAGGGGGCCAGACAGATCGGCAACTCCTTTCCTCACCCAGGTATAGGGGATGCCTCGAAGCTTTCAGCAATGCGGTCTTTCTCCAGGGCCCATGCCCAAGGCAGTACTGGTGGGCAAATGTTAGTCGAGTCAACTTGGCCGGCCAATGAAATGCTCTGGGATCGTTATTTCTTCAGCGGTATGCATTACGGCGATGAGAATGAATCCCTGGCAGGCAACACGGATATGGAAAGTACATCGCTCGATGGAGCTATCACAAATCTGATCACCGGCGAGTCGAACCCGTTGCTCAATCGACAGATGCGTTACGTCAACTGGGTTGGAGCATCGGAGGAGAAGGTTCGCTCGGATCTGAAAGACTATCGGAAAATCGCCCGCTACCTTATTCTGCAGGGCGGTTTCAATATCAACTCCACTTCGGTAGAGGCATGGAAGGCAGTGCTGGGAGGTCTGCGCGGGCAGGAAATACCGGTCGCGAATGAAAATGGCAATGTGAGCCTCAAAGGAGCCTCTGGGGATGAGCATCCGAGCGGTCGATATGCGGTTCCTACAGAAATGAATGCAGGCGACGACGACACCATGGGTTTCCGTAAACTAACAGACGGGGAAATCGAGACCTTGGCCGAGGCGATGGTCAAACAAGTCAAGCTACGTGGTCCGTTTATGGGCTTGGCCGATTTTGCCAACCGACGTTTGCACGGCAGCAGTAAAGATGGCTATGACGTGCACTTGTTGGGGGCTGTCCAGATGGCGATTGAAGATGCTGGTTTGAACCAACCATTCCAAGGCTACCCGGTTAGTAAAACCAATGTTGAGCACAAATCGATCGGACTAGGCGGAAAGCAAATGGCCCGAAGTGCAGCGACAGGAATGCCTCAGTACCTCATGCAGGCGGATGTGCTATCCGTCATCGGTGGTAAAATTACCGCGCGTTCCGACAGCTTCACCGTGCGAGCCTACGGTGAGAGCCGAGATGCTAACGGAAGAGTTAGGGCCGAGTCATGGTGCGAGGCGACCATCCAGCGGACGCCCCAATGGATGGAGCCAACCGATGATTTTGCCTGGCAGCAAAAGGATTCGTATCCAGGTGTCGATTCAGATGAGGATGTGCTGCGCCAGTGGGAGCCGAATGAAGATATGAGTGAATTGAATCGTAAATTTGGCAGGAAATTCAGAGTGATCAGCTTCCGCTGGTTGTCAAAAGATGAGGTGTAAACATATGAAACTAGGAATTTTCGCCCAGATTTCGGCTGTATTGATCGGAGTGGTTTGTGCCGTCCACGCGCAAGACGATGTAACGGAAAAGCAAGAGCCAGGGACTTCGGTATTTCACGTTACCACCTGGGGAGACTGGAAGGGGGATAGCCTCTATGCCAAAACCAAGAACGGCTTTCAGCAGATTGACCTTCACCATTTGTCAAAATCAGAAGGTCTACCGTTTAAGCGTGCTGAAGGGATCGCTCTGCATCTAAAAGAGACAGACGCGGACAGTGGGGAAGATGTTTTTCCAGTGGCACTCAAAGTCAAAGTGCCCGCAACCATGCGCATACCGTTACTTCTGGTCACCCGTGTCGATGAGAAGTTGAGCTACCAACTCTATGACCTGTCACCTGAAAATTTTCCAGGTGGCTCATACCGTTTTGTGAACATCAGCCGTGAGCCGATTTTACTGAAGGCTGGGAAAAATCATCAGCGTATTGATCCCGGCAAGGAGTTCTTGGTTAAGGGCGGATTTGGGGATAGGAAACTGGTCAAGCTGGCCGTCTATCTCGCTGATGAAAACAACAAGCCTAAGCGTGTGTGGGCGGTAGATTCGATCAATCGCAAGAGCAAGCGCATGACGATGTTTTTCTATCCGGCAAAATCAATTAGCGGTCGTCTGACCCTGCGATGTAAGAGCATGGTAGACTACCTCCATGCCAAGGAAGAATAAAGGGAACTGAGCTTCCGCGACGCTTTCGAATCGCAGAGTATGGCTACCGAACGAGGTCGCAAAAACTGACAACTGTTTGGCTTGATGATGACAACATCCGCCCTATTGTGTTCCTCCTTCCGCATGAGATGATGTGCCACCGGATGATCTGGTGGTCGAAGAATCAGCGGATGCAATTTGCTTATGAAAAATCCGTTTCGAAAGGATCTGGTATCGCGCTCACGTCCAGAGTCGTGCACAGTGGTGATTTTTGGTGCCACCGGTGACTTAACACACCGAAAACTGGTTCCAGCTTTGTATAACCTCCAAGTCGAAGGTGCCCTGCCTGCCGGGGTGAAAATCATTGGTTTTGCTCGCCGGGAAAAATCTGACGAGGAGTTCCGCTCCGGTCTTGAAGAGCTGAACAAAAAGGTCTCCCGCAGTGGCCATGACGATGCCATTTGGTCCGAGTTTTCGCAGAATATTCACTACCACCAAAGCGAGTTCCAAGATCAGGCCGGCTATGACAGTTTGGCAGAGAAGTTGGACGAAATCGATCGCGAACGCGGAGGAAAAGGCAACCGACTTTTCTACATCGCCAGTGCCCCATCATTCTTTGATGACGTGCTGGAACACTTGAAAAAGGCAGGTCTCAGCGAGAGTAAAGAAGGCTGCTGGGCAAGGGTGATCGTGGAGAAACCATTCGGAACAGATTTACCCACCGCTCAACATCTCAATGCTGTGGTGAACCGGACATTCCATGAGAGTGATACTTACCGGATCGACCACTACCTCGGCAAGGAGACCGCCCAAAACATCATGGTGCTGCGCTTTGCGAATGCCATTTTTGAGCCGCTTTGGAACAACAATTACATCGATCACATTCAGATCACCTGTGCTGAGAACCTTGGTATGGAAGGTGGCCGTGGTGGATACTACGATAAGGCAGGAGCACTGCGCGACATGGTGCAGAACCACCTGTTGCAACTTCTTAGCCTTGTGGCCATGGAGCCGCCCACCGATCTCTCCGCCGATGGTGTTAGGGATGAAAAAGTCAAAGTATTGCGCTCGATGCGCCAGTGGGACACCCCCGAGCTGGTGGCTGAAAATGTCGTGCGCGGACAATACATCGCAGGCCATGTCGATGGCGAAAAAGTTGTCGGTTACCGCGAGGAAGACCGGGTGGATCCTGAGTCCATGACCGAATCCTATGTGGCGCTGAAAATCCTCATCGATACTTGGCGCTGGAGTGAGGTTCCTTTCTACGTTCGTATGGGTAAGCAGTTGCCCAAAAAGGCGACGGAGATCTCCGTGCATTTCAAAGAACCACCAACCGTGCTGTTCAATGCTCTGGCCGGCGGAGTTCCCGGCGGCAACGTGCTGGTCATCCGCATCCAGCCAGACGAGGGGATTTCCCTACGCATGGTTTCCAAAATCCCTGGCGCTAGCCTGAGACTTGAACCAGTGAAGATGGATTTCCATTATGCCACTAGCTTCGGCAAAGGCAGCCCGGAAGCCTATGAACGTCTATTGTTAGACTCAATGGCAGGAGACGCCACTTTGTTTGCGCGCCGGGACGAGGTCGAGGAGGCATGGAAGTTCATCGATCATATTGAACACGCATGGCATGAGTCGAAAAACCCACCACCAATGGCTGAGTTTGTCGCTGGTTCCTGGGGACCGAAAGAAGCTGATGACCTGCTTTCCAAGTCTGGCCACAAATGGCGTAGACTCTAACCGATTTATCTCAATATCGTGGCTAACAGCACCCAAGACGAATACGCACGCGCCCTCGGCAAAGAGGTTGCAATCGGCTCCGTGGACAAGGAACTCCGCCTGCTATGGGAGCAGGATAAGGCGAGCACCAATGCCTCATTGATCAATCTGGCAGTCTACTCCGAGGCTGATGATGCGATCCTCAGAAATTCTGAGATCGTGCAAGCAATTACCCGCGAACACGCATGCCGTGCAATTCTGATAGGCATCGATCGCGGTGCTCCGGAGACATCCATTCGCGCATGGATCACCGCGCATTGTCACCTTTCCCAGCAGGGGAATAAAAGCGTTTGCTGTGAGCAGGTCGCTTTCCAGCTAACAGGGAAAGCGACAGGGAGATTGCGCAATACCGTCTTCGCCCACCTGAACAGCGATCTTCCTCTGGTCTTCTGGTGGCAGGGAGAGCTCTCACCTATTTTCTCCGAGCGACTTTACAGCCTGATCGACCGATTCGTGTTCGACAGCTCAGATTGGGCTGAGCCACTGGAGTCATTCCGTAAAATTGGCCAAGTCATCGACGAGTCGAACGAGCTGCTGCCCATGGATCTGGAGTGGACCCGAAGCTATCCGATGCGCTTGGCATTAGCAGGCCTCTTCGATGACCCTCTCGCGTCAATGGCTCTGGAGCACACCAATCAAATACGGATTGTTGTCAATCCGAAGCATCGTATGGCCGGCATGCAGGTCTTGGCTTGGCTGATTCAAAGCACCGGCTGGACCAAGAGCAAAGACCTTGGCTTATGCGATAACGAAACATCCCAATCCAGTGCGGACCGTTTCTATTTTGAAACCCACGAAGGTTCTGATGTCACTGCTATCGTGGAATACGATGCGAGCAGCGCACCAATCGGGCTAGTTGAACTATCCAGCTCTGATTGCTCTGTTAGGGTGCGGCGTGATGCCGACTCTGCCTACTGTAACCAGCAGCTCGATGCAGGAGAGCATCAGCTAGATCGTTTGATTCCGGCTGCGAGTGACGACCCTTCCGAATTGGTGGCTGATCAGTTATCGCGTGGCGGTAAGAATACCCTCTACCGTACCATGATGCCCACTTTCTTAGAACTACTTAGCTGCGGAGAGTAAGGCGGGCATTTCATACAAACAAAACGGGCGCTCCCGTAGGAACGCCCGATCTACCATTAATGGTAAGTGTGTGTGTGCTATGAGAATTTGAATTCTTGTGACTTAGAATTTACCACTGATGCCGATACCGATGATGTCGACGTCACCGCTGGCTTTTCCAGTGAACTGACCTTCATTGCCGCCGTTCATTTCCGAGTTGATTTTCGCATCGTCGGCAAAAATGTGAGTGTAACCTAGATCCAAGTTGTAACATTCGTTGATCTTGATCGTGGCACCGATACTGACCCATAGGCGGTCGGCATCAGGGATGCGGAGCGTGCGGTCTTCCGTAGCAACCGGACTTTCATCGAGTGCGATACCCGCGCGGTAAGTGACTTTATCGTTGTGCTTGTAGGTAACACCGATGGAGTAGCGATAGCTGTCTTCCCAGTTCTCGTTCACCAATAACAACCCGTCGATGGCGGGGTGAACGATTGGGGCGAGTTGGTCGAACTTGCTCCAGTTCGTCCAGAGCACGTCGCCGTGAACGGCCCACTGCTCGTTGATTTCATGATAAATACTCAGCTCGACGGTGTCAGGCAGTTCGACGTCAAGAGTGGCATCACGCTTGGCGGCTCCTGTGGCGGTGACCAGGCTGCCGGTCGCATCACCCTCAATTTCCAATTCGATAGAGGAACGGTAGTGGAGACCGATTCTGGTTTTGTCACTTGCTTCGAAAAGCACACCCAGATTCCAGCCGTAGCCCCAGTCGTCACCTTGTAGGTCAAAAAGTCTGCCGCCCACAGGGCCACCGGCATTGAGACCAGGGGTGTTGCGGGCGGTGAGCCGACCGTCGGCATAGAGGAAATCAATTCCTGCACCGATAGTCCATCGGTCATTGATGCGGTAGGCCAGTGAGGGGTTAATAGTGAATGTAGTGATTTCACTAGTTTCAGTTCCAGCCAGAGAGGCAAAGGAATTAGAGTAATCCGTAGCCAGGCCGAAGGAGGAAAACAGTCCCAGACCGACACTCAGGTTGTCGTTGAGCTTACGTGTGTAGTAGAAATATGGAATGAGTGCTTCCTCCGCAATGCTGGAGTCACTGGCTGGTCCGTAAGGTGTGACGCCTTTGATATCGACGTCTGGTTTAACGTATTGGAGACCGGCGGAAAGAGCTCCGTCTTCTAACAAGATCATGCCGGCTGGGTTGGATGCGAGCACAGAGGCGTCATCGCCTATGGCGGCTTCACCGGAGAATGCCCGACCAAGGCCGGTCGCAGATCGTTCGGCCAGCTGGAAACCGGCGCCGAAGAGGGAGGCGCTGCTCAAGCCCAATAAGGCAGCCGCAGCGGTGGATTTTGCAGTGTGTCTGGATGCGTGTTTCATAAGAGTTATTTCATAGGGATAGCCTATAGTTTTATAGGATGTATTAACCTGCCTATTTTGTCACAATGCGTCAAGAAATCTTGAGACGATGGGGATGAACTCGGTCTAGTTAGCGACGAAAGGGTTGTGTTCAAGCTCAAGGTGGAGATTGGAAAGGGGACCGTGGCCAGGGCATATGACCGTATCGCTTGGTAGCGTAAGAATATTGTCCCTGATAGTCTGTAGGGCCAATTGATAGCTCCCTTGATCTGGAGCGCCACCGATTGAGCCGGCAAACATGCAGTCACCTAGAATGCAAACAGGCAGGCTCAGGCCAGTATGGTAGAATGCGCGCGCAGGACGGGCGTGACCACTGACATCGAGTGCCGTCAATTGAATGTCAGAAAATTGAATGAGTTCTCCGTGATTGATATCTTCCGGATATACTGCGGGAATATTGGAGAACTCACGGATCCCAGCCGTATGATCGGGATGACGGTGAGTGATAAGCAATGCAGAGGCTTCGAGTTGTTTCTTTTCCAAAAACTCGAGAATGGGAGCAGCATCAGTGCCTGTATCAAACACCACAGCTTTGTTTCCCTGGCTGATGACAAAAGAGTTTACCCCTGCATGACCAAATGAACTAACGATCTGTTTAAGATTCTCGGGCTCCGTAACCTCAGGTCGATAGGAGGGTAGTCCGTTCAATGCTGAGGCGGAAAGCTGCAGCGCATGGGCAATCGGCTCGAGGAGCTGCGAATCAGTATCGCCATCCAGAGCTTGGCGGATGTCTTGAGGGCTCAGTCCAGTTTCCTGGGCAAGGGTATCGGCATTGATACCGAGACCACGCATGGCTTTGCCGATTACATCGCAAGGGTCATCTTCGAGTGGAATATTGTTAGGGCTGGTAGTGGTCATGGCGTCAGGTTGCTGATTTCAAGTTGTTGTTCGCTCAAGATTTAAGCTAGATCAAGTTCATGATCAATGTGGTTTGTGCGGTTCTTGAAAACGCGGAGGGAAAAGTCCTGGCATGTAAGCGACCTGAGGGGAAGGCGCTTGCTGGAAAATGGGAGTTCCCAGGGGGAAAAGTCGAACTTAACGAGGAAGCCCGCGATGCCCTGCACCGGGAGATTGCCGAGGAGTTAGGGTGCTCGGTGAGAGTGGGAGATTCTCTAACATCTGTGGAGCATCACTACCCTTCATTTTCTATCAGATTGATGCCTTTTCGTTGTGAGCTGGTTGCGGGGACTCCCGAGCCGCGTGAGCACACAGAACTACGATGGGTGAAGAAAAAAGACCTGCCCAGCTTGGATTGGGCTGAGGCCGATGTGCCAATTTGGCAGGAACTTATCTCTTAGGTGAGATAACGATGGATTATCGACCGAAAGCAATACGCTCGGCGAGCGACTCCGGAAGCCCTGCATCACGGATCTTTTTCTGAGCTGTTTCCAGATCGTATTCGAGTCGACGGAAAACAATCATCTGCTGCTCGAGATCGTAGATACAGTAGGAAGCTCTCCAATCTCCGTCACGTGGTTGACCGACGGATCCAGTGTTGATGAAATATTTGCTGCCTTCCTCGATTTGAATTGTTTCGGCAGGAACCTCCTGAACCCTCTGACCACGGATAAATACGCGAGGCACATGGGTGTGACCGTAGAAACAGACGGGCGTTACCTGATAGGAAAAGTTAGCCATGGCGTCGAACTTGTTAGTGACGTAGTTCCATGAGTTCGGCTGATCGAGAGTCGAGTGAACGATCGTGAAATCATGCACCTGGCGAACCATGCGCAGACGTGCCAGCCATTGACGTTGCTCTGGGCTCAGTTGTTCGCGGGTCCATTGCAGGGCTTCAGCAGCCACTGGATTCATCATCTCCAGTGATGTGTCGTGTCCGCAGTCTTGGTCGTGGTTGCCTTTCACCACTGGGCAGCCCATCGCTTTGACGCGTTCTAAGCAGGCGGCAGGGTCGGCATTATATCCAACGACATCTCCAAGGCAGATGTATGAGTCGCAGCCTTGCTCTTCAGAATCGGCAAGAATGGCCTCGAGGGCTTCGAGGTTGGCGTGAATATCACTGAAAATGGCTACTCTCATGGGAACTGGTGCGGGGGAGACTGCC
Source organism: Oceaniferula spumae (assembly GCF_042849255.1). GTDB lineage: Bacteria > Verrucomicrobiota > Verrucomicrobiia > Verrucomicrobiales > Akkermansiaceae > Oceaniferula > Oceaniferula spumae. The sequence continues at coordinate 4,194,944 of NZ_AP026866.1, forward strand.
TACGGCGACAGAATCAATGACCCCTACGGAGGGTTTGGGAAAGCAAAAAATAGGTGGGGTGAGATCGGACGGAGCTACAATTGGGGGCTTTGTTCCAGTTCGTCGATTTTTTCACGAACACCGTCCATGGGGTAATCGGAATTACGGCGGTCCCAGTAGTTTTTGAGCCATTTGAGCTGAAGTTTTTTATTGGGAAACAGTCGATCTTCCGGAATACGTGCCAGCATGGGTGTTTTCTGGGCATTTTGCAGAGCAAAGAGACAGCAGGCAAGGTTAGGGGTGTGGTTCTCATCGGACTCATGGAATAGCTCCCGGCCCAGAGCCAACGCATCCGCCTGACGGTCCGGAAGGCGACACATGATGTAGAATGAGAAACGCTTCAGCTGCATTCGTTTGAAATCTGGAACCGTGCTGCAGGCTAAGGTATCTTCATAGTGCTTGAGGGCGCGCGCGTAGTCGGGCTGTTTGTGGTGATCACTCCACATCCGGGCAAGCGACAAGTGCAGACGCCAGTTTTCGGGATTCTGGCGAACGCCTTCTTCGAGGAAATCGGATCCCTTTTGGATGTAGAGCTTACGCAGTGCTGCACGACGGAATGGAGGCAAATCTTTATTTTCGTTGTAGTAAACCGAGGCATTCGTGTGCAAATGCCACGCCCCCGTGTCCCAATATTGCGTCGTCTGAGGCTGCAGGGAGGTGATGATGTTGTAGCTTTCCTCCAGTTTGATCCATTCAAGTTCCTCGAACTGCAAGAATGCCCGCAGGTTCCATGCGGCCGCGACTAACGATCGCAGTCCACCCAAAGCCACCGCCGCACCAGTTTGCCCCAGCCTTAGGCTGGTACCTTCCTTCATGGGTTTCTGGATCAGCTGTTTCTCCACCATGTCTTGGCTGAGCTGGTCTTCAAAGCGCAGCTTCGCCGCCCCGAAGGCGAGCAAAACGCCGAGGATGACTATCAGTTGGAAGAAAATACGCACTTACTCAGAAACTAGATGATTTAAACTTAGAACGCTACTGAAGATCTAAAACTCTTTCTTACGGAAGGTGAACCAAGCCAGCACGCTATAGATCGCGGAGTAGAATAGCGTCAGGATGGTGAGTCTCCTGAAGATGCCACCCGCGATAGGTTTTCCTTCGATGGCAGCATCGACGATGTTGTAGAGCTGGAAATCGGGGAAGATCAATGCCAGCGTTTGTGATAGCAGCTTGACCTGAGCGGAAACATGGACCCCTTGGCTGTGCAGCCAGTAGTTCCGTGCGTCCGCAGTGAAGTGGCCGATGAAGTAGATCACCACGGCGATCACGATGGTAAACAAGGTGGAGCTGGAGAAGGTCGAAATCAGCAGGGCGATCGACGCCATGATCATCGCCTTGAAAAAGATCGCCCCGATACCTGCCTGAAGGTCCCAGGTAGGCCCTTGCTGGCTGATCGCGTCCTTGCGGATGTCGATGTATTCCTGCGGCCAGCCGAGAGCCTTGGCCCGCTCCATTTCTTCAGCAATCAGACCATCGGTGCGGATGTGTAACAGGTAGGTCAGCACAACATCCATAATCAACAACGATGAGCCTACCAACAACAGCACACCGAGCAGTTTGCCCAATAAGTAATCGAGCCGTGGCACGGGTTTACTCAGGATGGTGTAGAGGGTGCGATCTTCCAAATCCTTGGGGATAAGTAGCGCCGTTGCAGCAATGGCAAAGAGCACCGAGAACATCGCCATCGCACCCATGGCAGTACTCTTGAGGATGATCAGCTCCTGTTCAGCGCTGTCTTCCGTGGTGCGGCTCCAGGGCATTTCAAAGTAACTCGCCGCCAGCATCAACACGGCAAAAACGGCGAGGAAATAGAAGACCTTCATCCTCACCAGCTGGGTGAAGGTGTGACTAGCGATCACAAAGATACGACTGGGTGAAAATATGGCGTTTCTACGCATCTTGCTCTCCTTTCTCAGCTTTTTCAGAAGTCGTCACTGCCTCTGGCTCATCCGGTTCTGGCTCCGTTGGGCCGGCGTCTTCTTGATCGGAAATTTTTGCCTCTTCGAGGAATAATCGTTCCAGCGTAGTGCGCGGTTTACCCATCCGGACAAACTCAGCATTTTCAGAATCGGAAATGACCGCGCGGATTCGGGCCAATGCACGAGGGCTTGCATTTTTTACCACCACCTCTGTTTGATCTTCGATGGCGATCAGATCTTCGAGACGACCTTCCTTGACCAGCTTTCCTTTGAAAATAATCCCTACGTGATCACAAACTTCCTGCACTTGCTCCAGCAGGTGGGAACAGAGAAATACGGTAACGCCACGCTCTTTAAGATTCACGATCAGGTCACGGATTTGGCGCGAGCCGACCGGATCAACCCCGGCTGTTGGTTCGTCGAGAATCACCAATCGTGGCTCATGAATCAAGGCCTGTGCCAGCCCGACACGCTGCAGCATGCCCTTGGAATAACCTCCGATCCTGCGCTTGCGAGCGTCTTCCAAGGAGACCAGTTCAAGCATTTCATCGATCCGCTTGTGCAGCATCTTTCCTCGCAGACCACAGAGACGGGCGTAAAATTTCAACGTCTCCTCGCCGCTTAGGTGCTTGTAGAAATAGGGGTTTTCCGGAAGGAATCCGATTTCCTGACGCGAGTCGGTTCGCATGGAGTTCTGACCAAACACATAACAGCTGCCAGCCGATGGTGCCAACAGACCCAGCAACGCCTTCATCGTGGTCGATTTACCTGAGCCGTTAGGCCCGATTAAACCGTAAACCTCCCCCGGCATAATGGTGAGTGAAACGTCGTCAACAGCCTTCACCTTCGACTTTCGGAATGGCGAGGTGAACTCCTTGACCAGGTGGTTGATTTGAACAGCGGGTGTATCTTCCATAGCAGGACTTGTTGCGAAGAATAGCGGCATTGCCTTGCTGTGCAATGGGATTCATTGAGCTGGTGGAAATTTTTGTCGGCAGCTCCGCTATTGGTATTTAATTGCCATCTTTTCAGACAAGCAGCCAGCGCAGCAGCGATTTAACTATTGTATGAAAACACAACTACTCATGATCGCGACGGGCTTGCTGACACTGTTTGGCCTGACCAGCTGCTTCCAAGTCGACAATACCATTACCGTGAATAAAGACGGCAGTGGCACTATCGTCGAAGAGACCATCTTCGGTGAACAAATGCAAATGATGCTCGAAATGGCCAAGGCTCAAGGCGGGGCGGCGCAGGCCAATCCTATGGATAAGATGATGGATAAAACCAAAGCCGAAGCCCGTGCCAAGCAAATGGGTGAAGGCGTAGAGCTCGTAGGCATCGAGAAAATCAACAATGGTGGCAAATTAGGAGTCCGTACCACCTACAAGTTCACCGACATCAACAAGGTGAAGTATTCAACGGCCGGTGCACTGGACATGGGTGATCTGCCCGGAGCCGCTGCTGGTGCAGCCAAGAAAGCGGACGACGCTGGCGTCACATTCAAGCTGGCCGATGGTAAGCTGAGCATTATTCAAAAGGCACCCAAAGCAGAAGATGCTGAGAAAGTCGAAGGTGATGCAGAGCCAGCCCCTGCTGGAGACATCGATCCTCAGCAACTTGCCATGATGCAGGGCGTCATGAAAGACATGCGCATCACCATGAAGGTGAAAATCGCTCCCGGTATCGCCAAGACCGATGCCTCCCACGTGGACGGTGACACCATCACCCTCGGTGATATCAAAATGGACAAAATCCTCGCCAACCCAGAGAAACTCAAAGCTCTTCAAGGCGGTGACTTCGATAAAACCAAAGAGGCCATGAAAGGCGTTGATGGCGTGAAGTTCGAAGGCAAGGAGATCGTCGAAGTTGAAATGAAGTAAGCCTCAATTTACAAATCCCTAAACGCCCTGTGGTTTCGCCGCAGGGCGTTTTCTTTTGGGTAGGTATGCCGTGGAATTCATACGGCAACAAAAGACAGCCCCACACGAAAAAACGCGCCGGTCACGGAGACCGACGCGTCTAAACAAACACGATATGAAAACGGGGGAAAGTATTAGGCTTCAGCCTGCATCGACTCTTTGCGAGCCTTCTTGATGATGTCACGAACGGTGTCGGACGGTTGTGCACCTTTGGAAATCCAGTCGTCAGCTTTGGCGACGTCGAGTGTGTAGTTCACACCTGCTTCCATTGGGTTGTATGAGCCAATCTGCTCGATATAACGGCCATCACGGCGCTTGCGGCTGTCCACGGCAACGATCTTGTAATAGGGACGATCCTTGGTGCCTTGGCGGTTGAGTCTGAGAGTAAGCATGATCTGTTTGGTTGAAAATGTGCCCGTCCTGTGCGGCGGGGGCGGGAAATTGTACGATCTCAGCCGATTTGCCAAGCGAAAAATCGCCCTTTCCTTCGATTTCGCATTTTCATTCCCTAAATTAGTGTTAAACAGCGCTCCGCACGCACTGTAACTGTTTCGCATTTAGTGCTTAAAATTTAGAATTTCAGACACCATGTTCATCGATCACATCAGAATCTACGCCGAAGCAGGCGACGGAGGCAACGGAGTTGTCCACTTCCGCCGTGAAAAATTCAAGCCCAAAGGCGGCCCCGATGGTGGCGATGGCGGGGATGGCGGCGACGTCATTTTGCGTGTCGACCCTGCCGTGGACAACCTCAAGGCCTATTCCTACGATCCCAAGCTGATCGCCAAGCACGGCCAGCACGGTGCCGGTAACCGTAAGCATGGTAAAACCTCCAAAGATAAAATCGGCCGCGTGCCTCCCGGAACAGTGGTTTACCGCAGTAACGCCAGCACCGTCTCCGAAGCTGTTGAGCTAGAGCGTGGCGACGGCATCGATCTGGAACCGATTGCTGACCTCACCGAATACGGCGAGGAATTTGTCCTTTGCAAAGGAGGCAAGGGAGGAAAAGGAAACTGGCACTACAAAACATCCACCAACCAGGCACCGGAAGAGCACACCCTCGGCACCGAGGCCGAGCTTGGCGTATTCTACCTCGAACTGCGCAAGATTGCCGATGCTGGCATGGTAGGTTTCCCGAATGCGGGAAAATCCACCTTGGTCAACAAACTCTCCCACGCAACGCCGAAGATTGGCAACTACCCGTTCACCACTTTGAATCCGATGGTGGGCGTCGTCGAATTTCCAAAATATCGCCGTTGCACCGTCGCCGACATCCCCGGCCTGATCGAAGGTGCCCACGAGAACCGCGGTCTCGGTCACGAGTTCCTTCGCCACATCACCCGCTGTAAGCTCTTGCTCTTTGTCATCGACATGGCGGGCAGCGAAGGCCGTGATCCCATCGAAGACCTGCAAACCCTGCGGACAGAGGTGAAGATGTATGATGAAGACCTCTCCAAGTTCGAATGGATCATCATCGCTAACAAAATGGATCTTGAGGGCGCCGAAGAGAATCTCGAGATCTTCAAGCAGCGTTTCCCCAAGCAAACCATCATCCCACTCTCAGCCGACACCGAAGAGGGCATCGAAGACCTGAAAAAGGAACTCGACCAACGAGTCGGCTACCGCAAGGACACCAAGTAGGGCAGCTTTGCAAGCTGCCGACAACCCAAGCGACCACCTCACACTGGCTTCAACGAGCGGCGCGAGCTTCTCGACCGTGCTCACCAGCGGTATTAAAATCCTTAGGTATGAAACATCTAAGCCTCGCTCTAACCCTGACCTTGCTCAGCGCGCTGTTGTTAGGTTGTGGTATGAAAAAGCCCTTGGAAGAGCGCCTTTGGGAAGATTCTGAGAACTGCTTGGTTTTTGACTACGAAGACTTCGGTCCGTCGGTCCTCACATACACGTCATTGGGGAAACCATTTCTTACCGAGGATAATAGATCAGGCAAACCTGAGCTTGCGAAAGACCGCATCCGGATCGTGGTGAAGGCGGCAGGTTACATTGAAGCGCAGCGTGCGATGCATGAGCAAGCAGGGCGGCATGAGCCCGGCTATGAGTATCGGTATGTTTGGTATTATAACGTGTTGAGCGTGCTCGACGATGTTCTGGCCGAGCCAAAGCTACCGGAGAAATACAAGACACGCGTGGCTGCTACCAAGGCGAAGATCCTCGAGGAAATGGGCGACGGCGACGAAGTTCGCGAACGGATTAGTCCTCTCAGAGATGAAATTGACGCGGCGGTCAAAACCATGGGCCGCGATGCCATTAACAAGGCCCGCGAGTTTCAGGTAAAAGCAGGACCTGGTGTTTAATAGCGGGTAACGTTGAAATACATGAACCCTAACAAAAGGGTGCCCAGTATCCCCATCACCAAGCCGAAAATCGCCCGGCCCATGCCGTGTTTTTGTTTGCCGGTGCCCTTGCTTCGTTTGATGTCCCAGATGGCAACGATCGAAATGATCAGAGACAGCGGTGCGAGCACACAGGTCACGCTGAACAGGCCAAGGTAGCCGGCGGCAATTGCCCAGCCGGAGCGACCGACAGGAAGTAGCATTCTCACGCCGGCGTTATCACCGAGCCCTTTTTGCATCGGAGTCGATGGATTCAGCGGTGGCTGCGCGGGAGTTTGAAATGGATTGTCGTGCGGGAACTCGGGTGAAGGAGGAGAGGGGGGCTGGATAGGGTCTTGGGGATCTGACATGACGGTGGTAGTTCTGGTGTGTTCTTAGCACAAAAAGGGGGAGGGGTGTACGTTAAAATGCGCAAAGCTTTACGGCTTTGCGCATTGTTCTGAGATCAGTTCGCGAGTGTTCCGCTTACTCGGGAATCGAGTGATAGATTTGCTCGAGCGTCAGCACGGCATAAGTAGTGACGAGCACAGAATTGTTCTCCATCCAGCGTCCGTTGTCGTTAACCCATGAGCCATCGCCTTTTTGCTTGGTGAGAAGTTCACGGGCGATGTCTTTGCGCCAGTCGGCTTCCTGTCCGTTCTTGAGCGGAAGGGTATCGATGTTAGCGGCGGCGAGGGCCTTGGCCATGGCATGGAGGTAGTAGTAGACTCCCTGCTGCCCAAGCTCAGGATCGGCTTTGGTGGCAAGGCCTGGGTTTTCTTTGACGGTGTAGTTTTCACCGAGCCATTTTTTCACAGCCACTACGCGCGGGTCCTTGTTGTCGAGTTCGGCGTAGATCATCGAGAGTAGCCCGGCGTAGGACATCGATCCATAGCCCCGCATCGTCTTGGAGCCGTCCGGATTGATATTCAATTCGGTGGCTTTGGTTTCGGCTGGAGCGTAATTGAACGAGCCGTCGTTAGAGACGTTAGGCTGATCGTTGGTGGCCTTCAGGTTCTGGACACGGGAGATGAATGTGATGGCCGCATCCCAGTTGAGTTCAGGCTGTTTGCCATTGGCATCGTCCTGAGCGATCGCGCGCGAAAGTCTCAAAGCTTCAAGCGCCAAGTGAGTGTTAGACATGTCAGAGCGGGGTGGGTTTCCACCGTAACCGATTCCGCCGTCAGATGATTCATCGGTGATCGCTTTCTCACCGAGGTCGGTCTGCTGATTGATGAGGTAGGCCCGTCCTTTGAGGATAGCCGGATGGTAGGACTTCTCACCGGTGGCTACAAAAGCCACAATCGAAGTGGCAGTGTTATAAACGCCGTGTCCGGCATTGTAGATGCCACCGTCCTCTTTCTGGAGTTTCAGGAGGTAGGAAAGACTTTTGTCGATGTGGGGCGATTTCTCGTAAGAGGGCGCACGCAGGGCTGCGGTAGCGGCCAGAGCGGTGATGGCTGGGAATTTTTCTTCGTCCCAGTGGCCGTCAGCGGCTTGTTTGCTTTTCAGATAAGCGTTCCCTTTGTCGATAGCTACGGCGATTTCCTTTTTAATCGAAAGGTAGGAGTCTTTGTCCGTCTGAGCGCTCAATGACAAGCTGCCAAGAAGACTCATCGAGATGAGTGAATTGATAATTTTCATAGCGTTTGGTATTTTGATTGAGGAGAGAGTTACTTTTTCCATGGCTTCAGTGTCACTGTAACAGCAGAGCCTTCGGCTGGTATGTTAGGCGCGGGAAGCCAGAGAGTGTCGTCATCGCGGTCATCTCCAGGGTAGTTGGCAATCGAACCGGGATCGGGGAAAATAGTTAGCATGCTGCCAGTGAGCTTGGCCTTGAATTTTTGGTTGTGGATATAGGAACCATTGTAAACCCACGGAGTGTCTGGCATCGGTTTCTTGGTAACGCGGTGCTGGATCCACTGGGTGATCGGGCGGGTTCTTTCCACCCCTTTGTCTTTCCAGGTGATCTCAATGCTGAAACGGGCCGCTTGGCGGATGTCTTCGGCGACGACCGGGAATTTGTCGCTCGGAGTGCCGTCAGGTTTATCCACTCTGAAAAGCTCGGGTGATTCCTTGTAGCTGAGAAGCTTGAGCGCCAGGTTGAGGTTTGTGGGATCAGCCTCGGTCACCAGCAGTGACTCATGCACTTTTTCACCGTTTAGGTGGACTAACAGATACTCAAGGAATGTTTCGGGATCGACGATATTCGTTTGAGCCGGAATGGTGATGGCGCGGCTGTCTTTATTAAAGGTGATCTTGCCAATCTTGTAATTGCCGTTTTCCAGTTTCTGAACCAGCGGTTTTGGATCGGCAGCAGGTTCCTTGGCCGGCTCTTTGTTTTCAGCAGGCTTCACTTCCGGCTGAGCAGTCAGCACAGATGGAAACGCAAACAAACTGAGCCCCGAAATGGCGGCACAGGTTAACGACCGCATTCCCAGAGAGGAATGCGGCTGGTTTGATTCATTTGGAGTGAGAAGGGCGCGCTTCATTGATCTCTACTAGGATAACGTAGGTTGGGAGGATTTCTTGGGTTTTTTCTGAGAAAAAAATAAAACGCGCCCTGATCACATAGGTGAGGGGAGGAAAGCGTGAACTTTATTCCTGTTCGGCAAGCCAGCGCTCTACCTCAATGGCGGCGGCGCAACCTTGACCGGCGGCTGTGATGGCCTGGCGATACTCAGTGTCTGAGATGTCGCCAGCGGCATAGATGCCTTCGACACTGGTGAGGGTGCCTTTTTTCTGAAGAATATAGCCGTTCTCATCCGTTTCAACCATGCCGTTGAGGAATCCGCTGTTAGGTGTGTGGCCGATCGCCATAAAGACGCCTTCGACTTCCAGCTCGGAGGTGTCTCCGGTCTGGGTGTCGGCAAGCTCGACAGCGCGGATGTCTCCTTTTTCGTTAGTAAGATATTGTTTGATGCCCGAGTTCCAGATGACCTCGATCTTTTCATGCTCGAGCGCACGCTGCGCCATGATCTTGGAAGCGCGGAGTTCATCGCGACGGACGATCAGGTAGACTTTGCTGGCAAACTTGGTTAGGAAAGTAGCTTCTTCACAGGCGGAGTCTCCTCCACCCACGACGCAGACTGGCACATTACGGTAAAAAGCACCATCGCAGGTGGCGCAGGCCGTGAGTCCGTGTCCGCCTTTGGTGAGTTCTTCCTCACCGGGCAGTCCGAGGTATCTGGCTGACGCTCCGGAACAGACGATGACTGCGCGAGTCTGGAAAGTTTTGTCGCCTGCCTTCAGGGTGAAGGTGCCGTCGTCTTCCTTGACGACGGAGTCGATGTGGGCGAACTCGACGCGACCGCCAAAGCGCTCAGCCTGCTGCTGCATGTTGACCATCAGCTCAGGCCCGGTGATGCCTTCTGGGAAACCAGGAAAGTTTTCAACATCCGTGGTGGTAGTGAGCTGTCCTCCCGGTTGGGTGCCAGTGAGGATGAGCGGGGCGAGATCGGCGCGGGCTGCATAGATGGCAGCGGTGTATCCGGCAGGGCCGGTTCCAATGATAATGACGTTTTCCATATTGCTTAGAGTCTGAACGGGCGGGATTATGCCCGTAATGTTCATGGGCGCAAGTGGTTTCCTAAGGATCACAGGAGAGGACTTGCTGAGCCTGATCCGTTCTTGCCATTTCCGGGTGACAGTGGCAGAAGTGCCGCGCGGCCTTGTGGCTGAGACTATGAATATTATCATTGTAGGAGCCGGGGAAATTGGTCGTCATTTGGCCGCTTCCCTTTCAAGAGAGGCCCACAGCATCGTGGTGATCGAATACGATGTGCATGTGGCCGCTGAGCTGGAACAGCAGATCGATGCCCGGGTGCTTACCGGAGACGGCGCCAGTGCTTCATTACTTGTCGAGGCCGGTGTCTCTGAGTGCGATCTGTTCCTATCTCTGACCAGTGACAGTACTGTCAACTTGATGTCCGCGTCCATTGCCAAGAAATTGGATGCCGCCAAGGTGATCGCGAGAGTGCATCCGGGGCTGCAGCGAGAAGAGTGGTTGTTTGATTACCGCGGGCATTTTGGCATCGATCACATTTTCAGTTCTGAGCGGCTTAGCGCGATTGAGCTCTCCAAGTTTATCCGAAACCCTGACTCGTTGATTGTTGAGGAAATCGCTCGGGGTCGGATCGAGCTGCAGCAGGTGCGCGTCTCTGAGCGCAGTGATGCAGTCGGCAAACGCTTGGTCGATCTGAAAGCTCCCGAAAGAACTCGAGTGGCATCCATCACCCGTGGAGGTGAGCACTTTGTGCCATCTGCGGAAGATGCACTGGCGGCAGGGGACGTCGTGACCATTTTTGGCGACCCTAACAAACTTCGTAAGCTGGCACTCCGCCTGCAAAAAGGCGCGGGTAAGGAGGAAGCTCTGCGCGTAGTCATCTTTGGCGGTGGAGAATATGGATTTTCTCTGGCTCAGATGTTAGAGAGCTTTAACTGCAAAGTCAGGATTTTTGAAAAAGACCCGGTTCGGGCTCAAGAACTTACTGGGCTTTTGGCTAACACGACGGTGATCAATACCGACGGAACCGTGCTTTCCGAACTCGAGGAGGAGCAGGTCGGAGCCGCCGATTTCTTCGTGTCCACAGGCGGCAGCGATGAAGACAACGTCATGACCTGTCTGCAGGCAAACAACCTGGGAACTAAGAACTGCCTGACATTGATTCACCGGGCCGATTACGCCAATGCGATCAGCGCCAGTGGTCGTCACTTTGGCGTGCTGGCTGCCGTCAGTCCGCGTGAGGCGACCCGCCGCGAGTTGGAGCGCTTCATCACATCCGATAAATTTCACACCGTTAAAAAAATGGGAGCCGGCGAGGTGCTGGAAACCCAGATCGCCAAGGCGTCATTGGCAGCCGAGCACATGGTATCGGAAATCGACTGGCCCGAGGGCTGTGTGTTGGTGGCTCGTATGAGAGGCCTGCACGCGATCGTTCCTGGCCCCGAAGACGTGCTGCGGCCCGGCGACACCATTTACGCGATGGTCGCTCCTAAAGTGCGTAAGAAATTCCTTAAACTGGTGCGTTGATCCATCGTGCCGCCATCTGACATTTGCCCCTTGTCTTCTGACTTATGAATTTTCGTATTCTTGCCAAATTTCTCGGCGCTCTGCTTTTGTTGGAGAGTTTTGCCATGGCATCATGTGGCATATTCGCGTGGTGGGATACTGTCGCGGGCGACGAGCTTGCGCGTGACGCGCTGTTTCTCTCCGCTGCAGTCGTGGCGATTGGGGGCGCGCTGTTAATGGTTTGCGGCATCGGCAAAATCGACCGAGTGCCACGGCGTGAAGGGATTGTCGTGGTGGGCCTCGGTTGGGTGCTGTGCGGCTTAGCTGGTAGTTTGCCCTACATCCTTGGTGAACCTCGTTTGGAGTTCTCCGATGCGCTTTTCGAATCGGTCTCCGGATTTACAACCACTGGGTCCTCAGTGATTTCGGCGGATCCGGCGACGGGGAGAGACATCGCATCATGGCCGCGTGGAATTCTGATGTGGCGTTCTGTCACACAGTGGCTCGGTGGTATGGGTATTCTGGTTCTTTTCGTGGCGATTTTGTCGTATCTGGGAATGGGATCCAAGTCGCTGTTCAGGAACGAGTCATCATTTCAAACTGGTGAAGTCTCTACCGCTCGGATTCGCGACACCGCGCTGATTCTCTGGAAGGTTTATGTTTGTATCACGGCTGTTTGCACGATTGGCTTAAAGGCGATGGGCATGACCAGTTACAATGCCATCTCACATGCTTTCACCGTCGTTTCCACCGGCGGTTTCAGCCCGCATAATGAAAGTGTGGGGTATTACTCTAACTGGGGTAACGGCTGGCTCATTGAGCTATGGCTCAGCCTTTTCATGGTGATCTGTAGTGTCAGTTTCCTCGTCTGGGTGGTTCTGCTGAGGAAGAGATGGAGCCGCCTCCGCAGTGAGGAAGAGGGTCGCTTGTTTGTGGTGCTTTGTTTGGGGGGCGCCGTGGTGATGGCCTGTGGCGTTGCCAGTTCTCAGGATATCGATTTTTTCACCGCATTCAGACAGTGCTGGTTCACGGTGACATCGGTCGCGTCGACGACTGGATTTGGGACGGTGGATTACACTGCCTGGCCTGGATTCACCCTGGTTCTCATCGCCATGATTATGCTGTTAGGTGGTTGTTCGGGCTCCACAGCAGGTGGGATTAAAGTCAGCCGGTTGATCGTCTTCTTAAAAACCGCTCGGTTCGAAATCGTCAAAGCTTTCCGTCCCAATCAGGTGTTCCGGATGCACGTCAATGGCAATGCCCTTGATGGTGAAGAGCGGTCTCAGACAGTGGTCTTTGTCGCTCTCTATGCATTCATCACCATTGCATCTTGTTTTGTTGTAGCACTGTTTGAGGCGGGTAATGACATGGATATGCTGACATCTTTCGGTTGCGTCGTGGCAACCCTTTCTAACATTGGCCCAGGCTTTGGTGATGTCGGTCCTAGCTCTAATTTCGGGCACTTACTGCCAGTCACCAAGGTGTTCTTATCGCTATTGATGATTCTCGGCCGTCTTGAACTCTACGCCATTTTGGTATTGTTCATCCCTTCTCTTTGGAAGAAATACTAACAGATCAGTTGACATAAATGTCGTCGGGCGCCTCGGCGAGGATCTGATGATAGGGCGAAATGTTCCGTAGAACATCGGCCCACAGGTTTTTCTCGTGAGGAGTAGCTAGTAGTTGCACACTTGGCAGGGTGGGGATCCAGGAGTTTCGGCGGAGCTCGCTTTCTAGCTGGCCAGGTGTCCAGCCTGCGTATCCGGCAAAGGCACGGATCAGGGTGCCGGGTTGCTGGGCACGCGTGATTGCATCTTGCGCGGAGATCCGGGTGGCAAATCTCAGTTGCCTCGTGTCTCCACTGTCATCGGTCCAGAAGGCGGCAAAGGTCAAGTGCTCTTGGCCCACAGGGCCACCAAGGTGCACGGGAATTTGACTGAGCACTTGGAACTCATCGGATGCCAGAAGGTCACCGACCGTTTGTCCTGTCGGTTGGTTCAGAATCAATCCATACGCACCGTCGTCCCCATTATGCTCGGCGAGAAGGATGACGCTTTTGTTGAAAATGCCATCGCGTAACGAGGGATCGGCAATCAGCAGCTGTCCTTCAAGATGGATGGGTGTATCCGGTGAATTTTGCATGGGTGGATGTCCATCAAATACTGAATCGATACCTGCTGCCAAGTCTGGAGGTGATTTTTTCATCATGAGAGGATCAGAATTCCGAGTTGCCAAGCGGCGTGGCTGTCGTAAGCATAGGGCATGGCCTTGAACCGTAGTATTTCCTCAACATGCTTTTCGTGTGCGATCGCAGCCGGTGTGTTATCCCTCGTCTCCTGCGCCCAGCTGGGTGAGATGGTGGGAGGAAAGGATAAAAAGAAAACTGCCGACGGCGAGAAACCCATGACCGGTCTGGAGGCTTATCAGCGTGCCGGCGGCAGGGTTGCCGGACTGGCAGGAGTCACCGGTGGAGCTGCCGCGACGGCAAGAGTTTCACCCACGGCCGCCGGTATCACTCCAGATGAGGATATTCACTGGGCGCCCGAGAATCCGGATGTGCCGATGGGGGGAGGTATGGAGGAACTTTGGAAGCAGCCTGAGAACAAGTCCTGGCACATTAGTTACACCGAGGCGATTCGCCACGCGCGCGAGTCAGGAAAGCCGATTTTGATTTGGTTTACCGATTCAGCCCGGAGCCCCCTTTGCCGCGCCCTCAACGATGAGCTTTTTTCAAACTCGGGATTTGATAGCTGGGCTGGGCAACGCATCGTACGCTTACGTGTGGATGATCAGATAAAAGCCGATACCAAACACGAAAACGAGTGGACAAAGAAACGCAACTACATCGATGGGTTAAAGAAACGTTACAAGGTCCTGGGCCATCCGACCGTGCTCATACTCTCACCACGTGGAGCCGTAGTGGCACAGTACCGTGGCTACAAAAAAGGCACGCCTGACTACTACTGGGGACGTATCAAAAGTTCCGTGTCGAAAGCCGAAAACGACTATGGAGCATGGCGCGAGAAGCTCGAAAAGCGAGGCTACCGCTTATGGACGAATCGCAAGGGGCGTAAAACCCTCGCGAAGCTTCATCGATTCAGCTCAGGCAAGGTGACATTGATTGATCCCGATGGAAAACGAGGAACCACCACATTCAACAAGCTTTCCGACGATGATCAAACTTGGATCATGCAGGAGAAAAAAAAGTATGATGCCCGTCATGGTCGCTAGATGCATTCGAATGATACAGGTGTATCAATTCTCGGAAATTTCGCTTGCAGTCCTGTTGGAAAGCGATTAGCCATTGCCGCCCTTCAATATGGGACCCACTCAAATTGAGTGGATAGCACTGGTCTAGACGCCAGCAAAAACCTTCAAAAACCTCGAAATTTACCTCTATCCACTTATCACCTGCCATGGCCGCGAAGAAGAAAACTGCTAAAAAAACAGTCAAACGTGCTGTTAAAAAAATTGCCAAGAAAGCCGCTAAAAAAGCCACGCCTAAAAAGGCCGCTAAGAAAGCTGTGAAGAAGGCCACGAAGAAAGCAGCACCTAAGAAGAAGGTTGCCAAAAAAGCCGCCACTAAAAAGGTAGCTAAGAAAGCAGCAAAAAAGAAGGTAGCTCCCAAAAAGAAATCAGCTCCTAAAAAGGCAGCCAAGAAGGCAGCAACTAAAACTGTCAAAGCATCCGCTAAAAAGGCTTCACCCAAGGCTAAGAAAGTCGTCTCTCCTGCCAAAAAAGCCGCGAAAAAAGCAGCACCGAAGAAAAAAGCTGAACCTGCAGCCCCAGCCAAACCTGTGAAACTGGTAGGCTTCGCTAAAAAGCAGCACCAGCGCCTTCTCGATCTGCGTGATGGAATTCTCGATGCCATGTATGGTGTCACCCACGATACGCTCAAAAACACCGACGGCATGGAAACCGGCGGAGGTGGAATGCACACTGGCGATGCCGGTAGTGATTCATACGACCGTGATTTCGCCCTCAACTTGCTGGCCAAGGAGCAGGACGCCCTCAGCGAGATCGAGCAAGCCATTACCCGCGCCGAGCGTGGTGTCTACGGCATCTGTGAGATGTCCGGCGAGAAAATCCCACACGAACGCCTCGAGGCCATCCCATTTGCCCGCTACACAGTAAAGTGCCAGGCCGAGTGGGAGAAAAGCAACAACGGACGCCACAACAACGGCAAAAGCGAATTCGGCTTCTCGAACGGAGCAATGCGCTAATTCCATGGCTGTGAAAGCCGTCCCAACTGAGAAATCACAGAAAAATCCGAATTCCATAGATTCTCTGCTTGACCATAGGGCGGAAATGCGTAGTTTGCGCCTCCCGTCCAGCCTCGCAGCTGAACTACACGATTCAAGAAACACGAATCAATCATCCGATTTAACACTTTAACAAGATCATGGCCCGCGACATCATCATCCTCGAATGCACAGAAGCCAAGGCTGAAGGAAAACCCACTTCACGCTACACTTCTACACGCAACAAGAAGAGCCTCAACACCCCAGGTCGTCTGGAGAAGGTGAAATACAATCCATTCCTTCGCCGCCGCACCCTGCACCGCGAGCTTCGCTAGTCCGTAGGTCACTCAACATCTCAATATCATGTCCTCAATATCTACTCCTAAGAACAAGGAACGCCGCATCGCATTCTGGAAGGCTAACCGCCCCATGCCGCACCGCCGTCATGACATCCCAGAAGCTGAGGTGGACTACAAGAACGTTGACCTGCTCAACAAGTTCACCACCGAGACTGGCAAGATTCTTCCACGTCGTGTGACTGGCGTTTCCGCCAAGCTTCACCGCAAGATCACCCGTGAGATCAAGCGTGCCCGCGCATGCAACCTCATTGGTTAATTCAAGGCTCCGCAGCCTGATACTTTTCAAGCCTGTCCGATGATACCGGGCAGGCTTTTTTGTTCTCTATTTTCATTCCCTCACTCTGATTCATGAAGGAACTCAAGGATACTCAAAACGAATTCGACGATCGTAATATCGCCATCGACCGGGTCGGCGTAAAAGCCCTGCGCTTTCCGCTGCAAGTTCGTAATAAAGACGGCAGCACCCAGCGCACCGTTGCCACCACCGCTCTCGCCGTAGATCTGCCGCACCATTTCAAGGGCACTCATATGAGCCGCTTTGTGGAAGTATTGAACTCCCACGGAAACTGCTTGGACGTTCGCGAGATGAACGCCATCCCCAATGAGCTTCTCGGCCGTTTGGAAGCCCGTAAAGCACATGTTGAGTTCCGTTTTCCCTTCTTCCGCACCAAGGAAGCCCCGGTCACCAAGATGCCCGGAGTCATGGACTACGAGGTGATTTTTGAATCGGAGGCTGATGTCGATGGCAACACGGATTTCATTCTCACCGTCATCGTCAACGTCGCAACTCTCTGCCCATGTTCCAAGGCGATCAGCGAGCGCGGTGCCCACAACCAGCGAGGCACGGTGACTTATGCGGTTCGTTTCAAGGAGGCGATCTGGATCGAGGACCTGATCGACCTGGTGGAGTCTTCAGCCAGTTGTGAACTCTACAGTCTGCTGAAGCGCCCGGATGAAAAATCGGTCACCGAATCAGCCTATGATAATCCGGTATTTGTAGAGGATCTCGTGCGGAATATCGCCGCTCGCTCAAATGCCCAGGAGAATATCACATGGTATCGAGTCGAGGCCGAGAACCACGAGTCTATCCACAATCACAACGCATACGCGGTGGTTGAAAAGGCTTCAGAGTAGCAGGGCGATTTTACAAGTTGTCGGCAACCCGAGGAGTAATCTATCTTATTTCCATGCCTGACGATGATCAATATCTGCGCCGACCTTATCTAACGCTTCCCGGAGTCACCGGCATGCCTAACCTGCGAGAAATCATCGCACAGATGCCGGATGAAAATAAGCATCGCTTTGAGTCGTCCGGGGAATTTATCCGTCGTTTAGCTCATAGAGTGACCAAGTGGCGTGAGGGCTTGGCCGTGGATGAGGAGCCCGCAATTTTTGCCCTCATGAGCAATGGTGACGCCGTCGAGGTCCACACCCTCGGTGAGGACGGGCATTCCAGCGTTGTGGTAGAGGGTAATCTTAATGGCTCCTCATGCATGTTCATCAGCCATCAATCGAGTTTTCAGGTCGTCTGCTACACCAGAAAAACCGAGGTGGAAAAGCCGAAACGTAAGATCGGTTTCTACGTCGGCGGGGAGGAAATCGAAGCCTGACTAGCTGTCGTGTGAGCCGTCATGCTCATGTGAGGTATGCACCCGAGCTGTGGAAAGGCGTAGCCAACCGGCGGGCTCCTTTTGGCCGGTGATTCTCCAGCCGTTGTTTCTCCATTCCAGCTGCATTTGTGCCCGTGGCTGGTCCTCCATGTTTTGTTGCACGACTTCGACAACATCCCCATCAACCTTCGAAATTAACGCGATATGTCCACGTTTGCCTTCAATGAAAACCAAGAGGTCTCCCGCTTCAGGTTTGTGTGCATGATTGTTTTTATACTGAACGAGGCCTAGTGCGGGGTTAATCGCGCCGTGAGCGATTTCGGGATTAAAATAGTTTTTGGCGTAGCCTGGGTCATATGGCATGCGATAGTTGAATCCCACATCGTAGAAGCGGCGGACAAATTCAGTGCTCTGCCACTTTTCTCCATAACAATACCCATCCTTTGCCGTGCTCTTGCCACGTATTGCGGGAGGTTCGCTGTCGTATGCATAGACAGCGATGCCTTGTTCTCGTTCTACCACTTTACCTACACCTGAGGGAATCGTCACCATGGGAGTTTGCAGAGCGGGCGGCTCCTCGATCGTGAAGAGTGCCAGTAGAGGAACTAACGAGAACGGTATCAGGAGTATAAGCCCGAATATAATCGTTTGTTTGATCACCGGCCGAGGCTAACATCCTGTTAGTGTGAATTCAAGCGGAAAAATTACGAGAAAGCGTAATATGCCATAATGTTAATTATTATGGATATCTGTATTAAATATTTTCACAAGCACTATCTGACCATTTCACGATGACAGGCATCATTTTGTCGATTTATAGACAGAGTATTGCCTTTCTGGCGTTAAAGGGGATAGTGATCACCCAATATGACTGACCTACTTATCGCCCCAGCCCGAGACAGTGGCTGCGAGGACTTAGATGCCCTTGCAGATGTCGTGAAGAATGCCGCCGAACAGCAGCGTTCACCCGTAGACGACGTGCTCGATTCGGGTTCTGTCGATGAGGAACCCTATCTACGTGGCCTTGCCGAGAAAACCGGCATGGAGTGGGTTGCTGAAATCCCAGAGTTTACCGATGTTGAGCCATTACGGCGTGTTTGTGGTCCGCGAGTTGCCCTAGCACACCGCCTGCTTCCCATGGCCTTGGAAGGAGACGATGAAGAAGCACCCAAGGATCTGGTGCTGTTGACCTACGATCCTCTGAATCTCGTCGCCCGCCAGGCAGCGACTCAGCAGATCCAAGTGCCGATCGTTTGGAAAATGGCCTCTCGCCGTCGCATTCACGATTCACTGAGAAAATTATACGGTGTAGGCGCCGATACGTTTGAGCAAATTCTCGAAGGCCGTGATCTCGACTTCGATAATCTCGAAACATCTGACGAGGCCAATATCATTGATGCGGATGAGGACGAGGAGGCCAGCGTGGTCAAGTTCGTCAACCAGATCATTCGCGAGGCGTTACAACAGAGCGCGACCGATATTCACGTGGAGCCTCTCCATGACAATCTTCGTATCCGCTACCGGATCGATGGCCTGTTAGTGGATGTCACCGTGCCGGACAATATCAAGGCCTTGCAAAGTTCTGTGATCGCTCGTCTGAAGATCATGTCCCACCTTGACATCGCTGAGCGACGTCTGCCACAGGATGGTCGTATCAACCTACAGTTCGAGGGAGCTACCATCGACGTTCGTGTCGCCACCGTGCCCACCGTGGAAGGGGAGAGCGTCAGTCTGCGTCTGCTGAACCAAGAGAAGTTCACCATCGCCCGTCTGGGGATGGAGCCCTTTGTGCTGAAGAAAATCGAGCAGCTCATCAAACTTTCTAACGGCATCGTTCTCATCACCGGCCCTACCGGTTCAGGTAAGTCCACGAGTCTCTATTCGTTCCTCAGTGAGGTGAACTCACCTGACACTCGCATTGTGACCATTGAGGATCCGGTGGAAAACAAACTACCTGGCGTCATGCAGATCGCGGTGAAGTCTGACATTGGGTTGACCTTTGCCAGCGGACTGCGGTCGATTCTTCGTGCCGACCCTAACATCGTGATGATCGGGGAAATTCGTGACTTGGAAACGGCGGAAATTGCGATCCGAGCTTCACTCACGGGTCACTTGGTGTTCAGTACCCTGCATACCAATGATGCCTTGGGTGGTATCAGCCGATTGACTGACATGGGTGTGGAGCCATTCTTAGTTTCCGCGTCTGTGCGAGCCTTCCTCGCTCAGCGACTCGTTCGTCGACTTTGCCCGCACTGTAAGACACCACATGACCTCACCGATCTCCAACGCAGGGAGTTGGCGATTCCTGCACAAATCCAAGGTCAGTGTTACGATGCCAAAGGCTGTGACAAGTGTCGAAATACTGGTTTCAGAGGACGTCTTGCCATTTACGAAGTCGCATTGATCACGGAACCGATGCAGGATTTGATCGTCAAAGGCGCTGACAACCGCGTGCTCATGGAGCAGGCGTTCAAGGACGGTTACGTTCCCATGCGCGAGTATGGTTGGTATAAGGTGATGTCAGGAGAAACCACACTGGAAGAAGTCATCTCAGTGACCAGCTCAGAGCTTGTCTAGAAATCGAACGAGTAGAGAATTAGCGAATCAGGCATGGCAGTTTTCACATACAAGGCACTCGGTAAAGATGGTGCTGTTTCCAATGGCGAGATCACCGCGTCTGATCGGCCCGAAGCAATCAAGGTGCTGAGTAAACGTGGTCTTCAACCGGTTAATCTGACGGCCACATCCATCGTTCAACCGAAACCGAAGGCCAAGAAAGAGGAGAAGCACTCCAAGGTGGCCGCTGAAAAAACTCCGGTCAACGGAGCCAAGGCCGAACCCAAACAGGGCAAAGCTCCCGCGCGTGATGCCAATGGCTTGCTCAAGTTGAAGCGCGCCGAAGTGGTGATGTTCACCGAGGAGCTTAGCGAGATGCTAGGTGCAGGACTTCAGCTCGAACCAGCTCTGAAATCGATGGAGAACCGAGAGGAGTTAGGCTCGCTCAAGGATGTGTCTCGCGATGTTCGCCAGCTAGTGCGCGATGGTAGCAGTTTTTCCCTCGCCCTGCGCAAAGTCAGCGATAGCTTTGGCCCGCTCTACTGCAGTCTCGCCGCCGCCGGTGAGGCCTCCGGTGCGCTCGATACCATTCTCAAACGTCAGGCGCACTACCTGAAGACTCTGCAAGAACTTCAAAGCAAAGTGACCCTCGCCCTGATCTATCCTGCCTTCCTAGTTCTTGCCGGTATTGGTGTGGGCGTCATCTTTGTTACCAAGCTGATTCCCCAACTGACCGATCTTATTTCCAGTACTCCTGGCGGAAAAATTCCCCTCGGGGCCAAGATCCTCATCAACACCAGTGAGTTTTTCCAACAATGGTGGCTGGTCATGCTATTGACCTTGGTGGGTGCTGCTCTGGTTTTCAAAGCATGGAAAGATGCCGAGTCTAATCGCCTGACCTGGGATCAGACCAAACTCAAGTTGCCTCTGATAGGCGCGGTGATTGAGAGTCGGTTCTATGTTCAGTTTTTGGAAACTCTCGCCAATCTTGTGGGCAACGGGTTGCCCCTCCTTCGCTCGTTAGAACTTTCGCGAGATGCCACTCAGAACCTTCACATTCGAGGCCATATGGACCGAGTGATCGAGATGGTGGGTGATGGTCGGTCCTTCTCCCGCTCGTTAATCAGCACCGGAATCTTCCCGCCTTTGCTCATCGACATGGTATCCGTCGGTGAAAAAACGGGTAAGCTGGACAAATCTCTGCGCCGTGCTGCGGAACGTTACGACTCCGAGCTGAACAAATCTCTCTCCCGAGTGATGGAGTTGATCATGCCCGTGGTGTTAGTTGTCATGGCTTTGCTTATCGGCACCATGGCCTACCTCATGATCACCGCCATCTTCCAGACGATTGATAACTTGGGCGGCAGATAGATTACCAATGTGATTGAACGAAGCATCCGGCTTGATTCATCGGCTTTGCCTTCTAGCATGTCCGCCATGAACGAGGTTTTATGGTCAAAACTCGCGGCTTATTCTATCGATCAGCCTGATGCCCAGTTTGCTTTCAGTGATCGGGTGGCACGGGAAAACAATTGGTCCCAAGAGTTCACAGCCCGTGTGATCGAGGAATACAAGCGCTTCATCTATTTGTGTTGTGAAGCAGGCCATCCGGTGACGCCGTCGGATGAGGTTGATCAGGTGTGGCACTTACACCTCTGCTACACGCGCTCATACTGGCACGACCTTTGCCAAGGTGTGTTAGGTAAGCCCGTGCATCATGGCCCCACTAAAGGAGGTTCGGATGAAAGGGCGAAATACCATGATTGGTATTCGAAGACCTTGGAGTCCTATCAGAAGCATTTTGGCACCACACCACCAGTGGATGTTTGGCCGCCGGCCAAAATCCGTTTTGCCAACAGGCGAGACTGCCGAGTGGATCGTTCACGCAACTGGGTAGTGCCGCATAGCGTGGTCTGGAAGTCAGCCGCCGCTGCAGGAATACTCGTCGGACTTGCCGGCTGCACCCATATGCTGGCCAAGCAGAATGATTTTGAGTTGTGGCTCGCCATCATCATTTTATCGTTTGTCGTGCTTATGGTGATGATCATTAAATTCGGCAAAGGTGGGGGTGGCTCAGGCGGTTGCGGAGGAGCCGGTGGCACCGGAGGAGCTGGTGGCGATTGCGGGTCAGGTTGCAGCAGCTGCGGTGGTGGTTGTGGCGGCGGCTGCGGAGGAGGTTAAAAAAATCCTGCTTAATTTGTGAATCCTGTCTAGAAACAAGCATGTCCAAGAGCAGAGAGGAAATTGCCGCAATGCGGGAGGAATACGGCAGTCGGGAATTGCGCCGCAAGGATATGGCGGCCGATCCTATCGAACAGTTCGAGCAGTGGTTCGCCGAGGCCCGTGAAGTTCAGTTGCATGAACCGAATGCTCTAACATTATCCACCATTGGTCTCGACGGCTGCCCAGCCTCGCGCACCGTTCTGATGAAATTTTTCGACGAGAATGGATTTGTTTTTTACACCAACTACGGCAGCGCCAAGGCGAGGGAAATTGAAGCAGTTCCAAAAGCTGCGATGCTATTTGCCTGGCTGCAGTTAGAGCGTCAGGTGCGCATCGAAGGCAGCGTGGAAAAGGTGAGTGCAGCGGAGTCGTTAAAATACTTCGCCTCCCGCCCGAGAGACAGCCAGATCGGAGCTTGGGTGTCGGATCAATCGAGCGTTATTGATTCCCGCGCATTGTTGCTCAACAAAATGGAGGAGCTCAAAGCCAAGTTCAAAGGAGGCGATGTGCCACTTCCATCATTCTGGGGCGGATACCGGGTGATTCCCGAAAGGATCGAGTTCTGGCAGGGAGGGAAAGGTCGCGTGCACGATCGATTCCGCTACACCCGAGCAGGGGACAGCTGGATGATAGACCGGCTGGCGCCGTAAGCCTTGCAGCCAAGAGTTAGATTCCTAACACGTCATTAGCCTTCTTGCGGATTTCGCGGTAGGTCATGACGTCTTCCTTCATGTTCTTGCTGAAGCCAGGAACCATGCTGGTGAGCTTGTCGCCCCATTGATCGAGTTTGTCAGGGAAACACTTGCTGATCACCTCCAGCATCACGGAAACTGAGCAGGAGGCGCCGGGGCTGGCTCCTAACAGAGCTGCGATGGAACCGTCTGCAGCGGCAACGATTTCCGTGCCGAACTGGAGCACGCCTCCTTTTTCCTCGTCCTTTTTAATGATCTGGACGCGCTGGCCAGCGATCTCAAGCCGCCAGTCTTCGAGTTCAGCTTCAGGGAAAAATTCACGAAGCGTATCGATCCTGTCCACATCGGTGAGCATACATTGCTCAATGAGGTATCGAGTCAGATCAAGGTTGTCTTTGCCGACCGCCAGCATGGGGATGAGGTTGGAAATGCTCACGGAGCCTGGGAGGTCTAACAGGGATCCGCTTTTCAGGAACTTTGGCGAGAATCCGGCGAACGGACCGAAGAGCAGCGTTTTCTTACCGTCGATCACGCGGGTATCGAGGTGAGGCACCGACATGGGCGGAGCTCCGACAGCGGCTTTGCCATAAACCTTGGCCTCATGTTTGCTGACAATCTCAGGATTATCGCAAACGAGGAACTGACCACTGACGGGGAATCCACCGAAGCCTTTGCCTTCGGGGATGTCCGATTTTTGGAGTAGAGGAAGGCTGGCGCCACCGGCTCCGACAAAGACGAACGGAGCCTTGATCTTCCGGTTAATACCACGGCCCATATTACGAATCTTGATTTGCCAGGTGCCGTCTTTTTTCCGTTTGATATCTTTGACGATGTGGTTGGTAGCTAACTTGATGTTCTCCTTGGCTTCCAAATACTCAACGAGTTGTCGCGTGAGGGATCCGAAGTTGATGTCGGTGCCGCTCTGGACTCGCGTTGCTGCGATGGCTTCGTTAGGATTTCTTCCTTGAGTGAGGAGTGGTGTCCACTCGCTGACCGTTTTGGGATCATCGGTGAATTCCATGTCTTGGAAGAAGTGATGCGCCTGCATCTTTTCGTAACGCTTTCTGAGGTAGTCGACATTGCCTTTCCCTCTGACAAAGCTCATGTGAGGCACCTTGTTAATGAAATCACGAGGGTCACCAAGGATGCCTTGCTCAGTGAGATATGCCCAGAATTGCTTGGAGACTTGGAACTGTTCGTTGATATCAAGTGCCTTGGATATATCGACGGAGCCGTCTTCCAGCTGCTTGGTGTAGTTCAGCTCACAGAGCGCAGCGTGTCCGGTGCCGGCATTGTTCCATGGATTGGAACTTTCGCGGGCAACATCTGCGAGAGCTTCAACGATTTGAATTTTCAGTGTCGGATCGAGCTGGTGCAGTAGCACTCCGAGAGTGGCGCTCATTACACCACCACCAATAAGAAGCACATCGGCCTCTTCCATTGTTTCACGGCGCTCGGTCAGGTCGTCGTTTTTCAAATCGTCAGACATGCGCGCTCACTGCCATCCATGTGTCTGGCTGTCAAGTGTATCGGCGAGCAGATTGAGCCAGCAAAAAGGACTATTTGCCCGATGCGTCAGTGTCTCTGGAGGTGGCGGCCTCGACTGAAAACAGTGGAAATTCGGCGTCCAATTTGAGATCCATCGGGGGAACCAGATCGAAGGGGCCTTCGTGAGGTGGGCGCAGCTTGCTGGCCAAGCTCACGGCGGTGACAACCACGATGGTGTCATCGTCTTCTTTGACAACCTTGCCTACATGCAGCAGCGAAGCGAAATGGGGAGTGATCCCCAACTCTAACATGTCGCCTTTGTGGTATCCTTTGTAGGAGTCAGCGTATGGGGTAGGGAAGATGATTTCTGCGACCACTGGGTAGGGCGAGAGCTCGGTGTATTCGTCAGGCTGAGTGTATGCGCGGAGCTGTACGGCAAAGCCTTGACTGATAATATCATCCTTGGTCAGCTTCCTCGCTGATACTACCTTGTAGTGACCTTCCAAATACTGGCAGAAGGTGTTTTCTCGGAAATTGGTCAAGTAGCTGTGCAGCAGGCTGTTGTTAAGTGTCGCCAACTCCTCGTCAGTAAACTCCAGATAACTCTTGCGCAGCACGGAGGCTGAGCCGGCAGGGTGTTCGGGGGCTGTCTGCGATGTGTAGGCCTTGTGCTCGGGCAAACGGCCTAACTTACGCAGGATTTCATAATTTCGTGGAACCTCAGGATGGTTGAAAATACTGATACACAACGACCAAGTGAGGATGGTGAAGCAGGATGCCAGAATCAAGATAAGCAGCCACCAGAACCAAGGAGGTCGGCGGTTCGCCATGGACTCCATAAATGTGGGCTGTGGATCTCTGGGCACGGTGGATTGAAGGTGATGAAAGCTTGCAGCAAGTCGGGCCATGGAGTCATCATGGCCTCGCGCTGACGCAGCCTAAACAGCATGCGATCCGACAGCCAGCCAATCTTTCCAAGATTTTTCCATCCCTTATCGCTATGCCGCGGATCCAAATTCTCGACGACACCCTAGCCAGTCAAGTGGCAGCAGGGGAGGTGGTCGAGCGCCCGTCCAGTGTGGTCAAGGAGCTGGTTGAAAACAGTATCGATGCCGGAGCGAAACACGTCACTGTGGATATCCAACGCGGCGGCACCGCATTGATTCGGGTGACTGACGATGCCTGTGGTATGAGCCGCGAAGATGCATTGCTCTCGCTCGAACGCCATGCCACTAGCAAGCTCAGTAGCAGCGAACAGCTGGCCACAATCATGACTCTCGGATTCAGAGGGGAGGCGGTTCCGAGCATAGCCAGCGTCGCCCGTTTCCGCATGACCACGCGCGAAAAAGGAACCGTGGCGGGCACCGAAATTCAGGTGGATGGTGGTACTCTGCGCGATGTTCGGGATGCTGGTGTTCCCGAAGGGACGTGCATCGAGGTGAAACAGATTTTTTTCAACGTGCCGGCGAGACGTAAATTCCTGCGTGCGGAGACCACAGAGTTCGCTCACGTCGAACATCAAGTTCGGCTGCATGCACTGGCTACTCCCGAGGTGCGTTTTACCTTAAGCAAGGACGGTCGCACGGTATTCGATTTGCCGGCGGCCACTGATTGGCGGGTGCGCATCGCCAGTCTGGCAGGTCGTGAGGCTGCTGGACAGCTCATCGAAGTTCACCGTCGACAAGGGCCAGGACTTGCTGTGCGTGGTTATCTGCTTCCTTCCGAGTTCGCGCGAAAAGGAAAGCGGCAACAGTATATTTTCCTGAACGGCCGTCCAATCGAAGACCCAGCCATTTCACGTGCACTGCGCGATGGATATCGCGGTTCTATCGGCGAGGGCGCGCACCCTGCTGCTTGGTTGTGGTTGGAAATGGAACCGTCGTTGGTGGATGTGAACGTTCACCCGGCGAAGAAAGAGGTTCGTTTTCACCGGCCCTTTGATGTCCGCAATTTGATCGCGGAGGCTGTGGAGAAATCTCTCGCTGGGGATGTTCCCGAGATACAGCCAACGCCAGATCCAGAGCCCAAGCTGGCGGAACCCATCGAACATGTTAGCTCAGATACTACTCCGGTTAGGTTGCCGGTGAAAAATAATCCCACACCAGTGCCGTCGCTACCACCGGAGCGACCAAGTTTTCCACATCAGGCAGAGAAACAACAAGAACTGACAGCTCCGTCTGGGAAGAAAGTCATCGAGCAGCCTGATTTCCGGATTATTGGTCCGCTGCATGATAAGTATGTCGTGTTAGAAGGCGAGGAGGGTGTTGTATTGTTAGATCCGATTGCCGCTCGTGAACGTATCGTCTATGAAGATTTGTTAGCCTCTACTGGTGGCGAGGGTATTGATACCCAAGGATTGTTGGTGCCTGAATTGTTGGAACTTGATGCAGTGGATTCAGACATCGTACTGCGCCATGCCGAACACTTCATCGAAGCAGGGATGCAGGTTGATTCTTTCGGCGGGAGCACCATTCAAGTCAGCAGTTTGCCAGCCTTTCTCAAGGTCTCCGATATCCGTGGATTCTTGCTAGAGCTGGTGGATGAACTTCACGAAACCGTGGGGACACGGCGAGGAAAAGCGATGGCCTTCGAGGCATTTGCTGCAGGTGTTGCACGTCGTGTTGGTCGGCGCGAACCTTGTCGGATCGATCACGCTGATACGCTGTTAGCCTCGATGTTTGCCTGTGATTTGCCCTATTGCACACCAGATGGTAGACCGACCTTGATCCACATTTCCCTCAACGAACTCGACCGTAAATTCGGCAAGTAATTCTCCGACATGCTTCTCCTTCTCCGCAAACATACCGAGGCAGCTGCGATGACGCGCTGGGGTGTCCGCATTGCCCGCGCACTGGGCAGTCCGCTCAATATACTATGGCTCGAACACGGTGGGACTGAGCAGCAGGCGTCCGATCTAACATGGTCGCCATGGGGCTCCACTCTGCTGGAAAAGGACCCACAGTGGACGCACATCGAAGACGCTCTAACGGACTGTGGTGCCATGGAAATTAATCTGTGTCGAGTGAACTGCCTGAGTCGACATGAAACGGCGCTTTCTGTGGAGCGTCGGATGTCGCCTGATCTGATGGTGGTCGGCCGTCACGACTCGGCCCGAGACGGCTCGATGACCGGCAAGCTCGCACGTGAAATTCTCGATGACGCGCATTGCGCGGTGCTGGTTCTACGCTTGGGCAGTTTCAATATTGAGGAGAACACATCCCCCTCGATTTTAGTCCCCTGTGCCGGCGGTAGTCACTCGCGTTTCGGCATGAGGTTGGCGGCTAAAATGGCGGGGAATGATGCGACCGCTTTTTACGTCGAGTCCGACACCGATGACCTCTCGCTCGAAGTAGGGCGCGAGCACCTTAATCGGGCCGTGGCTCGTGCAGGTGTTTCCACGAGTCAAATCAACCCAAAGGTAGCACTCTCTGATAGCGTCTCTGACGCCATTAAAACTGAGATCAAAAGCGGGCAATATGGTCTGTTGTTGATCGGTGCCGCTGGTGGGGGAACTCTAAGACGGAAACTATTCGGCACCGTGCCAGAGCGGCTGATGAAAGGCGACGAGGGTATGAGTGTGGGTGTCATCCGTGCTGCGCGCCCGATGGGACACCGCGTTCGTGAGAAAATGGGACAATTGCTCAGTCTGAACGTGCCTCAGCTTGAGCGCGACGAGCGGATTCTGCTCTTCACCGAGATTGAAGGCAAGGCGCGCTGGAGTTTCGATTTCGCGGTCTTAATGATTTTGGCCACTGCGATTGCGGGTCTGGGTCTGTTAGCGGACAGTGCTGCCGTCGTGATAGGAGCCATGCTGGTGGCACCTTTGATGACACCGCTGCTTGGAGGCGGTCTTGCTGTGGTGCAGGGAAACTGGCCGCTATGGAGACAGTGTCAAAAGGCTGTGGTGTTAGGTTTCTTATCGGCTCTCTTGATCGGTGTCGCTCTGGGCTTCGGAGCTCGCAGCATCGGCATGGGTCTCACCGGTGAGTTGATGGCTAGGGGTGAACCTACCTTGTTAGATCTTGGTGTCGCTTTCATTTCCGGTATCGCAGCATCCTATTGCTTGGCTCGACCCAAGCTCAGCAGTGCCCTTGCTGGGGTGGCAATTGCCGCAGCCCTGGTTCCTCCAATTGCTACCACGGGAATCTGTTTAGCCCTGAACGAGCAGCACACGGCCAAAGGTGCGGCACTGCTCTTCGGCACCAACGTGGTTGCTATTGTGTTAGGTTCGTCGTTGAATTTCCTGCTTGCGGGTGTGCGCGGGAAGAAGGATGCAGCCCAGCTCTGGGCTCAGCGCCTTGCGATCGTGTTGGCATTGATATGTGCCGGACTAACAGTTCCACTGGCATCCGTGCTGATCAGTAAGGCGTCGAAGACAAGCCCGATCGAGAAAACTCTGACCGAGATACTCCAGGACAAAGACCTGCCACAGGCGGGTGATTACCGGCTCATTTCCGCGAAATTGAATCGTAAAGGGAACTCAGGAGGTTGGGTTGAAATTCACCTCGAAGGGCCTGATTTTCCACCTCCTGCATTGGCCAAGAGAATCCAGACAGCAGTGCACGAACGGCGTGGAAAAGGCGTAAAAACAAGGATTCGCATGTCTCTGATCCGCGATGTCAATCTCTCTGAATAGGTTGATTGTTGTGTAAGTCGCAGACTAAGAACGATTTGCGTGTTTTTTCGGTGGGGCTGAAATAGTCCTATTCTTCTTGCCAAACCGGGGGTTTCTAGTAACTTCCCGCCTCTGATTTTCTTTCGTCCTGCGGATTGGCGCCCCGTATCTGTAGGACATAATGGGGCAACACCTTCTGGTGACACGGCCGGTAAAATGGCCAATGTGAAACTGGAAGTTCAATGGAAAGAAATTAACCAAGGAACCTAACCTTAACCCAAAAACAAAACAAATGACTGCTACTGCAGAACTGGAATCTTTGATCGACTCAAAGTTCCGCGTATTCGAAGAGGGATCCGTTGTCAACGGAACCATCATTGCCATCAAACCTCAAGTTGTCCTCGTGGACATCGGTTACAAATCCGAAGGAGCTATCCCAGCTGCCGAATTTGAAGACGAGGAAATCGAAGTAGGCGATGAGTGCGAAGTCCTTCTGATGAAACTCGAAAACGACGAAGGTATGGTCGTGCTCTCCAAGGAGAAAGCCGCACACCGTAAGAACTGGGAAAAAATCGTCGGTGTTTACCACGACGGTGGACTCGTCAAAGGCAAGATCAAGAGCGCCGTCAAAGGTGGCCTCATGGTCAACGTCGGTGTCGAAGCCTTCCTTCCCGGCTCACAAGTCGACATCATCCCACCAAAAGACCTCAACGAATACGTTGGCAAGGTTTACGAATTTAAGATCGTCAAGGTCAACGACGAGCGCAAGAACATCGTTCTTTCCCGCCGCGAAGTGATCGAAAGCGAGCGCGCTGAGCAACGTCAGCTCTTCCTCCAGTCCGTCAAAGTTGGCGACAAGGTGGAAGGTCAGGTCAAGAACATCACCGACTTCGGTGCGTTCGTCGATCTTCAAGGCATGGACGGCCTGCTTCACGTCACCGACATGAGCTGGGGACGTATTTCCCACCCATCCGCACTGGTCCACATCGGCCAGACCGTGGAAGTTCTCATTCTCGACGTTGATCGTGAGAAAGAGCGTGTTTCCCTCGGCCTCAAGCAAATGGAGGACAACCCATGGGAAGACATCGAAGCTCGTTACCCAATCGGTACCGAAGTTACCGGAAAAGTCACCAAGCTTCTTCCTTACGGTGCATTCATCGAAATGGAGAGCGGCGTCGAAGGCCTCGTTCACGTTTCCGAACTCTCTTGGGTCAAGCGTATCAACCGTCCAAGCGACGTGCTCGAAATCGATCAGGAAATCAAGGCAGTCGTTCTTGGAATCAGCATCGAAGAGCAGAAGATCTCCCTCGGTGTCCGCCAGATGGACGAAAACCCATGGGACGTTCTCGAGCAGAAGTACCCAATCGGAACCAAGGTCAAAGGCGAGGTGCGCAACCTCACTCCTTACGGCGCGTTCCTGGGAATGGAAGAAGGTATCGACGGTATGATCCACGTGTCCGATCTCTCTTGGACCCGCAAGATCAACCACCCTTCCGAGATCCTCAAGAAGGGCGACGAAGTGGAAGCCATCGTGCTCAGCATCGACAAGGAAAACCAGCGTGTTTCCCTTGGCGTCAAGCAGCTTGACGGTGACCCATGGTCAGAAATCGAAGGCGACTTCAAAGTCGGCGATCTCGTTAAAGGTCAAGTGGCCAAGATCGCAAGCTTCGGCGCATTCGTTAACCTCGAGAACGACATCGATGGTCTCATCCACATCTCTCAGCTTGCTGAAGGTCACGTGGAGAAGGTCAAGGACGTCATCAAGGTGGGCGACGAAATCGAAGCCCGTGTTATCAAGGTGGACAAAGTGGAGCGCCGCATCGGTCTCTCCATCAAAGCCGTCAACTACGATCCAGAGCAACTCGAGAAAGAGTCCGCCAGCTTCGAGACCCTGCGTCCGTCTGGTGACCTCGTCGGTCTTGAGCAGGCATTCAACCTCGCCTCCACCGGAGGTGCCGAGGAGTGGAGCCCAAGCGCTGAAGACGACAAGGAGTAATCTCCTGGTCGCCTAAGACCTAACTAAAATTATCACGCCGCCGGAGGGAAACCTTCGGCGGCGTTTTTTTATGCACAATCTTGTCACGCTCCAGAGACTCTTTATACATAGCGGCCATGAGCAACTCCGAGCAGAGATTCAAAGACGTAGCCACGCAGGACTTCGGCGAGGATGAAGAAGCACGATATCGGGCGTTTGAGTTGTTGGACAATGAGATGCAAGCGTCGGACGCATTGGAGCCCGCGATTGCGGACTTGGAAAAAAGTCAGGTCACCAGGCAATGGTTACGCTGGAGTTTTTACGGGCTGACGCTGCTGATCGGGCTCTGGATTGTGATCAGCGATGGCAAACAGACCATTGAAGATCGATCATACATTTTCATCCCAGGCATGGGCGGTTCATCCATGATCGGATCAGGGCCTTCTGACCAAGCAACATGGGGGACTGAACTTAGCCGCGAAGAAAAGATCATCCTCTATGGCGATACGCGATATTCTACCAGAAGTCAGCAAATGCATGGTCTCTGGGCCATGGAACCTGAGAATCCGGCGTATTTCATCGAGTATGCGATGGCCTATCATGAGGATACTGGAATTCTGCCAGCCGACTTTTTGAAACAGGCCAATGAGATTGATCCAGACAACGGGTGGTATTCGCTCGTGCTCGCGGGGGTAACCTCGAAAGATACAGTCCAGAAAAAGCCAAGGGCCAAACCGGCCAGCAATCCGCGAGGTGGTCGAGGTAAACGGATGACGCCTAAAGCAAGAGCGAGAGAGAACACAGCTCCTGTGAAAAAGCCGTTGGTTGAGTATGAGGTCATCGATGAAGCGAATTTTAAGGAGGCTCTGGCGGGGCTGTATCGATCGGCATCAATGCCACAGTATGAATCCCACCAGTTGGGTTTATTCAAGAAGCGGATTTCTTTGTTACCCCAAGGTGGGGATTTCGTAACGCGACTGAAACCCATCGCTTACATGGCGGCGATGCCAAGTCATGTCTTCCGTGTTTTCGGACTCCACCGAGTGGTGAGAGCTGAGGCATCCCGTTGTGGTCAGGAAAAAGACGCAGAGGGCCTAAAAAAGCTGATCTCAGCTTGGGAGATAACTGGTAGACGATTGAATGCCGATACGGTGACCTTGATAGATGCCCTGATTGCGAGAGCGTGGGTGGAGGGGTCTTTGGAAACGTTTGCCAAAGCGGCTCTCGAGTGTGATATGCCTGAAGTGGCCAAGCGTTTCACCGAGCTCGATGAAGACGCTAAAACTCGTAAGGAACTGCGAAACGAGCGTTCCAAAGAAACTGAGAGTTTTAACATACTCGAGAAGAAAGGTGGCATGTTGCAGGTCATGGGAATGCCTATGATCGACCGGCAAGTGGATTTCCCAGATGAAGTAGGGGATGTACATTTGAAACCCGGCCGTATGGTCGATCATGCCTTTTTCGGCAGGATGCTGAGCGCTTCAGCGTGGCTGCTGATGCTGATTGTTGCAGCGGGGGTATATGTCTACCGCTTTAGATACGGTCGAGTTGTTGGAAAGCTCTCTACCCGACTCATGGCACTCGCGAAGCCGGTGGATCTGTTGTGGATCATGGCGGGTGGAGTTCTTGCACCTTTAGCTTATTATTGGCTGATCAATCGCTATTCTCCGTGGTCGGTCACTCATCACGCATTGCTATTTTACGTGGGAATTCCTGCTTTGGGGCAGTTTCTATGCATGTTCGTCCTGATGCTCGTGCTGCCACTGATGATCACACGCTGGAGACTCGGTAAGCGTGCTGGAATGTTAGGTTTTGGTGTTAGGGGGCAGTCATGGGCGTGGCTGTGGGTGCTTCTTGTGATCGTTGCCCTGCCTTGTTTTGGTTTCATGCCGGAGGATGTGGATCAGTTAACATTCGTGATGTGGAGCGCCTTGGCATGCGTGGCAATCTGTGCTTTGTGGCTGCTCGCCAGAGCGGTGATGGCGAATTTTGGGAAGCGAGATCTCGCACTCAAGCGGGTGCTGGTTTCCAGGTTGTTAGTTATGCCCTACGCACTGGCCGCGTTTATCATGGCCGTCTTGGTATCCGTGTATCATCAGCAAGAATACCACTGGGTGAGCCAAGACACCGACTTCATGCCGAGTGCGGAGGAGCCGGGGTTTAGTCGCTATGAATACCGCGTCAGTCAGCAAGTGAAAAAGGAACTCGCTGAGGTGATGGGGTGGGAGGATTAATCCATCTTGCTCAAGCCCCGCTTGGTGAGCCGCACCGTCAGGGGCTCACCGGCCTCTTCAGGTTTCCAGCCCATGGCGCGGCCGTCTTCGATAATGGTTTCCACCATGTCAGGTCTGAAAATACGGGGGCACTGCGCGATGATCATCTGGCCATCGGGAAATTCGTTGAGCTCGATGCGGACTTCGGTGAAGCGATCGGTGCTGCGCTTTGCCCAGCGATACTGGAGGTCATACCAGCAGATGACTTCGCTGCGTTTAAGTGGGAGGGCCATGGAGGAAATTCTAAGCATTAAGTTCCAAATTCTAAATGCCAAATAGTGAAAATAAATTAGTGCGGAAGAATGGCCGTTCAGAGATAATGGCGCTGCAATGGCAGTGACGGCTTACCAGAAAACGGCGGAGGTTTTGCGTGAGCAGGTGCGTGAGGCGCTACTGGATCATGATGCCTTTGAGCAGATGGTGCGACCATGTGAGCTTTCACTGTGTCGGGCGACTTGCTGCCATGATGGCGTGTATCTTTCGCAGGAAGAAGCTGGAGGCATCAAGGCGCTACTGGCAGAGAATGCTGACGCGTTTGCGACCTACGGACTGACTTTGCCGGAAGAGCCTATTGCCTCCGCGCGTGAGGGAAGATCGTTAAAGACCGCCACACGTGAGGCGGATGAGGGTGAACTGGCGGTTGATTTTCCAAGCCATTTTCCTAAGACCCGATGTGTCTTTCTGGACCGACAAGGCCGCTGTGGAATTCAGCGGCTTT
Source organism: Oceaniferula spumae (assembly GCF_042849255.1). Taxonomy (GTDB): domain Bacteria; phylum Verrucomicrobiota; class Verrucomicrobiia; order Verrucomicrobiales; family Akkermansiaceae; genus Oceaniferula; species Oceaniferula spumae. The sequence goes on from NZ_AP026866.1 coordinate 4,228,915, forward strand.
CAATGGAGCAGGGTAGGGAGCCTTGGTTTGATAAACCACTGACCTGCTGGATTCATCCGATTGTGATCCAGTCTGCGAACCGTGAGAGATCGCGCCCACTAGTGACTCTGGTTTCCCCGGATAATGATCCTCAGAAAGCCGACGGGTATCCTGGATTTGCTTCCTGTACACACTGCGGCCGACCAGATAAGTCCGGTCGGCCGGCGCGTGAAGTTCTGGCTGCTGAGCTTGAGATGTTAGGCCAAGTCGCTGGCCGTGATCTGTTAGCTGAGCTGAACGCGGACAGTCTCTAATTTAGACATCCAAGCTCGTCCAAGCCGCATTTTTGGCACTAGAGGCCACCACGGCCTCAATGAAGGCCATGCCGCGAATGCCATCGTCAATGCCCGGGTAATCGGTGGCAATCTCTGACGGAGTTTCACCGGCTTCGACGGCGCGAATGTGGCTGGCGAAATTTTGGTAGAGATTGGCAAAGGCTTCCAAGTATCCCTCTGGGTGAGCAGGAGGGGTGCGGGTGCCGGCTTTGGCAGCATCGCAAAGGTAGTCGTGACCCGTGCGGTAAATCTCGGTGGGGCGGTCGTTGTATTTGACCAACAAAGTGTTTGGCTCGTTCTGATGCCACTCCAGTCCGGCTTTGGTTCCCCAGATTCGGATGCTGAGATTGTTTTCTTCACCGACGGCGATTTGTGATGCAGTTAACACACCTTTGGCTCCACCTTCGAAGCGGAGCAGCACGTTGCCGTCGTCATCAAGTCGGCGACCGGGAACGAATGCTGTTAGGTCGGCGGCGAGTTCGGAAATATGCAGACCTGAAATGACCTCGGCGAGGTTTTCTGCGTGGGTGCCGATGTCGCCCATGCAACCAGCAGCGCCGGACTTGGTAGGATCAGTACGCCATGCGGCTTGTTTCTGGTCCTCAGACTCAATGGCATCGGCCAGCCAGCCTTGTGGGTATTCGACTACGATCTTGCGGATCTCACCGAGATGACCTTCGGCCACGAGGTGACGTGCTTGTTTCACCATCGGATAGCCGGTGTAGGTGTGTGTGAGGCCGAAGAGTTTACCGGATTTTTCAATGATCGGCTTCAGCTGTTTGGCTTCGGCAAGATCAAGGGTGGCCGGCTTATCACAGAGCACATGGAAGCCTGCTTCCAGAGCAGCCTTGGCGGCAGGGAAGTGGACGTGGTTGGGTGTGACGATGGCGACAAATTGCATGCGCTCGTTTTCAGGCAGGGCGCTTTCCTTTTCAATCATCTCCTCGTATGTACCGTAACAACGGTCGGCAGGCAGGAAGAGATCGGCACCGGAGTCTTTCGAGCGTTGAGGATCTGACGAGAATGCACCACAGACGAGTTCGATCTGCTGATCGATGGCTGCGGCGATGCGGTGCACGGCACCAATGAAGGCACCACGGCCACCGCCGATCATGCCCATGCGGACTTTTTGAGTAGGGTTCATGTTATTATTTTTCAGAAGGATCTACCGGTTGCTGTTATCAAATACGGCGTCAAATTTTCCGCCACTATTGCGAGGGAAGTCGAGGTCTTTGACAAAGGCGCAGGACTCGGCGGCGCCGTGGAATCGATCCATGCGGCCGTCTTCCCATTCAACTGAAAGTGGGCCTTCGTAGCCTGTATCTGTGAGTGCGATGATGATTTCTTCGAAGTTGATGTCACCGCGGCCTACTGAGCGGAAGTCCCAGAAGCGGCGTGGATCACCGAACTCGGTATGGCCACCGAAGACGCCCACGGAGCCATCACCGTGGCCCCACCAGACGTCTTTCATGTGAACGTGGTAAATGCGCTCGGAGAAGGTGTGGATGAATTTGATGTAATCGACTCCCTGATAGCCTAGGTGCGATGGATCGTAGTTAAATCCAAAGCGTTTATGACCTTTCACGGCCTCGATGGCGCGTTGGGTGGAAACGAGGTCGAAGGCGATTTCCGTGGGGTGAACTTCGAGCCCAAAGTTGACATCGACCTCTTCGAACACATCGAGGATCGGGATGAAGCGCTCGGCGAAATCATCGAATCCAGCTTGGAGGTATTCTTGGGATGTTGGGGGGAATGAGTAGAGCGCATGCCAGATGGATGATCCGGTAAAGCCGTTGACCGCAGGAGTGATCGGGTGTTGGCCTCCAGGACGGGCATCCATGAACTTACGACAAGCACGTGCCGCATTTGCCATGTGCTCTGCGGCGCGCTCGCTGACACCCTCCGGATCACCGTCACCAGCGACACTTGGCGGGACAATCGACAGGTGGCGTGAGTCCACTTTATCGCAGATCGCTTGGCCTACGAGGTGGTTGGAAATGGCGTAGCAATCGAGACCGTGGGAGTTCAGAAGTTTCCATTTATCAACGACGTAGTCGTCGTCAGCGAGAGCAGCATCGACATCGAAGTGATCGCCCCAGCAGGCGAGTTCAACGCCATCGTAACCCATTTCTTTAACTTTGGGCAGGAGATCGGCAAGCGAGAGATCGGCCCATTGGCCGGTGAAGAGAGTGACTGGACGGGACATAATATTGGTAAGTTTAAAAAGTTGAATTTAAGGTGAAAAAAACGGGGCTGGGGAGGTGATCCCTAGCCCCGTTTCGTGATTGGGTAGTTAGTTAGAATTCGGCAGCTTCATCAACAACATCTTCATGTAGCTCTACTGGCTTGTAGCCTCCCTTGGCACGGAACCATAGAGCAATTGCTCCGAAGGCAATCACAAGAATGAAGGGGAACCATGCAGCGAATTTGAGCACATCACGACCAGACTTGGTTTTCATGTCTCCATGAAGTGTGACCATATCTGAGTATGCAGTGAGCCCGGCTTTGGCCGTTGCAGGAATACTTGCTGTGAGGGTCTCGTTGAGAGCCTCGTCCTTGGCGGCTGCTTTCTTGGTGAAACTATATGTCTCGATGGCCTTTACATCGGCATCATCGCTAGTTTTGAGTTCGGCATATTGTTCCTTGAGCTCGTCGTTACTTTCGATGACTGGCTGGAGGGCTGTGTAGATAGCTTCACCTTGCCCTTCGATCTTGCTCGCCCCAATTGCGGCGAATTGATTGGTGTCGATCACCTCGTTAGTCATCCAGAGGAACGGTGAGTCTTTTGATGCTGACTCAACAAGTTCAGGTGCTTTTTCCTGGCTTTGTTTGTAGATTGATTTGTCTTGAGCGACTCCGAGAATCGGGTTGCCGATCATGCCTAGGGATAGGAGACCCATTGCGGAAACTGTGTTGAGTGTTAATGCACCACCCTTTGGATAACGTTCAGCTACGAATCCCAAAATACATGGCCAGTAGTATGTTTGACCCACGGCATAGATCGTGAATGCAACAAGAACAAGGATTCCTGAAGCACTCGAGCCAAGCCAGTAGAGCGCGCTTGCGGAAAGAATTCCACTCACTGCCATGATTACTGGTGGACTGGCAATCTGGAGAATACTACCAGCGAAAAGGCGAAGTACGAGCATGACGCCAGCTGAAAATACGATCGCCCAGCTTGCACTGATACCAAGGTCTCCCTCCATTACCGGGGTCATGAGTTGCTTGATCCAGTTGTCGGTAGAAAGCTCCGCTGTTGCGACCGGAATCATGAGTAGACAGAGGAAGAAGAACAAAGGTTTACCAAGTGACTTAGTAATCGCTCCGAAAATGGCACCAACTGCAAGACCTCCAATTAAACACCCGAAGAACCATGGTTTCGGTGCGGGTTTCTCGTATAGTCCGAATACGCCGGAGAGAACTTCACCTCCAATTTGATAGATGAGCATGAATGCTGCAAGTGAGGCTCCTAGGAAGCCGACTTGCTTGAGCATGTCCATGAATGGAACGCCTGCCTTAACACGCTCGTCCACAGGGAACTTACATGGAGCATACATGAGTCCATAAACAACCGCAGGAACTACGATCCAGAGAGCGTGAATTCTCCAGCTAATGCCTCCAGTTGTTCCATCAATCAGCATGATGAGAAGAGTTCCTGTTACAATCCCAGCAGGCCACGATGCGTGGAGAATGGTAAGCATCTTCGTTTTCTGCTTAGGATAAACAGCAGCACAGGCAGGGTTGATTACCGCCTCGATGATACCGTGTCCAAGTCCTGCACAGATGGCGGCTGCGAGAAGGCCACCATAACCTGATGCCATGCATGTACCGATACCCGAGATAGCCTGAAGGGCTGCAGCGATAAACATTGGAACTTTGTATCCTGTTTTATCGACAACAAGGCTGAACAGAATCATGGTAATGGCAATTGGCCAGAAGCACGAGCCAGCGATGATTCCGACCTGAAGACCAGTAAGGCCGAATTCCTCGCCGTAACTACCCATGTGGGCAATACGGAAAGCAAAGCCGAAGCCCGCAGCCGCGAGTGATATAAAACTAGCCCAAAATAACAGGCTCTTCTGTTTATCCGTTAAATCATTATTCATGTTGGTATCTCGTTGATTTGAAATGAGGGGGTTTTCTAGATGAATTCTTTAGTTTAGACCAGATAATCATTCAAAATATTTTCGAGCATTTCCTGCCTTCCGCTTGACAGTGTAGGGGCTGATATGTTTTGCGCGTGGGCATCGAGGTCATCAAGGCTGGTGGAGCCGGATTCGATTTGTGCTCCGATACCTGAGTCGTAGGAGGCGTAGCGGTTTTTAACAAACTCATCGAGGCGACCGTCTGAAATAATCTTGTGCGCGATCTTCAGTCCACGGGCGAATGCGTCCATGCCGCCGATGTGAGCGTGGAAGAGATCTTCCGGCTCGTGGGACTCACGGCGACGCTTGGCATCGAAGTTCAGTCCTCCAGTTTTGAAGCCGCCCATTTTCAGAACGCGGACCATCACTTGGGCGGTGTCGTAGACATTGGTAGGGAATTGGTCGGTATCCCAGCCGATGAGTTCATCGCCGCGGTTGGCATCGATGCTGCCGAGCGCATTGGCTCCGATGGCGACATCGAGTTCGTGCTCCATGGTGTGACCGGCGAGGGTGGCGTGGTTGGTTTCGATGTTGAGTTTGAAGTGATCTAACAAGTCATACTCACGGAGGAAATTGAGACAGGCTGCGGAGTCGGAATCATACTGGTGGGTAGACGGTTCGCGAGGTTTCGGCTCGATGTAGAACTGACCTGTGTAGCCGATCTTCTTGGCGTGATCCACGGCGAGGTGGAGCATGGCTGCGAGGTGGTCGAGCTCGCGCTTCATGTCGGTATTTATTAGCGTGGCATAACCTTCACGGCCGCCCCAGAAGGTGTAGCCTTCGCCACCGAGACGGTGGGTGGCTTCGAGCGCGTGTTTGATTTGCGAAGCGCCGTAGGCAAAAACATCGGCGCTAGGTGAGGTGGCTGCACCCTGGGCGTAGCGTGGGTGGGAGAACAGGCAGGCGGTGCCCCAGAGGAGTTTTTTGCCGGTCTCTTTCTGGAATTTTTCCAATTCGTCGACTACACGCTCGAGGTTCTTGTGAGTCTCGGTGAGTGTGGCACCTTCAGGAGCGATGTCGCGATCGTGGAAGCAGTAATAGTCGATCTGGGTCTTCTCAAGGAACTCGAAGAAAACAGGGACGCGGTTCAGCGCGTTCTGAAGTGATTCGGAGCCATCGTCCCATGGCATCAGTGCTGTGCCTGCGCCGAAGGGATCGCCAAGTTCGTTGCGCATGACGTGCCAGTAGGCGGCTCCGAAGCGGAGGTGCTCGCGCATGGTTTTATCGCCTACTTTTTCGTCTGGATTGTAGTGACGGAAGGCAAGTGGATTGGTGGTGGATGTTCCTTCGTATTGAATGGTTGGGATGTCTGGGAAGTGCATGTTTTGTTAGTTTGGAATGTTAGATTTATTATTTGCCAAAGAGTTGCAGCTCATGGATCGACCAGTAGTAGGATTTGCTGGTGCCAAGTTGCTTGATGCGGATGTAGCGTGCTTTCGTGGGTGACGTGCTGAAACTTGAAACGGACGGAGTGCCGGACTGAGGTTTGCTGTTTTTCCAAGTTTTACCATCAAGGGAAAAGCCGACGATAAATTTATCGGGAAAATCTTTATCCGATCCCTTGTGACTCATCACAACACGTTCAATATCGACTGCACTGGGAAGTTCGATCTGAAGCCACATACCGGGGATCATTTTCTTGGAAGTGGTGTAGCGCGATTTCGGATCCCCATCTACGGCGTTGACCAATGAACTTTCTCCGTGACTGGCACTCAATTTCCAAGATTTTCGGTTGGTGAGTTCCTTGGGCTCGAGCGCGACCAATTCTTTCTGAGTCCACATCTCCTTACGGGCAGCATCAATGCGGCGAATATTGGCAACGAAGTCCGGGGTGATCATCGTGGCTTTGTTGCCAAAGCTACTGCGCACATAAGTAGCGACGTCTGCAATCCATTGATCATTGTTAGAGGATTGGGGAGGCATGATGCCTGCGGCGTATGTTTTCCCATCGATGGGGCCTTGCAAGCCGTGAAGCAGAATGCGAATCAGCGTGTCACCGGAGCCGATAACTCGCTTTGAGTTGAGAGCCGGGGCCAGAACCACATCGTCTTGTCCAGCCATGGGCGTGCCTCGGCCGTTTTCACCATGACATTCGATGCAGAGCTGAGTGTAGATTTCTTGCCCATTTTGGAGAGCCCGGGTTAAAAGCTTGTCCGCTTTTTTACCTCCTTTGGTTTTTGGCGCAGGTTTATTCTGTTTTTTACGAAAGGAAATGTTGGCACGCATCGCCGGTAGTTGCCCGTGCTTGCTCATGATCTCTTCACTAGCAGAGCTGAGACTTTCAGGATTTCCGCAATAGTGGATGGAGTTCAGTAACTGGATGCCGATTTCGGCATGGGTGGTGTTTGCCAGTTTTTTGATCGCAGCGACGACTGTTGGGTCGCCTTTCTTAATCCATGTTTCACTGACACGGATGGCATTGGTGAGGATGCGATACTCGGAGTCTGCCAGAAGTTTGGCAAGTAGCTCAGGTTTCACGCCCGACATACCATCGAGAGTCCACAGCGCGGTGATGCGAGTCTGGGTTTTGAGTTTTTGATTCAGTGCGATGGACTCTAGCAAAGGGGCAACCGACTCGCGGTCTTCACGCAGAATGATGAGGCGCTTGGCTGTATCGCGCCACCAGCCGTTAGAGTGATCCAGATACTTGACCAAGTCAGCGGTTTTCTCCGAGTTCATCTTGGGACGTGGACCAGGTTTGTGATCTTTGTGAACGAGGCGGTAAATGCGTCCGCGAGAAGTGTTTTTGGCCAAGTCCCACTTGTCGATGATCCCCCGGAGGTAGCTTCCTGGCTTGGTCCAATTGCCTTGTTGGATGATGCCGCGGTGCATATCAACTATGTAGAGGCAGCCGTCAGGACCGGTGGTAGTTTGCACGGGGCGGAAATTCACGTCGCGGGTGCGGATGAACTCGCTGCCAGGGGTGGCGTTGCTGAGCACACTCATACCATCGCTGCGGGTGATTTTGGCACGTCGGATCAAGCGTCCCACAGGTTCAGGGATCAGTAGGTCACCGTAGAGGTCGGAGGGGAGTTGGTCGCCACGGAAGATTTCTTGCCCAGCGCAGCCGGTGAAATAATTGAGAGAGCCATCCGGATTGACTCGGCGTGGGCCACCTTGGAAATCGGGAGCTTGTGCGATGGGGAAGACCTTTTTGAAATTGGTATCGAGTTCACCTTTAATGCCGATTGATCCGTATTGTGGATTTTGGTGAAAGGCGAGGGCTGGATTTTCACCTCCGGCACGGGAGTAGTAGAGTCGACCGTCATCGTCTTGGGTGAGTCCCCACTGGCCGTTGCCGCTGGGGATCTTTTCTTTGACGAGTTTGCCGTCGGTGAAACGGTAGCGGACGGATTCATAGGTGAGGTAGATCCAGTTATCCAGAGCCCAAGTCAGTCCGCTGGGCTGGTGCTCCATATTGCCGCCTCGTCTGCCGCCATTGTAGATTTTGATTTTTTCATCGGCCACTCCATCGCCGTCGGAATCGCGGTAAGTCCAGAGATCGAGTGAATTGGTGACTCCGACCATCAGGCGGTCATCAAGCGGGAGGATCATTCGAGGTAGCAGCAGATTATCCACAAAGACACTGTGCTTGTCATAGACACCATCACCATCGGTGTCCTCATGGCGTGAAATGCGAGAGATGGGTTTGTTTTCACCTGTGGCGTCGGCATCCTGCATGTAGGTGCGCATTTCGGCGACATACATAACTCCGTTGCCATCCCAGACGGCCCAGACGGGCTCCTTGATTTCCGGGTCACTGAGCACAAGTTCCAGCTTGTAGCCTTCCGGCACCTGAATCGACTTCATTGCCTGCTCCTTACCCAGATAATCTGATTGGTAGATCGGTTGATTCTGAGCCGGCGCCGAACCTAGAACGGCGAGGGTGGCTAAAACCGCTGAGGCGGAAATGGAATGAAGTGGATTCATGATGACTTGGATATACTCTCATTGAGTTGCCGCAAATGTCTATGGTTTCAAACGTCAAGAGGTTATCATATTTCGTCATTGCTAATTCATAGGGGCTGAGCAGAATCTGAGCGTGGACGCGCACCCAGAGCTAGGATTCAAAGGCTTTACGGCAAATTTAATGCCTGGGCAGATCGCTCCGGCACTTTTCCAAGCTTTGCCGGATGTGATTTTCTGGATCAAAGATGCGGATGGTAGATTCGTTTACGTGAATAAAGTGTTTTGCCATGATGTGGCGGCGATGCGTGAGGATCAGGTGCTGGGACTCAAAGACGAAGATATTTTTCCCCCGGCACTTGCTGAGGTGTTCCAGCGCGGTGACGAGCAGGTGCTGGCGTCACGCACTCCCAAGCTGAATAAGTCGGAACTCGTTCCTAACAGAATGGGCGGCGTGGAGTGGCGGGCGACGAGTAAAATCCCACTGCAAGATATCGATGGCCACTGGGTGGGCACGGCGGGTATTTCACGTAAGATGGGCTACAACGAAGGTCTGCCGATGCCTGGAGGACAGCGCAAACTGGCGGTGATCGTGGCTGCGATTCATGAGAACCTTGAGAAGGGAGTTCGAATCTCAGATCTGGCTCAAGCGGTATCGATGTCGATAAGCACGCTGGAACGACTATTCCGCGAACACATGAACACCACGCCGCGTCAGTTTATTCTACAAGTGAAAATGACCGCTGCATGTGATTGGTTAATCAATACGGAGATGCAGGTGAATGAGATTGCCACCAGTCTCGGATACGAAGAGCATGCCAATTTCACAAGGGCATTCACCAAATTGATGGGAATGTCACCGAAGTCCTATCAGAAATTTTACAAGCCAGGTTAGATGATCGAATTACCAGTGCATTCTCTGCGAACGAAACTTGTCGAGGCCGTCAAGTCCTCTGGCCGAGTGCTGCTACGCGCTCCTACCGGTTCCGGAAAATCCACCTGCGTTCCTCCGATGTTGTTAGATGGTGGGGTGGAAGGTCTGATCGTGGTGGTGCAGCCGAGGCGCATTGCGGCGCGGCTGTTAGCCAGACACGTCGCGGCATTACGAGGTGTGAAACCGGGTGGCGAAGTTGGCCACGTGGTGCGTTTTGAAAATAACATGGGTAAGAACACGCGCATCGTCTATGTGACCGACGGCGTCTTGCAGCGATGGTTGCAGGAAAATGCCGAGCTTCCGGGAGTGGGGGCGGTGGTCTTCGATGAGTTTCACGAACGCCGCATCGCCAGTGACGTGGCATTGGCGAGATGTTTGGATTTACAAGAGGGAGTGCGCAAGGACCTTAAACTGGTGGTCATGTCCGCCACTCTCGAAACTGGAGGCCTGCGCGAGTATCTCCACCCCTGTGATGTGCTGGAGGCGGAGGGGCGGATGTTTCCTGTGGAAATCAAGTATCAGGCTGTTAGTCAGACCGTGCAACGTGGTGGCAACGGGCCTCGTCAAGGGCTGTGGGATCATGCTGCAGCGGCCATCAAGCAGGAGCTGGGGCGCGATGACACGGGGCACATCTTGGTCTTCCTTCCGGGCGTGCATGAAATTCGGCGGACGGTGGAAATCGTCGAGCGGGCATCGTGGTCGCGTGGGTGGAAAGTTTGTCCACTTTACAGCGGTCTGTCTCCGAAGCTTCAGGACGAGGCGGTGGCGCCGAACGGGAGTCCGCGGATTATCGTCTCGACCAATGTGGCGGAAACTTCTCTCACCATCGACGGCGTCTGCACCGTCATCGATGCCGGACTGGCGCGCGTGGCTCGCTACGATGCCGTGCGTGGAATCGATACCTTGATGATCGAGAAAATCTCCCGTGCCTCAGCCGACCAGCGTGCTGGCCGAGCTGGCCGAACCGCCCCAGGAAAATGTCTGCGCCTGTGGAGTGAAAACGATCACGGCCGCAGGGACGCCTTTGAGCTGCCCGAAATCAAACGCGTGGACCTCGCCGAGGTAGTGCTTTCACTGAAGGCAGCAGGCGTGGAGGACGTGGCGGATTTCCGCTGGTTGGAAAAACCGGATGAGCATGCACTGGAGGTGGCTAACAAATTACTTCACCATCTAGGCGCACTGGACGCCCTCGATGAGATTACCGAGCAAGGTCAGGCTATGGCTCGTTTCCCCCTGCACCCACGTTACGCCCGGCTCCTGTTAGCCGGTCAGCAATACGATTGCGTAGCCGAAGCCGGATTCATCGCCGCCGCCGTGCAGAGCGAAGGTGTATTTCTCAGAGGGAAGGGGGGACCGAAAGAATTTTCAGACGATAATGACCTAACCGATTTCGCAGCCGAGTGGCGTGCGTTCAACGTGGCTCGCGATATGCGTTACGATCCCCGTCGCTGTGGTGACTACGGTATCATGGCTCGCGGCGCACGTGAGCTTGAAAAGTCACTGAGTCAGTTAGAGAAATTAGCAACCAGAGCAGGAATCGATTGGAAACCGCCACGTGCCCAGGAGTTCAACCAGCAAGCTGTTAGTCGCGCGGTTCTCGCCGCCCTCAGCGATCGGCTTGCCGCCCAGCTCGGCGAAGCCACACTCTCATGCCGAGTCGTAGGAAACCGCAAAGGCAAGATCGATGCCGAAAGCGTGGCCAAGGGCGCGGAGGCATTTGTCGCCGCCGAAATGACCGAGGTCGAGGGCAAGGAGGTCTCCGTTTATCTGAACCGCTGCACCAAAATTTCCCTCAAAGATCTGCAAACACAGTTCCCCGACGACTTTTCAGATCATCGCGGCGCGAGCTACGATCCGGTATCACGCCGAGTCCTCAACCTCAGCGAGACCCGTTTCCGTGACCTCGTTCTGACCTCCAAAGAAGGCGGCGAGCCACCTCTCGACCAAGCCGCCCACCTGCTCGCCGAGCGCGTGGTCAGCGGTGAGTTAAAACTCAACAAATGGGATAAGTTTGTGGAGCAATGGATCGCCCGATTAGTGAACCTAACAAACTGGATGCCGGAGATGGAGCTGCCCGGATTCAGCGAAGACGATCATCAGTTGGTGATCGAAGAAGTCTGCCAAGGAGCGAAGTCCTACAAAGACATTAAAAACCGCGAAGTGCTGCCGGTACTTTCAAAATGGCTCTCCGCTCCGCAGAAATCCGTGCTAGACGCCTACGCCCCCACCGAGGTGAAAATCTCCAATGGTAAAACGGCCAAGGTGAAATACAAAATCGACGCCGAGCCATGGATCGCCATGAAAATGCAGCACCTCTACGATGTCACCGAGCTACCCAAAATAGCCAACGGCAAAGTCAATCTGCTAGTCCACCTCCTCGCCCCAAACCAACGCCCGTGGCAAGTCACCGGCGATCTCAAAGGCTTCTGGGAGCGCGGCTACCCGCAGATGAAAAAGGACCTGGCGGGCAGATATCCCAAGCATGAGTGGCGATAATTCTCGGAAATCGGAGTATTTTCGAAAAAAATATCAATCCGATGTCGTGCATCACCACATTCCGGCATCTATACCAGTAGAAAGCCATTCCCATGCCCGTCACGAACACGCCAGATGATCAGCAACTCCTCCGGGAGTGGATCAGCCATCGTTCCGAGAAATCGTTCAAGGAGCTGATGCAAAGACACATGGGATTGGTCGTGGGCCTCGCCAGGCGCAAGCTCGACTCCGCGGTCGCTCAGGAGGATGTCGTTCAAGAAGTCTTCACCAAGCTCGCGCTGGAGGCGCACAAAATTCGCAACCCCATGGCGCTGCCCGGCTGGCTGTATCAATGCACCTCAAGCGCCTGCAAGGAGCAGTATCGTTCATCGCACAGACACCGCAGAAAAATGGCCAAATACAACAGCGATCTCCCAGACAGCCCAGACGAAGCATCCCAGCCGGCACTTCTCGAAAATCTCGACGAAGTCCTGGAATGCCTCCCCGCCAAGGAAAGGCAAATCGTCCTCCTCCGCCACGTCTATGGCTACAGCCTCAAAGAACTGGCGGCAAAAATGGGCGATACCCAAGCCTCGCTCCAAAAGCGCGGAGAAAGAGCACTCCACAAAATCAGAAAACACTTCGAGGACAAACAACTCAACCCAATCGAGCTACGGAACAATGTTGCCTTTGCCAGTCTTCTCGCCCCGCAGAGCACCTGGCCATCGATCAGCACCATCTACCAAGGCATCCCCACTGGAAAAATTTCACTACTCACCGTGTCTTATCTTATGAAAACAAAAATCATTCTCGGTTCAGCCTTCTGCCTGGGAGCGGTTATTCCGTTAGGCTGGCAGCAGGTTCAAAAACAAAAGGCCGAACACGCCGCCTCCACTGAGGAAAACGATTCACGTGTGTCCGCTCACACAAGCGGGGAAAGAGGCAGCAAGCGTGCCAGCGATATGGAGCAGGTCCTCAGCGAGCTACTCCAGGATTTCCCACCCAAGCGAGGCAAAGTTCAGAAGGAACTCCAGCTATGCCAGCTCATCTCCACGCTAAGCATTGAAGAATGCCGGATGTTTGAGGAAATGGTTAGAGAGCACCACGATATCCAGCAGCTCACCGTGCTGGTGCAGTTTCTGCTGCAGCGCTGGGCCGAACTGAATCCGGAAGAGGCATACGATAAAGCCCACGATTTCGCCAGCATGAGTCAGTTTTTCCTCAACCATGAGATTATGCAGCCCAATGAGCTGTCCACCGTGGCCGGCAGAATGTGGGCCTACTTGCAGCCAGAATCGGTGATGAAATCAGACATGGCGAAGTCCTTCTTCAGAGGTGGATCCGCAGCGAGACTGCGCAGCCAAGCGCTGCAGAATATCATCACCAAATACGGCCACGCCAAAGCACTGGACTACGCTGCTGATCAAAACGGCATGGAAGACATCACGGGCTCAGACGCCGAGATCATCATCCGAGACTGGGCCAGTAAAGATATCGGTCAGGCTCTCGCGCAGATGGAGGAAAAACACCTAAAGCAAAACTGGGACAGCTTGTTCTTCGGCGCCTACAAGGGTGAGCATGGCGTGGCCGCCTACAAGGTGCTCTTTGAATACGGAGATCCGGAGGCTTACTTCGATGCCGGTGCTCACTGGGAGGGGTTCGTCGGAGCACAAATGATCAAGAAACCATCCGATGCCGCCGAGGCACTGAACACCTACTGGGCAACCACGACCGAGGAAAAGGACCACGAAAGGGTGCTCAGCATGCTGGAAAAAGTGGGAGACAAAGCACGAGAAAAAATCATCCCCCTCATCAAAGACCCAGACCTGAAAGCCAGCATCGAGCAGCTTAAAAAACAATAACCCTCTAACAATCATTCACGATGAAACTTTACCTATACACCGCCGTGGCTCTAATTTTAGGGGTCTTGTTAGGCTTGGGGATCACGAAGCTAACAAGTGATCCGAAAAAAGAAACCGATGCCTCCGCTGATGCCGCCGCGATGGAGGCACGTGCCAGCCAGCGTGCGGCCCGAGCCTCCAGCGCAGCCGCCGAGCTCTATAAAAAGCGCCACCCGGATCCGCTCTTACCGCGCGACATAAAAACCGCCGTGATAGAATCCATCCCCGCCAATCCACTGGACCCCATGTCCCCTGAAAGACGCGTGGAGCTAGCGCACAAAATCTACTACGCATCCGCCTCTGACATGGCGGGTCTGCACGATGATGTGAAGCGCTTGAAAGATCCCTACCTGAACAAAGTCCTCTTCGCCCGCTGGGCAGAAGTGGATCTGGAAACCGCCTTGAAGGTAGGGGCGAAAGAATACGATTCGTTCGATTGGTATGCCGGAAAATACCCCTGGGTTTGGGATGGCATCTTCTCCACCTGGATCCAAAAACACCCGGAAGGCCTGATCAAAAAAGCGATGTCACCCGAGAGTTCCAAAAGCATGAACCGCATGCAAGCGCTCGAGACAATCGGAGAAGCCTACCCAGACCGCGCCCTGGAAATGATGGCGAAGATTTCCAGTGAAATACCCAAGGGAGATCCCTTTTTCCTGCTGGCAGGAGCGAGCAGCAGCAAGCCATTCATCGCGCTCGAGTGGTATCAAAAAGCCACGAAAGAACAGCAGCAGAAATTCATCGATTTCCTGGCCAAAGGAGAAGACCGAACCACGATCGCCAGATACATGTTAGACAGCGACCCGGAAAAAGCCATGAGATGGGTAGAGGGGCTGAACAACGAACGACTAAGCAAACGTTTCCGCGAAGAACTAGACGCAATCAAGGGACAACTGGCTGATTAACGCATCCGTCTGGAGTAGGGCAAAGAAAGATCATATGAAAGATAGTCGAAATGTGGTGCTTACCCTATAATAACCACAAAGACTATGCACGACGTTCATCAGCAGCAGCCGACAAGGATGCAGTCTCTGGCATTTGCCGGAAAGGTGAAATGTTTTCAGGCAAAAAGGGTGCTCAATGATGTTGTCTCGAATGTTAAAAAATACAGCCAGTCGCAATCACTCACCGATGCCCCCATCGTAGGACAGTCCTCGACGCCACTGTGGACGGAAGGCCACGCTGCCGAACAAAACCTAACAGCTGGAAAAATCCAAAACCTGAGAGTGGCATGCAGGGCTCTTGACGGAGTGGTGATTCCAGCTGGAGAGGTTTTCAGTTTTTGGAAACAAACGGGACGCACGACTCGGGGCAAGGGCTATGTCGTTGGACGCGAATTGAGAGAAGGCTGCCTGATTCCAAATCTCGGTGGCGGCCTGTGCCAGCTCTCTAACGCACTTTACAACGCGGCCTTGAAAGCAGGTTTTCAAATCATCGAAAGACATGCGCATTCCCAGCATGTGCCCGGATCGCTCGCTGCAGTGGGTCGTGACGCCACCGTGTTCTGGAATTATGTCGATCTGCGTTTCAGTCACCAGGCGGATTTCAGAATCGAGGCGAGGCTTAGTAAAAACCATCTCCATCTTCGTTTTCGAAGTCTGAAACAGGCGCAAGAAGAGTCGGCTCCGGTCGTTGATCAATCGTCACAACCGGACGCGATCGGTAATTGTTACAGTTGCAATATCAGCTCGTGCTTTCGTAACGATCCACAGGAAGAAAATGACGAGAAACTGGGACGCGCCGCCATTTTGTTAGATTCATACGTGCCTGAGTTCCAGACATACCTTGAACAGCAGGATCACTCAGCGGATACCATGTTCTGTCCGATCCATGCGCAGCGGTTCCGAGCACCAGCCTATCGGTGGAAAAATCCGACCCGTAACCCAGCGATCTACGCCACCGCCCTGACTCTCGCACGATCACTTCGGCTACGTTATCTCCCCTCGGAAGGCGGAGCCTTGCAGCGCACCTTGATGCAGTTCGACAGGAAACTGGCTGAGTGGTACGCACGCCGGATCGATTACCGAACCACGCATCTCATTGTCAGCCAGAACCTGTTACCCCACCTCTGGCAGCTCGGCGTGATGGGGGGGAGGACTTTTGATGTTCTAGCAAACCGATACGCCATGTCGGAAATCCAAAGCAAGCTGGACGAGGCCTACAAGCTCCATCCTACCAGCTCCACGCTGCACGACTTCCGCGTGGACGAACGCATCAGCGCCGCAGAAACCCAAGCATTGGCGAGTGCCCGTAAGATCATTACCGCTCACTGCGGAGTGGCCGCTACCATGCCCGGTGAGGTCGTCATACTCCCGTGGGATCGGCCAGAACCTGAGTCCCGAACTTCTGATTCAGGGCAGGGGACAGGGCTAAAAACAATCGGTTTCCCAGCCTCACCGTTAGGGAAAAAAGGTATCTACGAACTTGTCGATGCCGTTTTAGGGTTAGATGCGGAGCTGTTGATCTTGGGACAGGCGAATGAGGGGTTAGCAATTCCTAACAGTCGACGTGCTAATTTAAGTGAACTTCTTGAGTGCGATGTGCTAGTTATGCCGGCGTACATTGAACATTCACCCCGGTTGCTCATCAGAGCTTTGGCACAGGGTACACCAGTGATCGCAACCGAAGCCTGTGGCCTGCCTGCCCAGAAAGGTTTGATGCTTATAAGTCGACCTGACGACACATTAATCAGGCAGGCTCTCGACCGTATTTTCAAATAGTCGTTTGAGTTGAGCTCAAAAAGGCGACGTTACGATGGCATGGATTGTGCTTGGCCATTCGAAAACGAGTTAAAAATCACAGGTGTTGCCTAACAAATTACTAAAACAATAGTTTAACTGAATTTCCCATATGGTATAAGGGATGGTGGTTGCTTTTGCACATAAAAGAAGCGATAAATAACAAATAAAATGTATTTACAAATGGAATTGAGAGGTATCAATTTAGGGATCATGCGGAATGTGAATTACAAAAGCAGTCGTGGTAGAGGCTCCAGGCAAGGATTTGCCTTAGTTGCCACGATCTCTGTGATGGTGCTAATGGTTCTGATTGCACTGGCAATGTTAAGCTTGTCAGTGATCACCAGTAGGGAAGCAACCAGAGATAGCGCACGAGAAGAAGCCAAGGCGAATGCTCGGATGGCTCTGATGCTTGCCCTAGGCGAACTGCAGAAGTCAGTCGGGCCAGATCAACGCATTACTGCCAGCGCAAGCATCCTCGATCCGGATAAATCACCGCAGACTGAAGAATATAGCACATTTCCAAATCCATACTGGACTGGTGTCTGGCGTTCTGACGATGTCATGGAGCCCTCCGATTATGAGGCAAGAAAGACAGACCTATTTGAAAATTGGTTAGTGTCCCTGCGTGATCCAGCCGAGGCGTTGAATTTCGATAAAGCATCCACTAAGCTGGTAGACGACAACGTCGTGACTATGCTGGGGAAAGGAACCACTGGCGAGGAGTCCGATGACAGTAGGGACGTAGAAGCGGAAATCATTAGCTTGGCGGGTCGCGATGGCATAGCTTGGTGGGTCGCTGATGAGTCTGTTAAAGCACGGCTGAACCTCCCTGCGTTTCCCGAGGCCAACGCGAAGACCCCAGTTCTACAGGCGCAACTTCAGAGCGCTCCGGTCTCCGGAAGCCGGATGGCGGAGTCGCTCGAATGGCTGAATTCAGCCACCACCGTTGATGCTGAACGCGAGGACGTGCAACGTTTGGTCACCCTGCGCACCTTATCTTCCCACCCCGAAAATGCGGATGGGAAGCCAGCTTCATTTCATGATTTTACTACTACGGCAATGAGCGTTCCTGTGGATGTTAGGGATGGCGGCATGAAGTGGGATCTCTCGCGTTTATTTGGTAATGACGAGTTGCCGACCGCCTATAAGAGTTCCGCTCGGATGCAAATTGGCAATATCAGTTTGCCCACCGAAAAGCCATTGTATGAGGCGGGGAACCCGCAAGGAGCCTTCCCCAGTTGGCAACGCCTGGCTGATTACCATCGTCTTTCCCAATTTGTCGAATGGGAGGATAAGCTACCCTTCATTGCATACCAGAACGGCGGAGGTAACTCGAATTGGAACAAACTCAGATCGATGCACTGTCAGCCACCGCTGCCCGTTCTCGTGCGCATGCAATTGTTCTTTTCTCTGGCTGAGTCCAACGGTCGGATTGGTTTGGTAATCGAGCCCGTCTGCACATTCTGGAATCCATATAATGTGGAAATCCGAATCCCATACAATAGTGGGGTGATGCGGCTTTATTCATGGTGGCCCTCCGTGCAGATCACAGTGAACCGAGGCTCGAAAGGATCCCGCACTCCTGATCTTACCGGCTATGGTACTGCCGTATTCCAATACTCGGCCGCTGCAGGACCGAACGCCCACATGGGATTTGATATCGGCGGTATGACGATGAAACCTGGTGAGACCGTAGTTTATTCGGATACAAATAATGCACCCAGACTCTGGAATAACAGGTTTGCTCAATATGGGGTTTCTATCGAGGGAAGGCCGGGCTGGTCTGAAACCGGAGGGCTTCTGGGATACAATGCGTATGGAACTAGCTATGGAGATCCGGTTTCCGGTGCCGAAACCATGACGGTGACAGCGGTGTTCAATGCCAATCCAACCCAGTATGGCGGACACTTTTCCCAAGGAAAGCACCTGCTTTTCCATCGTCTCATCATGCACGAAGCTGGACCCGGCGTAGACAAGTTCGCTGATCCGGATACCTATCGCGGCATCCAAGCCTTCGGCATTCATGATGTTAATACCAGTGAATACCGTAAGACACTTCACACCAACGGAATTATTACCCGCAACGGAATCCGTGGAGCGGCGCTGCTCGGAGGCAAAAAGGAACCACTTTTCGTCATCGATATGGCAGCACGGACTGAGCAGAAAGGCGATACCCGCGCTGTACCCACAACGGATCCCGAGGTCTTACCCTATTTGCACACATCATGGAGTCACGGATCTATCATTGGCAACGACACTCTCGATGAATCAGAAAAGCAAACCAGCTACTGGCAGGCATCTGTCTACAAGGTTGCTGACTGGGATGACCAAGCGGTTGAAATCGAACCCAACTCAGACCGCGGATTTTTCGGTTCCGGCAATACTGCCGAGACGGGTGTTAATTTTGTCACCATGAAGGAAATTCCCACCCGTGAGCCGCTCTCTCTGGCTGCTTACCGGAACTTCGATATCCTCTACAACCCATATATCAATAAGCTGGGATACGGTAAACGCTCCGACGCCTCCGATTACTCTGCAGATCCAGCCACCTCCTTCATCATTGGTGGCGGTCATGCTCACCCTCTGGTCGGTAGGTCCGAGGTGGTGCGTAGCAATGCGATCAAGAGCAAGGTAGACGGCAGAAGGTATGATTACTTTGACCACGCCTACTTGGCGAACTGGACTTTATTCGATCGCTACTTCCACTCTGGCCTGCCGCCGCTCTGGACTGATGTATACCAAGAGAAATCTGCGTCTGAACGAAATACCGAGCTGCGTGAAATTGTCGAAGGAGACTCTCGCGAGCATGTGGCGAATCCACGTTTCGTCTGGAAAAAGGGTGGAGCGGAAAAAGCGGTCGAACTCATTGTAGATCCAGAAACAGGACACGAACGGGTCGCCGAGAGACTGACCTTTGCAGGCTTCAACGTGAACTCTACCTCGGTCGAGGCTTGGAGGACTTTCTTGGGCGCAATGCAGGCTGTGGAAGTCCCTCGGACGAGTGGTGATGCCCTCGCTCCCGGTATGGCAGAAAACTACCCTGACGAGACAGCGGCCTTCCCTCGCCAGCAATTGGCCAATGACCTCTTGGATGATGCGGTTCTGATGACGGCTGTGGGAGCGAAGAAAAAATCCCTGCTGTGGAATGGTTTCAGAGCTCTGAATGATGAGGAAATTGAAACCCTTGCGGAGTCGATTGTAGAACAGGTGAAGATACGTGGACCGTTCTTCTCCATGGCTGATTTCGTCAACCGCCGTATTTCGACGAGTGCTTCAGACAGCCAGGCGACCACCGGAGCAAGCAAAGCCTTTAATTTGGCTGCGACCAGTGCCCTTCAGTCAGCCATCGACGCCTCCGAGCTGAACGAAAAAGAATTCAGCATCAAAGAAGATAAAGGAAATGGTGCGTTTGCTAATGATGACGCAGCCAGCGGCTTGCGAGCAGCCGGAGCTCCATCGTTCTTGATGCAAGGCGACCTTCTTCAAGCTCTTGGGCCAGCGATGACCGTGCGGGGTGATACCTTTACTATTCGCGCCTACGGAGAATCGAAAGATGCCCGCGGAAATGTGCTCGCCAGAGTGTGGTGCGAGGCCGTGGTCCAGCGTGGTCACGAGTATGTCAG
The DNA here is from genome assembly GCF_042849255.1 of Oceaniferula spumae. GTDB lineage: Bacteria > Verrucomicrobiota > Verrucomicrobiia > Verrucomicrobiales > Akkermansiaceae > Oceaniferula > Oceaniferula spumae. Next base: position 4,248,954 of record NZ_AP026866.1, read on the forward strand.
TTCCGACAACGAAGTTCATCAGTCAGGAGAAGATCTGACAGAGATGAACAAATTATTCGGCCGAAAATTATCTATTGTCTCCTTCCGCTGGTTAGGAACAAACGAAGTCTAACATAATGAAGAACTATTCTATGATCTCCCCCCGATTCCTTCTTGCCTCCGCTTTAGCCATTTTTGGTATCGCCCCTGTGTCCGCAGCGCCGGATGCGAGCAGTATTCAAATTAAGATTCGTGTGGTGTGCGCCGCATACCACCCTACTGTGAGAAAGCTCGAGGTTGGCATGGGTGAATCCGAGGAACGCTTGAACTTCCCAGTGTTTGATGATGCATTTTCAGATCCACAGAAATACAAGGGATCAAGTGCAGTGCCCGTCTATGTGCCCGGACAGCAAGAACCGTTCGCACGTGTTAAAGTTCCTGCGGGCTCTAAAAATGTCATCTTTCTCTGTGTTCCCACAAGCGCTCAATCAGCAGGGGGGCCATATCGAATTCTTCCGGTGCCATCAGACGATTCGAGTTTCGCCTTTGGTACCCGGCGTATTTTCAACCTGACCAGAGGCCCCATCGGAGTGCGTTATGGTAAGGCGGAAAGGCGTGTCATGGTGGCCCCAGGTATCAAGCCCACCGATCTCGTGATCACTGAGTCCTCTGCTGGAGAGAGACGCTTCGCTGTCGAGTTCTTTACCCAGAAAGATAAGGAGTGGATCCGTTTTTCAGCTACTCGATGGTCGGTGGATGACTCCAAGCGGTCGTTTCTTTTCATATTCAATGATCCTCAGTCAGGCCGTGTGAGATATCGCGCTGTTTCCGAATACTATGTTGCTCCTGAGTTGCTCCGCAGACGTGAGGAGGAAATTGCTAAATCGCTAGAGGAGAATGCCGAAAAGGATGCCGAAGCGAACCGCAAGGGCGCCGAGCAAGATGCTAAAATTCAGGCAGAGATCGAACGCAGAAAGAAAGCCCAAAAGGTGCGCGAGATGAGCCGCATCTGAGTTCTTCTTACCCGGTATTGAGACCGAGGTTCTCCTAATTGAATGGCCACATGAATGGGATCAGGAAGCTGGCCATGAGCCAGAGAATCACAGCCAGTGGGAAACCGGCGCGGAAGAAATCGCCAAATTTATAACCGCCGGCACCGTAAACGAAGGTGTTGGTCTGGTAGCCGATCGGAGTAGAGAAGCTGGCGGAAGATCCGAACATCACGGCGATCACGAAGGGGATCGGGTTCACCGGTTCGCCGATAGTGATGCTCAGAGTATTTGCCACGATGATGGCCAATGGTGTTAGTAGCACCGCAACGGCGTTGTTGGAAATGATCTCGGTCATTACCGCTGCCAGCAGATACATCAGCGACAGCATGATGTAAGGGTTTTCAATACCTAAACCATCGGTCATGCCGTTGGCGATGAGCTGGGCAAGTCCAGAGCGATCAATCGCCATGCCAAGTCCTAACATCCCAAAGATCATGAAAACGACCTTCCATTCAATGGCTCGGTAAGCCTCCTGTGGCTGCACACAGCGGGTAACCAGAACGATGAGTGCGCCAGTGAGTGCCAACTGCACGATGGGGATGCGAGGAATGCCAAAATTGCCGCCTAAGGCGCCCACGACCATGAACAGTAGAATGGCACCGATGGCGATAGGGGCTTTGCTGCGGCGTAGTACCGTGTGATTTGGCTCACTCAGGTTGATGAAATCGCGCTGACGGAAGAGCTGGCGCATTTTTTCCGTAGGGCCTTGGACTAACAATGTGTCGCCAAAAGCTAGTTTCTCATCCTCGAAACGCTCACGCAGGTTCCGACCACGCCGATGCACCGCGAGGATGAGCACGCCAAAGCGCTGGCGGAAATTAAGCTCCTTCAGGCTTTTACCCGTCATGCTGGACTCAGGTCCGATGATGCCTTCCATGAGCAGCGCACTCTCAGTCCGGATACCCTCAAGGCCGGTCGACTCATTGCCTCGGACATCAATGCCTTCGGTTTGAGACACGTCCATGACACCCTCCAATACACCTTTGAACACGATCTCGTCACCTGATTCAAAGGTGATCTCATTGAGTGGGCGTCGCAGTCTGCGGCCATCACGTAGCACTTCTAGTACCCTGGCTTTTTTCATCTTGGCCAGTGATGTTTCTGGAAAGAGCTTTCCGTCGAGTTCGCTATCCTTGCGCACATAAGCGTGAGTGATAAATTCGCGTGAGTTTTCAGTGCTCAACAAGGTGGCGAGTGTCACCCGAGTCGGCAGTAGCTTCCGGCCAATTGTCAGCATGTAGATGAATGCCGTGGCGACAAAGATCAGTCCCAAGGGCGTAATCGAGAACATGCTGAAATCACCGATGCCTTGTTTCTCGGCGATGCCGGTGGCGATTAGATTGGTCGAGGTTCCGATGATGGTTGTCGTGCCTCCGACGATTGCTGCGTAGGAGAGGGGAATGAGGTATTTCGAGGCGGTATATTCACGTCGGCGGCAAATGCCTAACACGATGGGCATGAACACCACCACCACTGGTGTGTTATTGACGAAGCCAGATAAGAACGCGACCAAGCCCATCATCACCATGAGCATTTTCATTGGTGATTCTCCGGCTAATCTCTCAAACCACGTGCCGAGAGCTTCGATCACTCCAGTCCGCTCAAGTGCCGCACTCAGCACAAACATACAGGCCACAGTGATGGGCGCTGGATGGGAAAATACCTTGAGAGCGTTGTATTGATCCTCAACATTGACGCTGAGAATGCCAGTCATCACACAAGCCAGCAGGGCTGAAAGTGCGGTGAGTTCGGCCGAAATCCACTCTTTGACAAATGAGATGAAAACCACCACCACGAGAGCGGCGAGGAACGCTTGTTGCCATGTTTCAAAGAAGAGCATTGTCGACTGCGATTATATGCCGAGGGCGATCAGCTTGACCAGAATGGATTGATTCTGATTTTAGAGAAATCCGATAGAGTTTCGGTTTAGCTAAGAGCTTCGGTCCAAACGTCTTCTTTGAACCCGGCTAAACAAATGTTTTCGCCTATCAAGAAGGGGCGCTTGACCAGATTTCCGCAGGTATGCAGCTCTTGCAGAGCCTCATCTTCTGACATATTGGGCAACTTGTCCTTCATGCCACGTTGGCGGTAATCCATGCCAGAGGTATTGAAGATGGCTTTCAGTCCAAGTTGATCAGCTGCCTGCCGAAGTTCGGCAACGGTCGGTGGTTGATCGCGCACGGGAATTTCCTCAAATACGATACCGTGATCGTTGAGCCAATTCCGCGCCTTGCGGCAGCCGTCACATCCTTTGTAAGCGTAGAAACGCAGCATGATTCCGGACTTGAATCGATTGATGTAAATCAACCAACACGGAAAACGATCCGTGCCTTGGTGGTGTCATAGGGGGACATCTCCATCTTCACCTTGTCTCCAACGACGAGGCGGATGAAGCGCTTGCGCATTTTTCCCGAGATGTGAGCGAGGACTTCGTGCCCACTGGGCAACGCTACCTTGAACATCGTGCCAGCGAGTACGGAGGAAATGGTTCCTTCTACCTCGACAGCTTTATCTTCACGGTCGTCGTCTTTTCTCTTACGGGGGCCATAATTATGGCGGTTCCGGCGTCTTCCGCCGCCTCCTCCACCTGGCCTTTTGGGTCTTCCTGCGATAGTATGCTCCTTTGTTTGTTCAAAATCCACAGCGGTCAGAATGATCGCTGCGGCGGACACATCATCATACATATTTATGCTATAGCAACCCTAAATTCCAGATTTGCCAGTCCTTGGGCATTTTTTAAGACTGCATTTGCCGATGTATTGGGATCGCATCGCGCGGAACTGACCAACGCTTAAATGAACCTGTCTCATTGGCTAGTGTTAACCACTTGACGGTTACGCTGTCACGATTTGCAATGATGGCTTCTTGCTAGCCCTCCCAGCATCGGTTAAACGACCAGTAGACAATCGATGAGTAAATGGTAGATTGCCAATGCGAGTTAGCAATATCCGCCACCCCCATCTATCCCAATTATTACTATGAGTTACCACGCCAGATTAAGTCCCGAGGCTCAAGCCCGGCTAGCAGCCCAGAAGCGAAACAGCACGATCAGTAGTGTGGTGGTTTCGCTGCTGGTGGTGTTATTGATAGGTATTATTCTGATGTTTTTCCTATTGCCTAGGGTAGAGAATTTCACCCCGGAAATTGTTTCCTACCACGGCAATCAGCCAGATAAGGAAACGGTGACTAAGAAGGAAATGTCGCGCAAAGTGCAGCCCAAGCCTTCTTCTCCATCATCATCTATGGCCAAGGTGATCGCAGCCAATGTGGTTTCTAACATTGCTGTGCCGGTTCCTGAAACCAATGCCGATATTCCCATGGACTTGGGAAATGGTGACGGCTATGGCGATGGCTGGGGCGACGGTGACGGCTGGGGCGACGGCGGTGGCGGAGCCACATTCTTCGGCCAGAAGGTGAAAGCTAGTCGAGTAGTGTATGTGATCGATTACTCGGCTTCCATGAAAGGTAAGCGGATCCAGCTTCTGAAGACTGAACTTTCCAAGTCACTCAAGAGCATGAGCGCTGGCACCGAATATCAACTGATTTTCTTCGCCGGTCCAGCATGGTTGGCTGGTGACAAGGTGAACATGAGCAACAAGCGAGATGGAGCGATAGTCATCAATGATAAAACCGAATACAAGTGGGTTTCTCCCAAGCGCAATGCGCATGATTGGGATACCCAGGGACGCAAACAGCCAGTTGACTGGTTGGAAGCATCGTTGAAACAGATCGATAAAAGTTTGGTCGCAGTCAAGCAAACCCCATTGGTTTGGGGCACAGCTTGGAAGACTCCACTGGAGATGGCACTTAACATGAAACCAACACCCGATGTGATCTTCTTCATGACCGATGGTCTGGCTGGAGGCGATTCGGAGCAAGTGGCCAAAAGCGTAGGCGCACGTGCCAAAGCTCGTAAAATTCAGCTCAACACCATCGCGATGATGGATCCACGAGCCGGTAAAGCGATGAAGATTATGGCTGAGGCCAGCGGTGGCCAGTTTTCCATGGTCAACGAGAAGGGCAAAGTCATCAAGAAATAGTCACCTGTGCACTCTGTTAATGCAGCGTGCACAATCGGCTAAGCTATTCGATTAGCTCTGGGTAATACCGGCGAGCCATATTTTCAGACAGAGCTGCGATTTCAGGGCTGGTTCTCGCTTTGAGGACCTCCTTCATCATCTCAGAGCATTCGCTTTGCGAGAGCGAGCGTACCGCCTTTTTAATACTGGGAACCATATGGGCCCCCACTGAAAGTTCGTCGATTCCAAGACCTACCAGCAGAGGGGTGATGGCGAGTTGTCCAGCCATCTCTCCACAGACGCCAGTCCATATTCCGTTGTCCTTGGCTGCTCTAACAGTGATGTCCATCAGACGGAAAACCGCAGGGTGGGTGGGTTTGTATAGATGCGAGACGTAGTGGTTCACTCGGTCGACAGCGACGGTATACTGGATTAGATCATTAGTGCCAATCGAGAGGAAATCGACCTCTTTGGCTATCTCATTGGCCATCATCGCCGCAGAGGGGATCTCAATCATCACGCCGACTTCGATATTTGGATCGAAGGGGACTCCGGCTTTATCAAGTTCGTCCATGGACTCCTTGAGGAGTTCCTTGGCTGCGAGAACTTCGCTGATACCCGAGATCATAGGAAACATGACGCCTAGCTTGCCTGATGTGCTCGCCCTGAGCACGGCACGAAGCTGTTCTTTGAACAGAGCTTTGCGCGTAAGAGATACCCGGATGCCGCGCCACCCAAGGAAGGGGTTGGGCTCTGGGTGAGAGAGTGGTTCAGCAGGGATCTTGTCGCCGCCCGCATCCAGTGTGCGAATGATCGAAAGGTGAGGGGCGACAGCCTTCGCAACTTCAGAGTAGACTTTTTCCTGCTGGAATTCATCTGGCATTTCACCGCCGTCTAACAGGTAGAACTCAGTTCGGAATAATCCCACGCCCTCGGCGCCGGACTGCTTCACCATCGGTAGTTCATTGGTGAACTCAATGTTTGCCGAGAGTGTGATGCGATGGCCGTCGGAAGTGGTCGTTTCCTCCTCCCGAAGTATATCGAGCTCCTTGAGCGCGAGTTTTTTCCGGTTGAGCTTTTCCTGATAGGTTTTAACCGTTTCCGCCGTTGGATTGAGAATCAGCGTGCCGTTGTAACCATCAAGAATCCCGTCGGAGAGTGTTTTGATGTCGATCACCGCTCCTTCGAGTCCGACGATTGCTGGAATGCCGAGAGATCGGGCCAGGATAGCAGTGTGTGAGTTGACACTGCCCTGTTCAGTGGCAAATCCCAGCACGTGATTGCGGTCGATCGATGCCGTATCACTCGGGCTGAGGTCATAAGCCACAAGGATATGCTGGTGATCGGGGCGGTCCGCAGCGGGTGCATCGGTATCCAGTTGGAAGTTTCTGAGAACACGCTGACAAACGTCATCGATGTCGGCGGCGCGCTCGCGCAGGTAGGAGTCATTCACCCGTCGCATTGCCTCCAAGAAAGTTTGCATCACCGCGTAGAATGCGTATTCGGCATTCTGTCTGCGTTCGCTGATGGCATTGCTGACTCTGCGTAACAGAGTCTTGTCTTCGAGGACCATCAAGTGGGCATCGAAAATTTTACCTTCTTCTTCGCCGGAGAGATTTTCGATGTGGGTGCGCAGTTGGTCTAACTGCCCCTTGGTAATTTCAAGGGCCTGTTCAAAGCGGTTTTGTTCGCGCGCTATCTGATCCTCATTGATCTCGTAGACATCAGGAGCGGAAAATCCGCGAGCCATGACATGCACTGGACCAAAGGAAATACCGGGAGAACCGGGAGATCCTTGGATGATAATTTCTTCAGATTGAACGTGCATTCCCAGTTAGTTTGCACGGAACCAGCACACTGGTCAAAGCCGAATCTTGGATTGCGCGATGATCGCGTGAGTAGTTTTGGGAGCGCCTATTCCTCAAAATTGCGCTCAATAAGCTCCCCGAGGGCTTCCAGCGCAGTTTCAGCATCTTCGCCATCGGCGGTAATAATGAGGATGGAACCATGACCGGCAGCGAGCATCATCAATCCCATGATCGATTTGCCATCGGCTTGTTCATCATCTTTTTCCACCTGAATATCACATGAAAACCGGCTTGCGGTTTTGACGAATTGGGCGGCAGGGCGGGCGTGGATTCCCAACTTGTTAGTTACGGTGAATTCGCGGGTAGGCATTGTGATCGATGGGTTGGATCGACAAGGTGTGGTTGTCTGCTGCGGGACTCTAGCGAGGCGAGTCCTGCGGGGGAAGGGATTTTTTTCCAATTTTATGAAATGCTGGGCTCAGATCGCCCTCTGTTTGTGTATCTTGTTGAAAATAAATGGTTAAAGCTAAATTCCTGGACCAAATTGGCCGGGGGCCATCTTGTCGAGCAGTCGCTGGTTGAATTCAGCGGCCATATCATAGCCCATGGTGCGCAGCTGATGTTCCAGGCAGGTGATAGCAACCAATCGGGTGGTGTCTCTTCCCGGGGCCACTGGGATTTCCACATGAGTGACGCCTTGACCAAGGATTCGGTAGCTTTTGCGATTTACTCCAAGGCGATCAACTTTGTTGAGATCGGCGTGAGGTTTCAGGGTAACTACCAGATCAAGCCGTTTGGTAGGTCTGATACTGCCAAGGCCGAAAATATTGCCCACGTTGATAATTCCCACGCCACGCATTTCGATAAACCCTCGGGAAAACTCCTTGGTGCTCGCGACAAGTTCGCCTCCGATCTTGTGAATGATCACCATGTCATCGGCGACCAGGGCTCCACCTCGTTCGAGCAGACCAATAGCGACTTCACTTTTGCCGGCCCCGCTGTCTCCCATGATAAGAACACCGATACCCCGGAAGTCGACCATACAACCATGGCGGGTGGTCGACTCGGCAAAGTCATTTTCTAACCGAAGTGTCGCGGCATTCACAAACTTCATTGTTACCATGGTGGTGCTGAATACGGCAATGCCATGTTCATTCGCAACCTTCAGGAGATCTGGTGTCAGCTCCTTGCCGCGTGAGGTGACAATGCAGGGAATGTCGCGCTGGCAGATCATGCTGAATCGCTGGATGCGTTCCTCCTCCTCGAGTTTATTAAGATAGGATTGTTCTGAGTTCCCCAATACCTGAACCCGCTTATAGGCAAAGTAGGAAAGAAAACCAGCAAGCGCCAGACCGGGGTGGTTGATCGTGGGCTCGAGAATGTTCCGCTCATAACCCACGGATTTACCCTGCAGTTCCAGTTTGAGAAACTCACCATGACGCTTGAAAAAGTCTCCGACGCTGAGGTGTGATATGCGCTTCCGTTTATGTTTCTTCGGCATGATGAAGAATCTTCTAAACTAAGAACGGCCTGATTGCACGTTCAGTGATAGATTTTTTGTTGGATGAAGAAATCAGTAGGGGCTTGAGTGAGTAAGTATTCTCGGTTTGTATGGCGTATGCCAAAATCTTACATCTGTGAGGCGACACGAACGAACCGATCCTCATTGGAGGTGGCCACGGAACTAGCCATACCCGTAACCGGAAGGAGTAGCTCCAAGTTGCTCATCGGCCGCCGGGAATGGTTTTCTTTGCCAGGGCTGGGAGTCGATATCGTCACCGCGAAGGTCGATACCGGTGCCTACACATCAAGCTTACATGCCGAGCAAATTGAGGTTTTCGAAAAAGACGGTGATGAATGGGTCAGGTTCATCACTCACAGCCACCACGGAGAATCAATTCAGTGTGAGGCGCTGCTTGTTCAGCGGAAAAAAATCAAAAGCTCGACTGGACGAGGAAGGAAGCGTATGATCATCAAAACCAAGGCACGGCTGGTAGGGGGCTTTGAGTGGGATGTACTTTTCAGCCTTGCAGATCGCTCTGTAATGAAGTGTCCTCTGCTTCTCGGGCGACGAGCTCTCTCTGGTTACTTCGTCGTCGATACCCAGGCATCCCACTTGTTTGGTAACATCTCCAGTCTGACCGGTAAGTCACACCACAAACGTATATGAAAATAGCTATCCTATCTCGAAACTCCCGTCTTTACTCCACAAACAGTCTCAAAGTTGCGGCTGAAAAAGCGGGGCACGAAGTCCATGTGGTTGACTACCTCAAGTGCCACATGAACATCGCTTCCAGCCGTCCCAGCATTTTCATGGGTGACAAGGAGCTGCAGGGCTATGACGCGATCATCCCCCGCATCGGGGCCTCACGCACATTCTTTGGCACTGCTGTGGTGCGTCAGTTTGAAATCATGGGCGTCTACTCGGTAAACGAGTCCGTGGCGATTTCTCGCTCGCGTGATAAACTGCGTTCATTGCAGCTGCTCGCTCGTCGTGGCATTGGCCTGCCAGTGACTACTTTCGCGCACGATACCCGTGCTACCGGCCACATGATCAAACTTTGCGGCGGAGCACCGATTGTTATTAAATTGTTAGAAGGAACACAGGGTGTGGGCGTGGTTCTTGCGGAGACCGCTAAAGCTGCGGAGTCCGTGATCGAAGCCTTCCGTGGCCTCGATGCCAACATTCTCGCTCAGGAGTTCATCAAAGAAGCTGGTGGCGCAGACATCCGCTGTCTGGTGGTCGGAGGCAAAGTCGTCGCCGCCATGAAACGCCAGGGCAGGGAAGGCGAGTTCAGATCCAACCTTCACCGCGGAGGTAATGCCGCGGTCGTAAAAATCACCCCCGAAGAACGTTCTACTGCCGTCCGCGCCGCCAAGATCATGGGGCTGAGCCTCGCAGGTGTGGATCTTCTACGTTCTAACCACGGTCCCGTGGTCATGGAGGTGAATTCATCACCCGGGCTTGAGGGAATCGAAACGGCGACTGGAAAAGACGTCGCAGGCCAGATCATCAAGTTCATTGAGAAAAGCGCCGGTGTGACCAGCAGCCGCACCCGTGGCAAAGGCTAGGTAATTCTCGATTACTATTTAGAATTTAGCAATTCCCCCCGTTGGACAAGGTTCGGCGGGGGGATTTTTTGTCCCATTTGTTATGTCGCAGGCGCGATCTTTTGGAGCAGCAGCGCCAGCCCGAAGAAGACGAAACATACCAAAGGAATAGTCACCGAGTAGCTCGCGGCAAAGCAGGCATCTAACAGGCAAAATCCAGCCAAGGCTCGCGAGACAAAGGCAGGTTTGTCGTGGGGTAAGGCGCTGAAGGCATAAATCATCCAGCTACCATAGATTAACACCGTGCCGATGAAATACCCCCGCAGTGTTGTGACGGAGAAAGCATCGCTATTTAGCGCGAGTTCATTGAACAAGGGAAAGAGCGAGGAGTCTTTGACCGCAATGCATCCGATCGCAATCAGAGGCAGTAAAAACATGCCCGTTTTTAAAGCCCGGGAGAATTTGATTTTGTCCTGGTTTGATTCCGTGGCTGCGACGCTGGCTAGCAAGAGTGTGTAAACGCCTACCGACAGAGCGACAATGATCACAGGAGCACAAAGCCAGAATAAAGGTAGCAGCAGGGTGGTGTTGAATACTGGAAATCCGAGCGCTGCCGCAAAGAGAACCAATTGAGTTCGACATAGAGCCATGTTGCCCAACGCGAAGGCTCTGGATTTTTTATGGAACAAGGCATAGATGACAATGAACAGCACCAGCAGTCCCAAAACCGAAAGCTGATTGGGCTGTAAGAGGGTCATGTATTCGGTCTTAACCACAGAAACAGGAACATCGAACCCTATGATCACTGCCGCTGTGTTAGCCAGTGCTCCGATCAACAGCCCCAGAGTTAGTAGAGCAATCGCACTAACAGCTATAAAGCTGGGGGAGAGCAAACCTGTTACCAGAGGTCTGCCAGGTCGATTTTCTCGGTCAAAACGAATATCGCGATAGTCGCCTAACATGCAGCCACCCACGTAGAGTAGGGATGTCGCGATGCACACGAAAAATAACAGCCAATGATCAAAGTGTGGACCGTATTCAGCAATGAGAGAGCCGAACCCTGTGAGGTCTAACATCACCGCCAGGTAGAACCCAACAATCACATTACTCCACACCGTCGGCAGGTTCGCCACTCGGCCTGTCGCCAACACGGCGCGGAATTTCTCACCGAAGGTGTGTTTCGCCATAATTGTGAAAACGGTTGAAAACCGTCTCTAGGTGTTAGAACCGAACAACAAACCAGATGCCGCCATAGGCACTGTCGTCGTTGATGACACCGGGCACTGTGCTATCATCATCGATCAGCAGTGAGGCACCGATGAATGGAGTCACAGAGACAGCCTCCGAGATGTGATAGGTCAGAGAGAGGCGGCTATAAACATCGTTGATACCGTCGCGGCCGTAGTAATCGTTCACGTAGCTAACACCTGTCTTCAGTGAGAAGTAGGCTTTGTCAGAAATAGTCTTGGACCAGTTGGTCTCGACATTGGCATACCATGCCTCGGCACCGGTGTCATAGTAGGCACCGGCAGTGATTCCGAAGTCCTTGCAGAACTCATAGGTTCCGAAAATCCCCAGATCAACACCGTCTTCAAACACCGAGTGGTTGAAGCTGCGATAAGTAGCACTCAAGCCGATGGTGAGTTTCTCTGACTTGAGAAAACGAAGTTTCGCAAAACCAGCGGCTTCATCGTAATCGCCTCGGCCGGTTTCTGTGGCATACCAGCCCCCCACGTTGAGTAAGGTATGATCGTTGAGCGCGATCTCGGCTTCAATTTGGAAATCCAGCACGCTGTCTTCAGCCAGAGTGAATCCACGGTAAACGTATTCACTGCGGAACCCTGTGACGGCTTCGATTCCAAGAGGGATATCATTTTCAACATCAGCGGAGAGCTGAGCAGGAAGGCAGGCTACTAATAAAGCGAGAGGGAGAGCGTATTTCATAGATCGTGAGAGAATGGTGGCGTTACGAAGCTTAGTTAAGGGTAATTGGGGTCTTAGGCAATGACATTAGCCATTTTCTCCAGACCTTCAAGCACCCTGCTATGCGGGCAACCGTAGTTAAAGCGCACGTGACCTGGGGCTGCAAAGAAAGCGCCGTCGGAGAGGTAAAGTGCCGCTTCTTTTTCGAAAAAGTTCGCAGGGTTTTCTTTCCCGAGGGCTCGGCAATCGATCCATGCCAGGTAAGTGGCCTCAATATCAGGGATGACGCAGCCCGGCATGCGGGTGCGGACAAACTCGGTGACAGTGTCGCGGTTCTTACCCAAATAAGCGAGTAGCTCCTGACGCCACGGCTCTCCATGACGATAGGCGGCTTCCGCTGTGTAGTAGGAAAGGCAACCGATCTCCGGCTGGCTGTGGCCTTTGGCGGCGGCGAATTTCCGACGCAATGAGTCGTCACGGATGACCGCAAAGGCGTATCCCATGCCTGCAATGTTGTAGGTCTTGCTGGGGGCTAACAGAGTGATGATGTGCTTCTGCAGTTCCTCAGGCAGGCCGGCGGCGCAGACGTGAGGGGTTTTGTTTTCATCGAGAATCAAGTCGCAGTGAATCTCATCGGAAACCAGCACGATGTCGTGCCGGGCACAAAAGGCAGCAAGTTTCTCAATTTCCTCGCTCGTGAATACACGGCCCAGAGGGTTTTGCGGGTTGCTTAGCAGGAAAATGGATGTGTCCGGTGTGACGGCGGTCTCCATGGCGTCCCAGTCGAACTCCCACCGACCATTCACCTCGATGTGAGGCACTGTTAGGCATTTCTTATCGGCATCGTGATGCACGCCCAAAAATGGAGGGTAAATCGGAGTGCAGGTCATGATCTGGCCACCAGGTTTACCGATGGCGCGTGCAATCATCGAGAGCGCACAAACAAGTCCTCCCAAGTGAACAATTTCGTCTTCGTCAACGCTCAGGCCGTGCCGCTGCTGCATGTAATCCAGCAAAGCATCCATCAGCCCCTGATGCGGTTTGGCATAACCGAGCACGCCATGAGACACACGCTCCTGCAGAGCTTCCAATACCTCCGGCGGAGAAGTGAAATCCATGTCCGCCACCCAAAACGGGTCGAGCTCAGGGAACTTGTCCCATTTCAATGAACCAGTGCCTCGGCGCGGAATAATGCGGTCAAAATCATAAGCAGATGCCATGCGCTTGTGCTAGCGAACCTACCTGCGAAAGCAACGCTAAATCCCGATCATCCTGTGAATCGGGGCTTAAAATAGTCCAATCGGAGCTTTATTTATACTTCGTCCAGCTAGCCGTCCGACCAATCAATGAGACGCCGACATATCCACGCATCATCAGTTTACCATTCTCCACCCAGATCTTGCCCTTGTAGGTTTTGCCTGTGGCCGAATCATAAACAGTTCCGCCCTCCCACATATTACCTTTTTTGGTGAAGCCACGCAGGATCACTAGACCGATCAATTTGCGGTTCCGCTTGGAGGCATCCGGGTTGTTGGTATCGTGAGTTCTCTTGGGGTCTTTGACGTGGGAAATAAGACCAAGCAACTCACCCTTACTGGATACCTTGACTTTGATTCGCGCGCTCTTGTCATCTTTCAGCCACTCGCCCTCAACAGCATCAGCTGCGAACAGGCTGGGGGTGAGCATCGCTAGGATTGTGAAAAGGAGAGGTAATCTGTGCATGGTGGTGGAGGGTTGCTTGAAATCCAGATAACATTTATAGCAGAGAAATCTCCCGATGGCAAGGAGGCGCGAGGCGGTAGGCTAGTTTACTCTGCTTCGTCAGAGCTTACGTAAAGTGTCTTTATTTGATCTCTGTAGGGGGGCGTTCCTTCATCGTACCAGCGTTCACTCTCGGATGGGAGCACCCCAGTGTAATCAATTTTCAGCAGGTCAAAGTGGAGATAATCCTTCGTCGCAAAATGAAATTTGATTTGGCAGCCTTCCTTGCCAGCTATCCACCCGGCATTGTCCAGATGTAAAGAAAGCGTCAGGCTGCCAGCATTTTTCCAATCCGATATGGAGAAATGCCAAATACTGGCTTTGTCTTCCTTCGAGATTTTGGTGAATTTTGTCAGCAAAGGCTCGAGTGCAGGCAGCTTTGCTCGATCGAGACTCAAAGTTCCTGTTAGGTTGTTCTTACGTAGGATGAAAAGTTCAGTCTCCCAACTTTTCGCATCACCTTGTGAGATAAGCGCCCTAGTGGATGCAGAGTCCCATTCGATGTATGCTTCCACACTGCTGTCGTCGGGGCTCCACAGCGTAGAATGTGGTGAATTAGTTTCTACAAACCGAGCATAAATTCCAGAGCCGAGCAGACGCGGTTTGGCATGCGGCCGCATGTTTTCATAGGAGTCCTGATCTTTCCCTAATAGGGTAATGATCTCGATTTTCTTATCTGGAGAAACAGAAAGCACCTTCACTCCATCTGCCATCGCCAGAGAAAATGAGATCGTGATGGCGATACAAAAAATAGTGATCAGTTTCATGAGCTTCGACATGGGGTGATGGTGAAATAGCTACGTCGTCGTGGACCGAAGTGTTTCACAGGAGGGATTTCGTTTTCGTTCAGTAGCAAGGAGGTGTCTCCAAAGCATTCGTTATTTGACGGTGACTTCGCAGCGAGCGTGGATGCGTGATTTTGAACTCTAGAGCATTTCTCTTGCTTCTGAATTCTTGACTCTTACATCTCAAACCCATGCAGATGCGCGAGGCGGCTGAGCGGTTGTTGTTTTCTTCCACTTTGGAGGAAAAGTTGGCGCTTGCCCCAGAGTCGGTATCAGACGATTCGCCTGGCTCAGCCATCCTGCTTCCCGATGCCCCCGGCCGACCCGATGAACTCCGCATGGTGTCCAAAGGTGTCAGGGCGGATTTCCCCGGAGTGAACCGACTCGATGACGACCGTGAGCGTGGCAAAATGCTTCATTTCCTAGCCAATCACGAACTCCTGGCCGCCGAGCTAATGGCGCTCGTGCTGCTCAAATTCCCCGATGCTCCCAAGGATTACCGGGCCGGTGTTTACGAGGCGATGCGCGAAGAGCAGATGCACACTCTGATGTATCTGCGCCGAATGAAAGACTGCGGCATTCACTTCGGCGAACTCCCACTGAACGATTACTTTTGGCGTCTGATCGCGCCGATGGAAACGCCGATGGATTTTGTCACTCGGCTTAATCTCACTTTCGAGCAGGCGAATCTGGATTTTTCCAAACACTACGCCCAGCTTTTTCGGCAGGTGGGCGATACCGGAACAGCTGCGGTGTTAGAAAAAATCTACCAAGATGAAATCGGCCACGTCGGTCACGGGGTGAAATGGTTCAGGAAATGGAAAGCCGAGGGCGAAACCGACTGGCAAGCCTTCGGGAAATCACTGACGTTTCCACTAGCTCCCGCGAAGGCGAAGGGAATTGCACCATTCAACGCGGAGGGTCGCCGTCTCGCCGGGCTCGACGAGGACTTCATCTCCCATCTCGAAGTTTCCGAGCAATCACGCGGCCGTACGCCGGTGCTGCACTGGTTCAATGCCAACGCCGAGTCACAGGTCGCCGCAGCCGTCAGCGGCAGGAGGTTTGATGCCAATAAAATGGAGTTGGCCTTGGAGGAAGATTTGGAAATGTTGGCCATTGCTTGGTGTCGCAAAGATGACATTGTCCTGCTGCGCCGCAGACCTGAAAAAGAGCATCTTGTTAGGCTGAAGGAGGCAGGGCTGAACCTTCCGGAGGTGGTTACTCTGGATGAGATGGACGGTCATGATTTTACTAGCAGAAGATTGGGTGGGGTCCGGCCATGGGCATGGTCGCCTGATGCCGCGAAACTTTTAAGGCCTCTCACGAATCGAGTTTCATCCAATGTGCCATGGCAATGCCGTGAGCCGCTGCCTGCGATTTGTTTCAGTAAGGAAATAGGTAACCGTTTGGAGGAGTTGTTAGAACAAGATGGGCTGGCGGAGAGGGGAGGAGTATTTTGCCGGAACTTGGAAACAGCCACCGCCGAAATCGCAATTCGACTCCGAGAAGGGGATGTTTTACTCAAAGCCGCTCACGCTTGTGCAGGCAGAGGCCATCGAAAGGTGCTCCAAAATGAACCCCAGTCTGAACACTTACTTTGGATCGAAAAGATTCTCAAAAATCATGGCGGCCTGGTGGTGGAGCCGTGGCTCGATCGCGTTCTGGATTTCTCCAGCCTCTACGAAATCGGCGCAGCAGGAGAAGTGAAATGGATCGGTATGACCTGCATGGAAAACGATGCTCACGGGCGTTTTCTAGGCACTGTCGTCAATGCCAAATGGGGAAGCGATCTCGACTCGGAATTGCGCGAATTCCTGTTCAGGGAATGCAAAGCCAATGCGTTCTACCGACAGCAAATACCTGTCGTCCTGCAGAAGTTGTTCACAGAAATAGCGCCCGACTACACTGGCCCGGTAGGCGTCGATGCCATGGTGTTTCGTAAACCCGATGGAACAATTGGTCTGCGCCACGTAGTAGAGCTCAACGTGCGTATGACCATGGGCCGGGTGGCTCTTGAGTTATTCAGAAAGCTCCACCTTCAGTCCGACTCGAGCCAACCCGGTAGATTCCGTATTTTGCGTAAAAATAATCTACCGAAGGAGCTGTTATCCCCAGCTTGTTCACAGGTTATTAACAATGCGATCATCCCTCTCAATGACCCCGCTACTGCCAAGGCATTTGTTGCCGTGTGGGAAAGCTGAGATATAAAAAAACCGCCTCCCCGAACGACAGGGAGGCGGCTGAGTATTTTAGTGACTGAACTTCAGTCCTTCGGTTTCGATTAGAAGGAGTACTTCAAGCCGAGGGTAGCACCATGGCTGTCAGTGCCTTCATCACCGGTGGCGATTTCTCCGTGGTAACCGAGGTTGAGCTGAAGAGAATCAGAAATGGCGTAGCCGGTGCCAGCCGAGATGAGGACGGCTGAGTCAAATCCAGCGCTAGTGACACCAAAGCCGGCACCTGATGGAAGTGTGGCAGTTGTGCTGAAGTCATCATCACCGGTTTCATGGGCGTAAGCCACGGACAGGTATGGGCTGAACTTGCCAGAGTTACACTGCAAGCGATAGCCAGCGAGGATACGCAGTGAGTCCACATCGTAGCCATCCACAGCGAGAGGCAGCAGACCGCTCTGGCGGTAGCCGTCCACATCGATGTTCTGATACTCGACACCGAGGAATGGGCCATGGTGTAGGCAGCCTGACTGCATCGAGTAACCGACGGTGAGCATGGCCTGAAGGCTGTCAGCATCTGTGTCAGAGTTGAAATTGCCAAAGATGCCCAAGTTCCGGTTGATGTCGATGTCGTGGTTGCCATAACCAGCGAGGAAATCAACATACAGGCCCGTGGCAGCACCATAGGTTCCGTAAACGGCTCCGCGGATGCTTTCCACATCTGAGTCGCCACCGGTGTAATCGTAGTCGGCACTGGAGCCGTCGATCACGAGACCGAGAACGAATTTTGGTCCCAGACGCCAGTCGACGCCAGCGGTGAACGCACTTTCCTCACCGTCAAGGTCTCCTCCGGCATAGCCATCGGTTTCCTTCCAGGAGTGGGTGTAGGTTCCCCAGACGTTGCCATTGTTCGTGGCAGCAGGAGCGGAAACCACTCCGCCTTTGGCATCCATCACGACTGGTGCGTCCGCGGTGCCGGCAGTTCGTGCCATGGCAAGGTGGTCGCTGACCAGACGGTGCAGACGGTAGTTTCCACTGGCAAGAGCCGATGTGGTGGCAAATGTGGCGTCAGGAGTAGCGCTGCCGAGAATGGCTTGTACGGTATCGAGGTCCGAGAGGTCCAGAGCTGCAATGAAGTCCTGGGTCACGGAGTTTCCGGTAGTCACTGATGCGTCCAGTGCAGCACCAAATGCAGCGGCGTTCGGGCTGAGGGCGAGGCCTTCAAAGTCATGCATCACATTGAGCACGAGATTGGTTCCTCCGTCTGCGAGCGAAAGACTCGAGAAGAAGTTAGCCAGCACCGTGTCGCTGTTGTTGTATGGGCTGAGGGCGAAGGAGAACACTTCAGATCCCTGCAGGCCGCTGTCCGAACCAATGACGTTCGGATTGAACTGCACTGTGATGTCGCCAATCGTGGCAAAACCAGTGATCGGATTGTTACTGTCCACCAAGGTGTAAGTGCCGTTCTGAACGACCGTGTTATAGGAAGTGGGCGAGATGCGCACGTTGGTTCCTCCCACATCGTAAGTGCCGGTGTTAGTGATCAAGTCACTATTGACGCCGTTACTGATAAATGTGCCAGGGATGACATCGAAGCGGATAAACGATCCAGCAGAGTGATCCACAGCTCCGGTGATATCGAGAGTGCCAACAGACCTTTCAGGAAGGAAATCCAAATTGATCGGAATGGCTCCCGCACTGATGCCACCATTGGTGATATTTACATCCGCGAGCCATGTTCCGGTGCCGCCAAGTGCAGCCCCGCCAGCATTGATCACAGAGGCTGAAATTCCATCAGCAGCTGTAACATTACCGTTCATATAGAGGCCTCCACTAGTGATGTTGAAAACATCGCCTTCAATGGTGCTCAATCCATCACCGGGCAGGTTGAGCAAAGTGACACCCGGGCCGGCGACATTGACAGTCGCGAAGTTAAGCACATCGCCAGTGACGGCGTTGGCTACATTGGCACTAGAAGTGACTCCTCCACCGAAGTTGAGAGTATTCTCTCCAGCTCCAGTAAAGCCGTCAACGTTACCGTCCAAATAGGAGTCAACCAAAAGCCCGGAACCAAGATCAAGGGTAGTGAAGCCATCGGTGAACACGTTGAAGGTGTCATCATCAAAGCTACCATAGACAGAGTGCACAGATCCGAAGATATAACCTGAGTTATTGAGGGTGCTTGCGTTTGAGAAAAACTCAATGCCGTCTCCTAGGGAGCTGGAGATGATACCAGAGTTGGTGACGGTTCCATCGGTTACGAATACGCCGTTAGAGACTCCATTGATGGTAGCATTCTGAGCATTGGTCACTGAGGCGTTTATGCCTGCGTTGATACCATCAATATTGATACCGGTAATCGATGAGAACGCATTGTTCGTGATGACTGCGTTGTCTCCGGCTATGATGCCGCTTGTTTGCCCCCTGATGGAGCCTCCGATCTGAACACCGCTGGAAGTGATGGAAGTTACATTGGTCACGAAGGCGTTGTCGCCAATGGTGACACCAGCCCCCCCTGAACCGTTGATCAAACCAGCATTGGTAACCGAGGATCCATCTCCGGCAAGGATTCCGTTCACAGAGCCCTGCACATTTGCCGCAGTAGCGTTGAAGCCGTAGGCATTTGTAAAGTTCACGGCACCAGTGGAGGAAATGCCGTCACCGGCAATACCCATAATGGTTCCATAGTTAATTACGGTGATGGTTCCTGGTCCACCTGAAATACCATTGTCCCCAGTGATGTTACTGAAGGAGTTGATCGTTCCGCTACTGAAGTTGTAGTTATAGATTGTTAGATTTCCAGCTGTGCCGACCGTATTGGCCGTCGTGATCCCGTCGAATCCAGCCGGAGCACTGATATTGAGTCCGGTTGATCCGACGATTTGATAGCTGGCGCCTGAGGCGAGCGTTGATTGTAATTCTATCACATGCGTCCCGTCACCTGTTAGGAAAGTGTTCGGGTTGAACTGGATGGTGTGTAATCCAGCGGGTTGACCGGCCGGGACTAGAATACTGTTAGCGCCGCTGTCTGGTGTCGTTACCAAAACATTGCCGAAGCCGTCTGGAATGACGACCGCCGCATTGGCGTCTGGAGTAATCACGGGGATCATCAGGCCGGCCATAAGACCGGGCAGATATTTCCCGTAATGATATTTTGAGGGATGTTGTTTCATGGGTTTGTTTTTTGCTTTGTTGTTAGTAGGTGCGTTGAGATGTAGAAAAAAATCAAAACCTACACTTGCATTTAAACCTGATAGAGGGTCTGGGAGTCAATATAATTATACGTTCGTTTACATAGGTTAACTAACTGTAGTAGAGTGGTATGTGGGGGTTTTGAAGGGCGTAGAGGTTTGTCGACCCGATCGCTGCTAGGTCGCGCAATACCGTGATGAGAAGTGGCTGCCACCATCTGAGGAGAAATTTCCACACCGAAAAAGTGCGGGAGCCACGGACGAGAGTCCGGAGATGGGTAAAGGGCGATACCCATGGATTTCCCTGTAAACAACAGAGAATCGCTGGATCAACTTCGACTCTTATCGCCGACCGTTTTTAGGTATAAATATCTCTGGCAATAACTTAAGGAGCTAGTGCATGAAGAGCCCTACGCAAAAGAGCTTCACAGGAACCTACGTTTCAGATGATCTAAGTGGAACCTTGGATTCGTACCTTCGCCCGTAGCTGCTTTCATGAGATCCTGAGGAAACAAGGTGCTGCCTTTTTGATGCACATTTTCACGCATCCATTTTAACAGAGGGAGGTAATCCGCATTGTCGCAGGCGTCGGCGATTCCAGCATCTTGAAGTGCCTTATGATATAACTGTGCAGCGTTGAAGTTGCCGAGCGTGTAGGTGGCGAAATATCCCAGTCCTCCCATCGACCAGTGGATATCTTGGAGGCAGCCATGGCTGTCGTCTGGTGGTGTCATTGCGAAGAACTTTTCAAAAGTCTCATTCCAGGCGTTAGGAATGTCCTTCACCTCGATCTCTCCGTTGAGCATTTTCCTTTCGAGGTCAAAACGGAGCATGATGTGAAGATCGTATGTGGCTTCGTCAGCTTCCACCCGGATATAGGTTTTTTCCGCTCGATTGATAGCTGTTAGGAATGTGTCGAGGTCGAGTGAGGCAAGATTGGGAAAAATTTCCTGAGCTCGTGGCAGCCACTTGGTCCAGAACGCACGCGAGCGACCTACATGGTTTTCCCACAGTCGTGATTGAGATTCATGAATACCCAGTGAAACAGCATTGCCTGCGGGTAAACCATGTTGCTCAGTCGGCAGTCCCTGATCGTAGAGTCCGTGCCCAGCCTCGTGGAGCACGCCGAAGAGGGAGGAGGTGAAGTTGTCTTCAAGGTAGCGTGTGGTGAGTCGGGTATCGCCAGGCCCGAGCCCGGTGCAGAATGGGTGGGTTGTGGTATCGATGCGACCACAGTTGAAATCAAAACCGATGTCTTCAGCTATTTCGCGGTTGAGCTTTTGCTGGTCGGCGATGGGATAGTGCCCTTTGAGTAAGTCAGTTGGCTGCGTTGCGGATTTTTCGCAGGCCTCTCTAGCAGTGTCGGCGAGTTCATCACCGACACGATCAAAAATAGCAGCCACTTCGGAAGTTTTGGCACTGCGTTCGTAACCCTCTAACAGAGCGTCGTAAGGTTCGTCTTCATAGCCCCAGAGCTCCGCCTTCTCACGTGCGATTTCCAGAAGGGTGACAAGATGGGGAGCAAAAATTGAGAAGTCGGATTTCTCGCGAGCCTCAGCCCATGCAGCTTTGCCCAGAGAGGTTGTCTCTGAGTTTTTTTCTACCAGTGAGCGTGGTAATTTGGTGGCACGGTCGAAACGGTGTCGGAGCTCACGCACATTGGCAGTTTGAACATCGTCTCCTGTTTCCTGTTCAGCTTCCTCGAGGGTTTTTCGAAAATCATCGCAGGTTCCCAGTTCATGCATTTTTCCAGAGAGCCAGGAAAGTTGCTTGGCTCGGTAGGCCACTCCACCTGGAGGCATGTAGGTTTCCTGGTCCCAGCCGAGCACACCGGCGGCATTTCCAAGCAGAGAAATTTCGAGGCTTTTTTCACGGAGCGCATCGTAAGCAGGCGTGGAGGAAGTCATGTAAAGACGGATATCATTGGGGTAATCCTTAGCAAACCAATAATTTGCGCCTTGAGTCTGGTCACGATATCGGATATATGGCTGGCACTTGTTTAAAAATGCCTATGGTCAACGTTCTGAATCTTAATGTATTGGTTCTCAATAAGGTGTGGCAACCTATCCAAACCTGCTCGGTGCGACGGGCGATGAAACTTCTGTGCCTCGGGCATGCCCAAGTGGTCGAGGCCGAGGGGGAGGCCAAATACCAAACCCACGACTTGGGGTCTTGGTTGGAGACGTCTGCTAATCAGGTGGAAAGCATGGCGGACCATGTGATCCGAACCGTCAGCCACGCAATGCGGGTGCCGAAGGTAATCGTGCTGGCTATTTATGACAAACTACCGTCCAAAGAGGTCAAGTTCTCTCGTCATAATGTATTCCTCCGCGATCACCACACCTGTCAATATTGCCGCCAGGTATTCAGCGAGGGCGACTTGAATCTTGATCACGTAGTGCCGCGTGACAAAGGCGGTCCGACCCGATGGGATAACATCGTGACCTCATGTTTCGACTGCAATAACCGCAAGGCAAACAAGCTGCCTCACGAGGTAAATATGTTTCCGAAAACCCCTCCCCGTGCACCACTCTGGAGACCACTTTTCGGCTTTCGCAGAAAAGGAGGGATCGACGATAGCTGGGAGAGCTTTCTCTAAGCGCAATCTACTACGGAAAATCAGATAGTTTTAGTTTCTTTAGGAAATAGCTGTTAGCCCATGCTGGATCAAAGGTTGACCCTGTCTGGAATTTACCTGTGTTGGCACTTTCTGGGATTACATCTATAGTCACGAATCCATGTGCCGCTCCTCTGACCGCTCTTATCCTTTGATCGCCGCGTTGCTCGTGGTGATGTGTTTGGGTGTGTCTTTCACCAGCTGCCGTCAGGCCGTTAGTGATGGCGGCGGCGCTTCAGGACGCGCGTTGTTAGATTCCGTGAAACTTGGCGATGATCAAGGTGTCGCTGTGATGTTAGAGGAAGGCGTTTACACAGAGGTTCGTGACAAACGTGGCGATACACCGCTGCTTTTCGCTGTGAAGACTGGCAATGTCCGCATAGCGAGGATGTTGCTGAGTCATGGCGCGGATCACGAGACTCGTTCAGGAAATGGCAAAGGCCCATTGGAGCTGGCGTTGGATGCCGGTAGTCAGGAAATGGCTGTCTGTCTGCTGAAAGGGGGCGTGTCACCGGATGAGATTGGGCGTGATAATAATCCTCTGTTACTCAAAGCCGTCAGCCTACGCGATTACCCGGTTATGAAGTTGCTGCTGAAAAACGGAGTCAATCCCAACGCAGCAGGAAAAGATGGCAGCACGCCCTTGCACGTAGCAGCTGAGCAACGCTTGCCCAAGTGTCTGGATATCCTCTTGAAAGCCGGTGCGGACACCGAAACCAAGGACGATGAAGGCGCGACTCCTCTCTGGTATGCCATGAACAGCTCTCCCAAGTCTTCAGACAATCAGACTGTTAGTCATCAACAGAGCTCCTCGTGCTTGGAAATACTTTTGAACGCAGGTGCTGATGCATCAGCCATCGGGCCTAAAAAAACACCTCTGCTCTGTGAAGCGATCAGACGTGGAGCGAGTCACGATGCTTTAGAGCTGATCAATTACGGCGCCAACGTTGATTTGCCTGGAGGCGAGGATGGTATGACACCGCTCGCGATTGCCGCAGCCACTGGCTCTGAATCGATGGTCGCCACGCTGCTGTCGCGTGGAGCCGATGGAGGCAGTCTGCTATATGAGGCAGTGGAATCTGAGGATGTCTTCATGCTCGGTATGCTGCTTTCCTCAGGTGTGCCACTTTCAAGTTGGGACGGGCCGGAAAAGGACACGCTGATTGCTCACAGTGTCAGAAAAGCCAACTACGATATGTCGGAGCTCTTTCTCCGCTACGGAGCTAAGGTGAACTCCTCTGGTAGCGAGGGACAACACCCATTGCACATGGCCATCGCCATGCGAGATGCCTTTCTCGTTAATCTGCTGCTGAATCACGGAGCAGACACCAATAAAACCTTCGCCGTACCGGCGTCGAAAGAGTTTCTCGCCATCACTAAGAAGGAGTCAATGCAGTGGTTCTTAAAAAATGAGCGCCGCCTAACTCCCTTGATGATGGCCACCAATAATGGTGACTTGGAAATCATCAAATCTCTGTTGCGCCACGGTGCTAAAAAATACGTCTGGTCTGGTCGACATCGCCTCTACCCGCTCAATTTTGCCTCGCGTCGTAGCGATGTGAAAGCAATGCAGGTGATTCTAGGCCAAGACCCTGACAACGAAAAATTCCACGCCGTCCTTGATCTGTCGGAACAACGGGTGAGACTCTATAATCCGGCAGGGGAAGTGATCTTCAGTAGCCGTGTTTCCACCGGTAAATCAGGCTTCCGCACTCCCACAGGCACATACGTTATCAGCGATAAACACCGCCATCATAATTCCAGTATCTACGGTTCCAGCATGCCCTATTTCCAGCGACTCAGCTGTTCGGCATTTGGGTTTCATTATGGAAACTGCCCGGGTTATCCAGCTTCACATGGCTGTATCCGCATGCCGTATAGCGCGGCGAAGAAGCTGTTCAGCATCACTCCGGTAGGCACCAGAGTGGTGATTAGGAAATAAAAAGCCCTCTAAATCGGAGGAGCCATATCATTCCGGTCTTTCTGCACCTCTTTCCAGCCAACTAACAGCTGCATCACACAGATGCCTAGCATACCGGCAATGAGGCGGGTTTTTGGCAGGTCAAAACTCTGAAACGATTCGTATTGATAAATGCGAACGATCGCTGAAATGACGCCGAGTAACGCGAAAATCACCCCGCCATAGAGCCCGTGGCGGTAGTGCTGCCGACCGAATGCTAAACAGATTAACAAAGCCCCTCCGAAGAAGACCGGCATGAGCATTTCAGCCGGATTTCCCTCCACTTCCATCTTTTCCCAACCGATGTAGCCGGCGAGTCCCAGGGCGATCAGGCAGATCGAGTTTAAAACGGTCAAAATCATGGCGCTAGTTATCACTAGGAAATCAAGTGATGCAAGACAATGATTAAGAGGTTGAGCCCAAGCGGAGCGCCACTATGATGCGACGCATGCAAAGTTCGCCGCCGCCACCATACCGCCCTACGCGCTCCCGAAGCCGGAGGCGTGCTCCCAAGGGAAAGAGCAAATTGCTCAAGGTGTTTATTGGATTTGTTGCTGTGTTTGTCCTGCTTCTGGTGGCAGCGTTGATCTATCTCAACACCCTCATCAGCGAGGACTCGTTGGAGGCTCAACTCGAGCGAGCAATCAACAGCGAGGTTGAAATCGGAGACGTTGATATTTCCCTGCTCGGTTACCCGACAAGACTGACGCTGTCCGACGTCGTGCTATCCCCTAAAGAAGGTGATGATCCTTCTTCGAGCGTGAAAATCGATACTTTGGAGCTCGACGTAGGTCTTTGGGAGTTGATGAAACATCATATCGATATTTCCAAGATCACGATCAAACGGGCCGAGATCACCTCCACCTATTTCGAAGATGGCAGTACCTCTTTGGGGGAAATGTTCAGGTCGCCCAAGAAGGATAAAAAACGTCGTGGGTCGTCAGGTTCGAGCGAAAGGGACGCTGATGAGGGAGGCTTCAATATCTTTGACCAAGAGGAATTCGTAGCATCGCTCGGCGGACTCGTGATCGAGGACTCGCGCGTCGATATCACGTTAGAGAAAACCGGACTCCGCATCCGCTGTGATGATGTGCATCTGGAGTTAAGCTCGATGAGGATCGATCCTAATAACTTGAAGGACACCAACACCGCCAAAGTGACGCTTAGTAGTATGGTGAAACTGCACTCGACCAAAGGCTGGCACTACGGTGACCTTGATGTGTCCGGGGACGCTACCGCGCGTATTTTTAATCCGGAAACCGGCAACACTGAACCTGATGTCGAGGGGCACATCGATCTGGCTGAATCTTCCTGGCTCAATACCCGCATCCCCGTGATCACCAGCGCCTGGCAGACTTTGTCTATTCTTGAAAAAGTAGGTATCAATGTAGCCAAGCTGCCTGAGAAAGCGACCTTCGGCAGAAGCGAGGCCGTGGCTGCGCATTATCATCTGGGTAAAATCACCGTGCGTGAACCACTTTCGATCTGGGTGGGGGACTGGGAGCTCGCTGCCATGGATGGTTCATGGCTACAGACGGAAACTGACCAGCACGAAATCAATGCGGAACTCTTGGCATCGGTGAAATCCAGTGAGAACTTCCTCAAGGTCATTAGAACTGTGGTCAAACTGGTGCCGGAAAAGGTAGCTGATTTGTTAGTCAAGGATGTGGAAGAGAAGCTCTTCCGAGATGATCGCTTGTTGGTAAAAGTTAGATCAACAGGCGATTTTTCAGATCCCAAAATCCGCCCCGTCGAAGGAGTCCCCGACTTATTTGAGGAGGCCAAAAAAGCAGGAACGGATGCCCTCAAAAACAAGGCAGAAGATCTTCTGCGAGGTTTGTTAGGCGGTGACGACGAATAGAGAATGACAGCGATACATCAACCGGGTAACGACTGGCTGGGGTGCATCGCGATGTCTCAACCGAAGGGGAATAGGTTCAGTGATTCCGCTTCCACTCCCGAACGAACTCCACAAGTTCAGGCATATATTTCAAAAAGTGATTTTCAAATTCTACATAGTGTAATTTGAAATCCTCAATGCCATCAGCAATCCTGCCTATGCGAGGGCTTCTTCTTGAGACGCGTTGTAGGGTCAGTTCGATGCCGTCGACGGTGGCGTAGGTCATTAACCAGTTTTCCGATTTCATCATCGGGTAGGCGGTAGCCAATCGGCCCGCTCGCCATTCCGGATGCAGTTCAAAAGCGTGATACACCTGCTGACAAAACTCTTCTAACGGGATCTTGCTGTAGTCGGCCCAATGTTTGCATAGGTAGTGATCAAAAAAGATATCCACGATGATCCCAGCGAACCTTCTGCGCTCCGGAGCCAATAAAGTTCGGCACTGCTTGAAAACAGGATGCGAGTCCGTGAAGCGATCCACAGCGCGATGCATGCGGATACCGCGAACCAACTCAGGAGGATAAATATCTGCCAGTTCTTTGATCGATCCACGCGTAAAGTCACCCAGTAGATTGCCGATGCGCGAAGCATCCGAGTCATCGGCTAACAGAAGGTGGGCGAGATAGTTCATCGTTACAGTGTGCAGAGAAATCTGTGGACACGTTAGGGCTTGGTTTCAGGAAGGGTAATCGCTTTGGTGTTTTCCGGAAGGACAAGTTTTGGATTGATGAAGAGGGCAGTGGCATAGGCATCGGCCGTGGCACAATCATTGGCGATGATACTAACTGACGAGGGTTTTGCCAGGTGTGGCTTTCCGGTGTTTGGTGCTATCAGGTGGCTGCTGATGAGCTTGTTTTCAATCTTGGCGACCTGCTGATAATTGCCCGATGTGGCAATGGCTTGGTTGCTAAGATAGACGGTCACACCCTCTCCTCCCGTGGGTGAGGGGATAAGCACCGGCCATGGCGTGCCGTCGTCCTGAGTCCCCGAGGCATAACATTCACCGCCAAGCTCGATGACGAAGTTGATCAGACCGTGCTCTCTAAGAGTTGCTGTGAGCAGGTCAATACAGTATCCCTTGGCCATGGCTGATAGATCATAATTATGTTTCTCGGTAGCTAGTAGTGGAGCAAAGCCGGCAGCCTGGGTTTGCCGCAGCAGGGTATGATCGAATGCACCCCTTGTTTCTGCTTTGAAATGCTCGGCAAGATTGATAGCCCTTTTCAGCTCGGTCGAGACTTCGGTGATCTGACCCGCATTGAGTCGAGAGATTTCTGAGTTCGCTCGCCAGTGACTGAGGATGTTCTCTTGCTCGCTCAGAATTCGATAAACAAGTGGGCGGTATTGTTCAGCATCTTCACAGCGTAAAGACCAGGTGGTCCCCATGGCATCGCCAGTGATGGTGCTGACTGTGGGCGTTCTGCTTTTTTGGAAAAGTAGAAAAGTCGCAGTGATCAGAACAATGATGCTGAGGGTTTTCATTGGATTGTTAGAAAAGGGTAAATGCCCATGCTGAGACGGCAAAAGCAGCGGCTGCGATGTCGCGTCTGAGCAGTTGGTTCTTGGGGCCTCCCGTTAAGCGAAGCAAGGCACCGGTCGGGCATGCATAGTGGCAATAAGGGGTTCTCACAAATGGAGCGCTGACGATACTGGCAATAAATAACAGAACAGGAACAGATACGATCAAGCCCGTCGACCAGGCGTCAAATGTTTCAAAAACGGAGAAGTCGCCAGTCCACTGAAGCAGGGCCAAAACCAAGATCATTAGCAACAGTATCCAGGGAACAAAAGTCAGTGTCTTATGCAACTTAGGTGGAACATGTAGTTTCTTTTTAGTGAGATCGAATAGTGTGTTTTGCAACGCACCATGAGCACAGAGTTGCTGACAGTAGACATTTTTTCCTGTTGCGAGAGGGATGATAATAGCCGCTGCTGTTAGGAGCACTAAAGCCGGATATGTCTGCCACGGCAGCCCATGACGAGCCCACCCGATAATCAGTCCTTGGGTGACCAATGTTCCCAAGTAAACGCCGCCGAGTAAGATGCAGAGAAATTGCAGGCCAAGTCGGACTTTTCGATTTCCCCGCCAGTGGGTAAGTCCGATGGCTACTCCCGCGAAAAGCCAGATACAAAGTAGAGTGTCGCGGAGTTGCCAGTGGAACTTAGGAGGTTCTGGAGAAACGGAAGCCCGCAACCAGCGTAATGTGCTGCGAAGCTGTGCGACGATGGCCGTAGCCGTGTAAGAGGCACCGGAAACTAACAGGGCTTCCGTGGCGGGTGTATTGTCTGCAAGAATGGCATCCACAGGTTGATTGTTGAACTGATCCGTGTATCGAAGTTCCTCTTGGTTGTCTGCAACGTAAGTGGTGTTGTCGCGCGATGCCAGCAGTGTGAACCCCAGCAGCGTTTGTTGGTCGGCTGAAAGCGCAATCAACAGCGCGGATGGTCCTTGGAACCCCCGCGCCTGATCTGGGCAATCAGTGGATAGCATGAGCCTGCCTAGGGTGTTGTTAGATGGGTCGATAGCCATATAGGTTTTGCCGTCAGGGAGCACTTTCGCAGTGCTGGGGAAGTATCGTCTTGCAAGCTCAGGCGTGACATTGCCGGAGAACCAAGGCTCGACTTCTTTGCCTGTCAAACGTGCCCTGATGCCCTTGGCAATGGCTTCAGTGGTGAGCGTTGCCCCTGAGGTAGTCACAGGTTTGGCTGGCAGTGTTGCAGGAGATCTGCCGGTGAATTGACTCCAGAAATTGGCATCGATTTTGGCGACGTGGGATGAAGTGTCTGCAGTGTCGAGAATCCGAAAACCGATAATTTTATGTTCAGGCGAGAGTGCTACCAATGTGTTCGTGGGGCCGCTATAACCGATGATCTGGTTTGACGCCGGCGACGTTTTTAACAAGTAGCCAAGTATTTGATGGTCGGAACTCAGCACCGGTGTGGCGTCCAGATTACCGCCAGGTTTTCCGAGAGAGGCCGCATTAGGAAACCATTCGGTGACACCTGAAACCGACAGCTGTAAGGTGTTTGTCTGACGAGTCTCGTTTTGATAGGCAATCACCCCGATGCATGCAAAGACGGACGCAATGGTGAGCGCGCGTAAAGCCAGGGTGGATATCCTTTTAAAAGGGGAAGTCATGAATAGTTTCACCAGCAATCATGACCAGACCTCCGAGAGGGGTGAAGCCTATTGTTTGAGCGATTTAACCGCAGCTTCCGGGGATTCAAAACGCGCCTTGCCTTCAAGCCTCCAGGCGGCTTTGAGAGTTTCAAGGTGATCCGCGTAGAGTTCACGTGGAGAGGCATCCAGAGCCGATCCCAAAGCTGCGGCCCGCCCGACAGCCACGCCCATCATACCGATGGTTTTCATGACCCGAATCGTTCCCAGTGCTTCACGAGTCACGGAAATGTTGCGCCCGGCCATGAAGAGGTTGGGGATATTCTTGGAATAGAAACAGCGGTAAGGAATGGGATAGCCGACCTTGCGGTCCACGGAGTGACGATGGATGTCTTTTGAAATGAATGGATTCTCGGGGTTGTATTTAGTGTAGATCGGATGAGGGACGTGAAGATCAATCGACCATGTGGTCAGCACGCAGCCGTCAGGGAATTCCTTTTTGGCTTCGATGTCTTTGTCTGAAAGCACCACGTCACCTAACAGCTGAAGCGTTTCGCGAGTGCCCCCTATGTAAGCCAGCCACGTCATTTTGGCGTGGGTGTGTTTCTTGGGCTCACCGGTAGTCCGGTTTTTATATGCGCCGTGATTCTTGATAGCATTCCAAGCGGAGTAAGAAGCGAGTAAATTGTTATCGCGGGTCTTCTCGAGTTCATCAATGGGGTGGTTATCGAAGCCACCTTCCCAGAACCATTGAGCGTGGTGATGGCGAGGGTAGGGGAATTGCTTTTCTGTGAGTGGGAGCATCCATTTTTCGTCTGGAAAACTGACCGGCTTATCCGTGGTTTTCCAAGTCCACATGTTAGACATCCCCATCCTGCCTTTTTCTGCCATGACATAAGCGGCCTTTGCCCAGAGACCTATGAAGCCATGACCGGTGCAATCGACATAATATTTCCCTTTGAAACGCTTCGGCTCGGCGGTGTTGACATCGAAGACTTTGACTTCATCGATCTCGTCACCTTTCATGGTTACTCCGTAAGCGTGGTGGGAGAGAAAGAGATCGATATTTTTCTCGGCCATGACGACCTTGAGCTTTTTATCGTCCACAAACTGCTCCTTGGTGGCAGGTGATGCTTTTGCCTTATCCTCGATTTCGCGAATGATATCGGAGAATTTGTATTCCGATGGAGGAAGATTGCCCATCGCCCAGACTTGGATTTCTGACGAGCCGTTTCCACCGAGCACAGGCCGATTCTGGATGAGCGCAACTTTTGCGCCCATTCGCGATGCGGAAATTGCAGCACCGAGTCCGCCGTAGCCGCCTCCGATCACTACCAGATCGTAGTCATCTTTCAGCACAGGCGTTTCTGGATGATTGAGCAACTTGGCCCGCCATGCCGCCATGGGTGTTGAGTCATTTGGCGGGGTGAATCCTTCTTCGTTAGAAAAAATAATCGCATCCACTCTGCCATCGAAGCCGGTGAGATCATGCAGCTGGATTGTATTGGCGCCCTTCTTGATTTCAGTTGAGCCAGCGGGTTGCCAGGACCAAGAGGCATCGGCATTTCCCAGTGTCTCGTCGGATTGCTTGCCGTTGACAGAAACGTTGAACGTGCCTGCCGCACCTTCGCGTTTAAGAGCCTTGGTCCAGTTCTTGGTGCGGACCCAAACTTTGAAGGTTCCAGCTTCTTCCGATTGAAAAGTAGTCGATGCATCGGCCACCGGTGTGCCAAGTCCATGAGCCAGGAGATAGGGCGACCCCATGGATTCAATAAACTGAGTGTCCGTTTTCCAGCCGCCTTTGTTTTGAAATGTTTCTGCTTCAACAAGGATTTCACCAGCGTGAAGTACTGGGGCGAGTGAGAGCAATGCGGCGAGCCATGAAAATTTCATGTTCTCTAATACAGGGAATCTCTGATTTTTTGTCAACAAGAAGCAAATACTTACAAGGACTCATCGAAGGTGTCCGTGATCGCCATGCTGGTCTGGGGGAGACGCATATGGATGACCTTATAATCACCTTTCCACGTGAATGTGTCATGGGTGCGACTGAATTTCAGGCTAGGGTTGTAGACGATTTTGGCTAGCTCCTCGAGAGAGATGCTTTTGGATTCTATCGAGCCATCGACGGCAATATCAATCTGCACTTGATCAGATGGCGTCACGAGGTCGCTGGAGTCAGCAGCAACATTTCGAGAAGATGCATCCTCAGGCGGATCAGTTTTTTGCCAGGCAAGAGCCAGCACCACGACTGCAAGTAGAACACTTGTCATCGCGAGAGTAGCGCGGTTTCTCTTCCGTTGAGCTTTTCTTTTCCGAACTGCGCCAAGTGTGTTTTCTAAGATTTCATGTTCAACAGATTTGCGGTTCATTGTGCTGTCCTTTCTTGTTGGTGACTCAGCTCGTTTTTTAATTTTTTACGCAGCCGACCTAATTTTGATTCGATGGCTTTGGTGGTGGTTTGTCCGCGTTCGGCGAGTTCTTTTGTGCTCCAGCCTTCCACGTATTTGAGTTGTATTAAATCGGCATCTTCGGGTGGTAGGAATGCAAGCATCCCTTGGATCGCCTCGTGGTTGTCTAACCGACGTTCTGCGGAATGATCATTTCGAAGCTCTTGCCACAGCGTGAACTTCTCCATCAACAAGGACCGGCGATTGATTTGGCGCGTATGATCAACGATCACGCAGCGCATCAGGCATCTGAGCCAGTTTTTAAATTCAGAGTCAC
The DNA here is from genome assembly GCF_042849255.1 of Oceaniferula spumae. Lineage (GTDB taxonomy): Bacteria > Verrucomicrobiota > Verrucomicrobiia > Verrucomicrobiales > Akkermansiaceae > Oceaniferula > Oceaniferula spumae. Next base: position 4,281,016 of record NZ_AP026866.1, read on the forward strand.
ACTCGAAAGGCTTCACATGTCGCACAGCCCGAAGACAAGTGAGCTGCACGATCTCAGCCGCATCTCCATCATTCGGTGCACGTAGCAGTGCTTGAGCATAGAGCCAGTTAAAATACTCAGCATGAAAGGCGCGCCATGCACTCTCGTCACAGCGAGCCATACCCGTAGTCATGGCAAGGCATGATACCGGCTGGTCTAGAGTTTGTGAGGAGGGCATCGGTTTTGCTATGGCTCAATAGATGCTGGCGCGTCTGCGTTGAGCTGGGTGAGTACAGGGATTGTAATATCCGTCGCGTCTTTGCTGTAGAGTAAAAAGGGCACTTGGTTGGCGCTGAGACCGGAACGGTCGAGCACGAGGTCGAAATTTTCTTTTTTGGAATAGGCGACAATACGCAGCCTGATCTCTTCAAGGATGCCTTTCATGCTGGCCTGCTTCTTCAACTCAAGGGCTCGAGTGCGGCGACCAAGAAATTCCCTGCGTTCGCGGTCCATGGCTTTGGCTTCGTCTAGTTTCAATTGAAATTCACGAGACTTTTCACGCTTCACTTTATCAGCAAGAGTCGGGTCTTCGATTTTTTTCTTCAAGCCCTGTAAAGTCATTTCAAGCGCCTTGATGCCAGACTGGCGTTCATTGTTCTCCTTCTGGATACGAGCGAACTCCGTGCTGAACTGCTGCTGTTCTTTACCAGTCATATGGTATTCTTTGAAAAGCTTCTGCATATCCACGGTGGCAACTTTAAGGCGTGGGTTTTCATCTGCTGCTAGCTGAGGTGCAGCAAGGAAAAGGCCAAAGGCTAGGAGGAGGGGACGGCGGATGGAATTGGTTAGTTTCATGATGTTGGTGACTTCATGAATACAAACGCATCTCATCCGTGTGACCCCTCGCTGAGGTGGCGATTTTTTTTCTCAGCGAATTATTCGAGGCTTTGTTGCCACTTACTAATTCTGTTAGCGAGGAAAGCAATCCAGCTAGGGTGTGCATTCATGCAGGGCACGAGGGTCAATGACTCTCCACCAGTCGAGGTGAATTCTTCCACCCCGCGCATACCGATCTCTTCAAGAGTTTCCAAACAATCGGAAACAAAGGCCGGGCACATGACTTTGATTTTTTTCACTCCTTCTTTGCCGAAACGTTTCAGCTCGAAATCTGTGTAAGGCCCCAGCCATGGATCACGCAGGAGGCGCGATTGGAAAGAGACCGCAGTCTTCTCTTTGTCGATCCCGCTCTTTTCAATGAACGCTTTCGTCGTAGCCAAGCATTGGTGGCGGTAACATGTGGCGTGGCAAGGGTGGGGGGTGTCGCAGCAGTCGGCGCGTGTTAGGCAGTGGGCGTGCGACGGGTCTGTTTTCTGAACATGCCGCTCTGGGATGCCGTGGTAGCTGAACAGAAGTAAATCATCGTCATCTTCGAGATGCGGCTTGGCGCTGTCGACGAGAGCCTGAATGTAGTCGTCGTCCTGATAGAAAGGCTGCAGAAGATTGGTTTTCATGCCTGGCGACTGTTTGTTGATCTCATCCATGGTTTGCACCACTGCGGTTTCGTAGCTCGACATCGCATAGTGCGGGTAAAGCGGCATGATAAACAGATCGGTCACACCGTCTGCGACTATCTGGCGGATGATGTCCGGTGTCGATGGGTTGCCATAGCGCATGGCGAGATAAACAGGAGTCTCCACCTGTTCGGAGACCAGTTTTTGCTGCTCCTTGCTGGTGACGATCAGTGGAGAGCCCTCATCCGTCCAGACCTCAGAGTAAGCTTCGGCAGATTCCGCAGGACGTTTGGGTAAGATGAAAAACTTGAGAATCAGTGAGCGTTTCCACGCAGGGATATCGAGAACCCGATCGTCGGTTAGAAATTCTTCGAGATACTTGCGCACGTCGGGGATAGAAGTGCTGTCGGGCGATCCGAGATTGAGAAGTAGGGCAGCTGCTTTGGGCATAGGTCAAATTAGTTTGAGCGCGAACCATAACGATGAATCAGAATATGTCCATCACTGTGCAGGATATGATATGAAATTGACAATTCATGGGCAGTAGGCGATTCGCAGGTATGCGCGCGCGATTGACCAAGGACTTCAACTTCGAAGCAGCCCACCACTTACCCAGTCTGCCTGAGGGGCACAAGTGCATTCAAATGCACGGGCATAGCTTTAAAGTTGAGATCAGTATTGAGGGCGAGGTCGATCCCAAGATCGGTTGGATTTACGATCACAAATGTATTTCAGACGCCATGAAACCGTTGCTCGATCAGCTCGATCACGCTGTGCTCAATGACGTCGAAGGCTTGGAAAGTCCTACCATCGAAGTGATGTGCGCCTGGTTCTGGCGGAAACTCGAGGCCGATCTGCCCGGACTCGCTGAAATCACCATCTTCGAGACACCCACTGCCCGATGCTCGTTCAGAGGTGAGTTCTAGGCTCTGAATTTCTGGGTTTACTGTCGCCCTGCTTGTGGCTGAATGGGGGCATGAAATTGGCTCACCTGAGACTCATCGTCGTCGGATGCTTGACGGCTCTTCTTCTTCCTTCTTGTGGTTTATTTAAGAAGAAAGAGAAACCGGTGCTCAGAACTCCGAATATCAGGCTGTCGGGTCGGGTGCAGACGGTGAACAAGGATTCAAAGTTCGTTTTAATCCGCCGCTACGGTCCATGGAAAGTGGATGAGGGTGAGATCGTGGAGTCACGAGGGGAAAACCGCACCGCGAATCTGGCCCCAACTGGTGAAAAACTGGGGGAACATGTCGCAGCGGACATCCGTAGTGGCGAGGTGGAGGTGGGCGATGCCGTCTACATCCGCCGCGTGGTAAAAAAGGACAAACCACAAACTCCAGCCGCAACCACCAAGCCGCAACCCGCAGCGACGGCGACCACCCCACCGGTGAATTCTCCAGCTGCTACCCCGGCTCCGCCTGTGGCGCCCGCTCCTGTCATCCCACCGGCACCTCCGGCGGAACCCGAATTACCTGCCGAGCCGGAAGACCAGCTTTAGCTCTTATTTAAGATAGTTTCGCATGAGCGGCTGATTTAGTCCTCAAATCGCTTTGTTTAAGTGATATGTATAAAAAATGTGTTAGTTAACGCGTTTTATTTGTAAGTTTATTTAAAAAAAGGGCTTGCGTGAGGTTGATAGTTTGTGTATTCCTGACTTCGCAACTGTGTTCACATTGGTCGAAAATAAACAACTAATGTACACAAATGAAAATGAAAACTAGTCCCTCCACCACTAGCCCGATTGATACGGACCGTCTTGCAGACTTCGTGTTGTTCACGCAACGCTCCTGCATACTCAACCTGTCCAGCGAATTGAGCCGCGGAAACATCTCGTTTCCTCAGTTCTTCTTGCTGGCCTATCTTTCCAGCGAAGATTATCTGACCATGTCGGATATCGCGAAAAAGATGGGGCACTCCACAGCAGCCGCCACCGGCCTTGTGGATCGCCTTGAAAAGTTGAGCTATGTTGAGCGCGTGCACGCCGCTGAAGATCGCCGCAAGATCATGGTTCGCATTACCCAAAAGGGAACCGAGCTAGTGGCTCGTATGCGCCGCGAAATCGCTACAAACCTCTCAGACGTCATGTCCGAGATGGATGAAGAAGAAGCTGATACCGTGGATCATGCGAATCGTGCCCTCTCGGGCCGATCACTGTAAAGAACTAGGTCGGGCCTCTCCGGAGGCTTGGCAATCCAGGGCGCTTGCGTTATGCCTCACGGCGATGACGCAAGCGCCTTTTTATTTGGAGAAAATCAACCGTCTGCCCGGAGTCCGCGCGGATTTCATCGGGCGCATCCCTGGAGTACCCGTGGATACCGATCGCGAAGCCACGGTGGAACGCCTCCAGCCCGCTCACCAGACTGCTGTAGAAAACCTCGGTTTCACATGGTCGCAGCTTCATTTGGCCGAGCAAATCCACAGCGCAGACATTGCCGTCGTTGGAAAAGGGGATACCGCCAGAACTTGGCCAGAAGTGGATGGATTGATCACAGATCAGAAGGGCCTCATGCTGGGAATCTACGTCGCCGACTGCGGAGCCGTTTACATCGTGGATCCGGTGAAGAACGTCATCGCGCTGCTGCACTCTGGTAAAAAAGGAACCGAAGGAAATATCACCGGCAAAGCGATCCGAATCATGCAGCAGAAATTCGACAGCAATCCGGCAGATCTCATCGTCGCCCTGGCACCCTGCATCCGACCACCAGCCTACGAAGTTGACTTCGCCGCCGAGATCCACCGTCAAGTCTTGGCCGCCGGAGTCCCTGAATCACAATTCACCGATTGCCAAATCTGCACCACCTCGGATCTGGAAAAATACTATAGTTACCGGGTGGAAAAAGGAAACACCGGCCGAATGTTGGCGCTGTTAGCCCAAAAGTAGGACAGCTTTTCAAGCTGTCGGCAACCCGAGGAATAATCAGCCCCAGCAAAATGAGTTCACAAAGTTTGTCGGCGAGTTGAAAACTGCCGCCTCTTGCACACGCCATCCCCAAAGAGGAGTGTCACTCCACCACTTCGAGCGATAACTTAACCCAGCAGAGGAATAATTTCCTCAAGCGATGCAACACACTGCTCAGCCTCGTGCACCACTTTGTCACGTGCTGCGTAGCGGGTGAAGCCGATGAATGCATCTGCTTCGTTGCGTGTTTCAAGGTCTGAAATGCCATCACCTACCATGACCACGCGCTCGGGATTGAGCTCCTTTTTGAGCATGGCGATGACTTCGGGTTTGCCACCATTGCGAGTGGGGGCGGCATCTGTGTCGAAACCGGCATATGACCCGTCGGCGTTGAATTTCAGTGGCACGGCCTCGATGCGTTCGATCCCCAAATAGGCGGCGAGAGGCTCGATGACCTGGGTGAAGCCACCCGAAACGATGATGGGCTCCCAGCCATTGGCGCGTAGTTTGTCAATTGTGGCCTTGGCTGTGGGTTCTATTTCATCGAGGCAGAGCTGGCCGACTTGGCCGACAAAATCCCTCGACGGCTGAATGAGGTCGAGACGACGACCGAACACTTCATTGATCGGCACCAGCCCGTCCATTGCGGCATTGGTCAGGCGCTCTATTTCTTCAAAAACCTTCTCTCCTTGGAGGCGAGCGAGTTCGTCGATGCCTTCGATCGCGGTCAGCGTCGAGTCACAGTCAAAAATGATGAGTTTCACGAAATGGGAAAAGTAGGTTTACTTGCCGTAGACAGCGTTGGGATCAAATGTCAGATCAGTCTCGGTGAAACTGAGCGCTGTCGGGTCGGTTCCTTTTTCCAGATCAACCACGCGATAGAAACAGGTGCTGCGGCCGGTGTGGCAGGCACCCGCACCTTGTTGATCGACATAGAGAATAATCGCATCCTGATCACAGTCGGTTCTGATTTCCTTCACCTTCTGCACGTGGCCGGAGGTAGCTCCCTTGTGCCAGATTTCCTTGCGGCTGCGGGAGTAGTAGACGGCTTCACCCAGTTCGAGCGTCATTTTCAATGATTCGGCGTTCATGTAGGCCAACATCAGAGGTTCTTTGCTCTCTGCGTCCATTGCGACAGCGGGGATCAGACCGTCAGAGTCGAATTTAGGAGCGAACACAGGATTTTCCTCGAGCGCTTTTTTGTCCTCGCGGGAACCGAAGGTGATAGCAGCGTTTTGCATAGGCGCGGTGTATCACTTCTGCCCGTTCTGTCGAGTCTCTGTCTTTGTCATTTCTTCAAATCTGGCTGGAAAATCAGGGAAATGGATAGACAAACCGGCATTTAGGGGCGAGGCTGCGGCACGTTCTGATTGATTCAGATCGTATAATACCGAACGCATATTTATGAAGAAACATTCCCTTCTCAAAGTTCTCTCCTGTGGCTTATTGCTCAGCCTGACCAGTGTTTCCTGTGTCGGGGCGAAAACCGATTTCAACGAGGTCGGTAAGCAGATGCTCATCATGCTCAGAAATAGCCACTACGAGCGTTATGACTTTGATGCCAAGCTGGGGGAACGTTTTTTTGATTCCTACATTGATTCTCTGGATGCGAGTAAGCAGTTCTTCCTCGCTGACGATATCGCCAAATTCCGTCTCAAGTATGGCAAAAATATGCACCAACTGCTCCTCGAAGGGAAATCCATGGAGGCCGCGAGCGAAATCCACGCACTCTATCGTGTGCGAGCCAACGCCCGCATTAAATTTGCCCAGGAGTTGTTGAAAAATGAGGACCAATTCACGTTCGACGGCCATCGCACCATCATGCGCGACCGTAAGGAAGCCCTGTGGCCCGCCACCGAGGAAGAGGCCAACCAAATCTGGCGTGATCAAGTGGAGCAGGCACTTCTCAGTGAAGTGCTACGCCGCGAGACCATCGCCGAGCTTGCGAAAAAACAAGGCAAGGATGATCCGCTGAACGATAAGAACACTCCCGGTGAAAAAATCGCTCTGCGTTTCGAACGAATCTTGCACGGTATTAACTCCTCCACACCCGAGGAAGTCGCAGACAGCTTTCTGAGTGCCGTGGCCAAGAGCTATGATCCTCACACTGACTATTTCAGCATGTCTGAAATGGAACGCTTCATGTCCGGCATGCAAAATGCCTTGGTCGGTATCGGAGCCATGCTTCAGGCCGAAGACGATGGTGCCACCAAGATCACAGGCATCGTAGTCGGTGGCCCAGCTGACAAAGGGGGAGAACTCAAACTCAACGACCGCATCGTAGGTGTCGATACCCTCAACGTTGGAACCGATGAAGCCATGGTGGATATCATGTTCGAAAAACTCGACCGCGTGGTTGACCTGATCCGAGGCAAGGAGGGCACAGAGGTCCGCCTCAAAGTCGAGCCCGCCGCCGCAGCTCCTGGTGAGATCAAGTTCATCGTGATCAAACGTGGCAAAGTCGAGCTCAAGGATGAGCTGGCCAAAGCCGAGGTGATTCACATGACCCGTCCAGACGGTAGCGTGCATCGCTTGGGCTGGATTTCGCTCCCTGCATTCTACGCCGATTTCAAAAGCTGGGAAACCCGCTGTTCGGTCGATGTTCAGAAACTCGTCGACCGCTTGAAAAAGGAAAATATCGAAGGCCTGATTCTTGACCTTCGCGGAAACGGAGGCGGCTCGCTTGAAGAGGTCCGTCGGATGACAGGTTTCTTCACCGGTCGCGGTCCAGTGGTGCAGGTGAAGAACACCCTCGGTCGTATCGAGGTGAAGGATTCTTCCAATCCCAAACCCATTTACGATGGCCCAATGGTATGCCTCATCGATAAAACGAGTGCATCAGCCAGTGAGATTCTCGCCGGTGCTCTTCAGGACTACAACCGTGCCGTCATCGTAGGGGATAGCTCCACCTTCGGCAAAGGTACTGTTCAGCAGCCGATGGAAATCCGCAAGATGATGCCTTTCATGGTCGATGCCCGCCGCGCAGGCGTTCTTAAGCCTACCATTCAGAAGTTCTACCGCGTAGCCGGCAGCACTACCCAGCTCAAAGGTGTCGAGTCTGACATCGTTCTTCCTTCGCTGATGGACGCCTACGAAATCGGGGAGAAATTCCTCGATCACGCAATGCCTCACGACAACATCCGCCGCGCTCCAGGTTTCCGCGAGTTGAACAGAGGAAACCTTTTCCTACCTGTGATCAGCGAGAAAAGTGCAGCACGTGTCAAATCATCCAGTGATTTCAAATACATCGCCGAAGATGCCAAGCGCCTGATCGAGCGCCGTGAGGAAAACCGTATTTCGTTGAACAAAGCCGAGCGCAAAAAAGAACTCGCAGAAAGCGATCAGCGCTCCACCGAACGGAATGCCGAACGACGTATCCGCTTTGGAAAAATGGCTGAAAAGGATAAGAAAACTCTGCGTTTCTTCCGCCTCAACCTCGAGGATATCAAACGCGAGGAGTTGGAGGAAATTGATCGTGCCAAGGACAAGGAGAGCTACATGCGTCACGCCAAGGACGGCGTAGCCGACCTCGATGATACCCCGGAATGGCCAAGCTCACTGGACCCAGTGAAACGTGAGGGCATCAAGATCCTCTCCGATTTGGTTGAAGTTACCGAACGTGCCCGCATGGCCGGCGCTCTCCAGAACAACAACGGCTAATTGCGCTGACATGATGGCAGATGTGATCGCCGACAATCTGTTGGAAGTAAGACAGCGGGTACAACAAGCAGCCGAAAAGTCGGGTCGCAGTGCATCCGACTGTGAGTTGCTCGTTGTTTCCAAAACTTGGCCGGCCGAAAATGTCGCCCAAGTTGCCGCTGCCGGACAATTGAGCTTCGGGGAAAACAAGGTACAGGAGGCTGAGGGAAAAATCCCATCTCTACCAAGTCATCTCCACTGGCATCTGATCGGTCACCTGCAACGCAATAAAGTGCGAAAGGCTCTGCCGCTTTTCGACACCATCCACAGCATCGATTCTCTCAAACTCGCTCGTTATACCTCGAACATCGCCGTCGAGTTAGATCTCAAACCCCAAGTTTACCTGCAAGTGAACTTGGCAGGGGAACAGAGCAAAGACGGCTATGATCTAGAATCACTGCATGCGGATTTTGAACAATTGTTAGAACTCCAAGGTATTCAAATCCAAGGCCTGATGTGTATACCTCCAGTAGCAGCCACGCCTGAGGACGCGCGCCCATGGTTTGCCCAGTTACGCAATCTCCGCGATCATCTGGAGTCCCAAGGTGGCCAGTCTCTCCCCGGTCTCAGCATGGGCATGAGCGGCGACTACGAAGTGGCAATCGAAGAAGGTTCAACCATCGTTCGAGTCGGCTCCGCCATCTTTGGAAAAAGGTATGCATAGACTCTCCAAATTCCTGATTTACAATTCTTAATTCCTAATTGGGATGTCCTCCATTACTCTAACAAACCACGCTGTCATCGGCAATGAACTCGCGCTCTCATGGGGTGACGGCCGTGAGAACTTTATCACGCTGGAAAAACTCCGCCAGCAATGTCCCTGCGCTTTATGTCAGGGAGAACCAGATGCTCTTGGCCGAGTCGTAAAACCCTCCGTGATTCATACGGAGAGAAGTTTCCAGCTACTGAGCCTGACCCAGGTAGGTGGCTATGCCCTCCAGCTCAAATGGGCAGACGGCCACAGCTCCGGTATCTATACTTTTGATTTACTGCGGAGCTTATCCTAAGACGGTGAGTTGGTTGCCGTTGACCTTAGTCGATGCCACTTAATTTTTTTCTTAGTGTCGATCGATTCATCTGAAGTGTTTTTGCCAGATGAGATGGCTTGTGATCAAAGCGTTCCATAAGAATGTTCAATAGGATGCCTTCGAGTTTGTTGTGAAGTTCCTTGTAGGTGGGCTGAGGCTCAGAGGCATCAAGTTTTTGCGATACCCAGCTTGTTAGGGCTGAATCCAAAGAGTCTTTGGGCGCATGGGGGAGTTGATTGAAAAAGTGAGCAGGGAGGTGGTGGGGATAGAGGACTTTAGAGTCGGTATGAGTGAGGAGTAGGTAGCTGATCAAGTTCCGTAGCTCGTGGAGATTGCCTGGCCAGGGATACTGCTGAAGAGTTGTGATGAGCTCAGGAGAGAGTTGGCGCGTATGGGAGGAATCAAGTTCGCCTAGGAAATAAGAGATTAGCGCGGGAATGTCGTCGGACCTTTCCCTGAGTGGAGGGAGTCGGATTTCGAGAACTTGCAGGCGATAGTAAAGATCTGGGAGGAGACGATTGGCAAGGGAGTGCTGGTGAAGTCCTTCGTCATCGACGGTGACGAGCAGACGCGGTGCCTGATCTTGGAGGTTATCAAGAATGACCAAGAGCTGTTGTTGGCAGAGAGGGGATAAGTGGGTCAGATTTTTTAGCAGTAGTGTGGATTTAGGATTTTGAATGAGATGTGTTGTTAGGTCTTCAGGTTTGGTTTGAGCTGTGGCAATAAAAGTTGAGTTTTGGTGTGGTGTGGTGTTGGCTTGGATAAGCTTGGCAACATGGCTTTTCCCCGTTCCTATTTCACCACGCAGGACGACCGGGTCAGTGGTGGTGCAGGCTTGGGCTATGTGCTGAAACACCGGGCGCATATTTGCAGAAGCGCCGATCAATGGTGGTGTGGATATCTCATCTTGCTTGCCGGCGGGTGTTTGGCGTGAGGATTTTGAAGAAGTGTTGTCCTGACTGTATTCTGTTAGGAACTTTTCCAGAGACTCAAAATTGATCGGTTTGTTGAAGAAGTGAGTGGCTCCTAACTTACGGGCAGCGATGGCCGTTTCGATATCACCGTGAGCACTAATCACTGCAATGTGAGTCTCGGCAGGGATCTCTTGTTTTTTGAGTAGATCCAGACCATTTCCGTCGGGTAGCCCGATGTCCAGCAGGACGACATCGAATGCCGCGGCACCGGCGGAATTTTGTTGGCTGAGAGCCTGACGCGCCCTGGCAAGAGTAGGAACCGCAACGGGATGGAGATAGCAACGCTCGGCGAGTGCCGAGATCGCGATACTGAGAGAACGGTTGTCCTCGATAATCAGCAGAGATTTTTGCTTCATGAGAGAGAGGTCGTTGGGGTGGCATGTTTTGGAATTCGTCCAGTGACAAGGGCTCCTCCTTGGTCTGAATTTCGTGCCTCTACGTCACCGCCGTGAGCCATGACAACCTCTTTGACCAGAGTGAGTCCGAGCCCCATTCCTCCTTCACGTTCAGAGTAGAAGGCTTCACCAAAATGGCTGAGTGCCTCATCGCTGAATCCCGATCCCTGATCGTGAACAGAGAACGTCAGATCGGTCGGATTTTCAGTTAGAGTGACAGTGATCCGGCCTCCTTCAGGCATGGCATGAATGCTGTTAGATAGTAGGTTGCGGAAGACGAGCTCTATGCGATGGGCATCGCACTGGAAAAAGAGTTCGTCGGGGAAGTTCGTGATGACGCTGACCGCGTGGAAGTCAAAGAGCGGCTGGAGTTTTTTCAGGAGCTGCTCGAGAATAGCGACGAGATCATTGCTGCTATGTTGTGTCCCCTCAGGTTTGGCAACAAAGAGCCATTGATCGACAAGAGAGACAATTTGTTCGCCCTCCTCTTGAATGAGCGAGCCGATGGGATTGTCATGTTGTTGTTCGAGCGCCTGACCGTGCATGATGATACTGGCGGCCGGGTTTTTTATTTCGTGTGCCAACGAAGTAGTGAGCTGACCAAGCATGGCAAGGCGTTCAGCACGTTCGCGTTTTTGTTGTTCATCGATGAGTCGTTGGCGGCTTGAGACAAGTTCGCGAGTGAGGATGCCAATTTCATCTCGTTGTTCGAGGAGAGAGGAAGGGAGAGTGAGGGCTTCGTCACCCGGGGTGTTCCGGATTGCTTTTACGAGTTTTTCCAAGGGGTTTACAGCACTGCGCGAGATGATAAATGCTGCACCGAGAGCGAAAACCAGACTGCTTAATAAAGTAGGAGTCAGATTGGATGTTTCAAAGAGGCTCCAGCGCGGAATCGATTCGAGTGCGATGATGGCCTCTTGAGGAGAGTCGGAAATAGTGAATGCTACAGCTTGATAACCATCGTCCTCTAGCGCTTGCCCAGGTGTCTCAAGTGTTTCAAAGGCGAGTTTTTGTTGTGATTCGTTCAGAGGGATGGAGGATGTGAGTCCACTCCGTGAATGAGAGAAAAGGATGGTGACTCCCGTTGTCGTGGAGAGATCTTTGGCGAGGCGCCCAGTGCGCGGGAGAGAGATTCTTTGAAAGAGTTGTGCATTGGATGAACCAATGGATTTCAGACGGTTTCGATGGTGTTCTTTTTCAACCTGACGAGCGTTATAGAGAGAAAAAAAAACAGTGATGAGTGTGAGAATCACTAAAGGGAAAATCAGCCGACGAAAAAGCCCGCCCCGACTGTATGGGTATCGATCAGCCTCTAATGCGGTCATGAACACTTTTTATACATGATTTATGGACAAAACCTATCCAAAATAAGGGTTTTGGACAAAAAATGCCTTATGGCTTTGCTTAATTAGGCACTTATTGAAAATAAATCAGCCATGGTTATTTCAAAAATAGCAAAAAACAAATCACGTCAATCGAGGAGGTATCCAGCCTGCTTGTTAGTCATGTTAGGAGGGCTGTCGGCCCTCACCGCCGAGGAACTGCCGGAGACCGTCATTTCCGCCAGTAAAACCGAGGAGCCACTCAAGGACACTCCTTACAGTGTGTCGATTCTCGGAGAAGATGATCTCATCAATCATTCAGTTCGAACGCTTCCTGAAGCACTGCGCAATGTGCCCGGTGTTTTCATCCAGAAGACATCCTACGGTCATGGTTCTCCCTACATCCGTGGTTTTACAGGTCGACAAAATCTGTTGCTGGTAGACGGTGTTAGAATTAATAATTCCACTTTCCGCGGCGGGCCTGTGCAGTACTGGAATACAGTCGATAGTAGTGCCATCGAGCGTCTGGAGTTGGTGAAAGGGCCTGGATCCGTGCTGTATGGATCAGATGCCATCGGGGGAACGTTAAACACGATCACCAAATCATCGAACTTCCGTGACCAATCAGACGGTTGGTTTAATGAGAACTCCATTTTCTATCGCTATGATACCAACAGCCGAAGCAATATCGGTCGACTCGAAAGTGCATTTGGCATGGGTGGAAAATGGGGTATCCTGTTAGGGGCGTCATTGAAGGATTTTGGGGACATCAAAGATTCCGCTGTGGGCCGTATGAAAAACACGGGCTATGACGAGCAGGACTTTGATTTCCGCTTGGATTTCGCCCTTTCAGATACCACCACACTCACCCTGGCGCATCATCGGATCGATCAGGATGATGTTTGGCGCTGGCACTCTACTGTGTTTAACCCCGGCTGGACACACGGAGACCATGTGGCTTCGCCCGGTAGCTTCAATGCACGTATCTACGACCAAGAACGCACGCTTTCCTACCTGAAACTTGAAGGTGAAGAGACTGATAGCTGGCTTAAAAAATGGTCGGCTACTTTGTCCTATCAGACTTCACAAGACTCCGAATACCAAGACCGCTCACCCACGGATATTCGGAATAGCAATATTGATCTTCGTACGTGGGGCTTGGCGGTCAACTTGGAGTCTGACCTTGGACCGGGTTCCCTCGTTTACGGTTTCGATTTCTATCATGATGAAGTCGATTCCACAGGCTCTCGCACCAATCGCGATCCTCGCGCACAGCGTCCACTGGCCGATGATGCTACCTACGATTTGTTAGGTCTCTACGGGCAGTATCGTTGGCAGCCATTGGCCTCTGATAAACTGGAACTGACATTGGGTGCTCGATATACTTATGCCGATGCGCACTTAGGTAAAATCTATGACTCCAGTCTTGATAGAGATATCAGTTCGGACGCCGACTGGGATAACATCGTATTCAGCGGCCGTGCTCTTTACCGTGCCAACGATTGCTGGAATATTTTCGCTGGAGTTTCCCAAGGGTTCCGTGCGCCTAACCTCAATGACCTCAGTGGTAACACAACCTCTCGTTCAGGTCTGACCTCGCTGGGTTCGCTGGATGTCGAGCCAGAGGAGTTTATCACTTACGAAATAGGAACCCGCTTCGTTGGCAATACTGTTAGCTTCGGCGCTGCTGTTTACTACACGGACATCGATAGCATCATTACCGGCGTGCCTATCACCGATGGTAGCAGCACCAATGTCACGACTAACGGTCAGGATGGTGAAGTTTACGGAATCGAGGTCGACGGTAGCTGGGAGTTTGCCCCTCAATGGCGTCTATCAGCACAGGCATCCTGGCAGGACGGTCAGTCGGATACTCTAACGTTTATCGGCGGACCTGGAAATGAAGATTATATCTCTCGCATTGCTCCTCTGATGGGATCGGTTTCCCTGCGCTGGACTGCACCTAGCGAGAAATTCTGGATCGAAGGCCGAGTCACGGCTGCATCGGAAGCCGACCACCTCTCACAAGGTGATCAGGGCGATACCCAGCGCATTCCTACTGGGGGAACTCCTTCATACGTGATCGGTTCCCTCTACGCAGGTTGGCAAGCTACGGATAATCTGCAGCTCAACATTGGGTTAGAAAACCTCACTGATGAGGACTACCGGATTCACGGTTCTGGTCAGAATGAACCCGGCTTCAACTGCATCATGGGTGCAAAACTGACGTTCTAGCAGGTATCGATTTCAAAAGCTGGTCCGACACAGCTATCCTGTCTAACACCAAACAAGCAAATGATCGCTGGCATCCTTGTCTGTAGCCTGTGTAATGGGCTAACAGGCGGGGAGCCAGCGATTAATCATTTAGTTCGGATGTAACGTTTCAACTGATGACCGGCAGCCATCAGTGATCAGCTTGCTCCTGTGTGGTTTTAGCTGCATCGGGCTGTAGCTCCGCTGGCTCGACTTGATCGACAGGGATCCCCATTTTGCTAGCACGTTGTTTCCAGAGCTTGCGTGCTAGTTTCTGCATGTCCTCATTCCTGTCCAATTCATCGACAATTTCGAGGCCCAGTAAGGTTTCGACCACGTCTTCGATGGTCACTACGCCCTCCATGCCGCCAAACTCATCAACGACCAGCATGAGGTGCTGATTGTTCTGAGTAAGCTGTTGGAACACCTGATAGACGGATGAGAATTCAGGAACCAATTTAATTTCTCGGATAAACCCGCTGATACTTGCGTCACCATCACCACCGGTAAGTTGGGCGGCCATAACATCGCTTTTTAGTATAAAACCAATGATTTCATCGCGATTTTTCCTAAACACAGGAATACGCGAGAACGGTTTGGCTAGAGCTTCGTCCAAGAATTCTTGCACCGTCAATTCCTCAGATACCGCGTAAACGACAATGCGCGGCGTCATGATGTCTCGCACCTTCGATGATCTGAAAAGAAACAGGTTTCTGAGGATTTCGCTTTCCTCATCTTCAAGCTGGCCGGAGCGAGAGCTGATTTCTGCCATCGCGATCAGCTCTGCGCGGCTGACAGCGTGGCCGGAGGTCTGCCCGCCGAGGAAGCGAGTGATCAGGCGCAGAATCGGTAGCACACCCACCCATGTCAGCACGAAGATCATCACACGTAGAAAGTGGGTGGATGGTCTTGAGAGGGGGCGCCAGAATTTGGCACCGAGCGTTTTGGGGATGATTTCGGAAGCGACAAGTATCAAAAGGGTAAGCACGCCGGCAAAAAGCGCCTCGCCAGTATTGTTATGAAGCACGTTCCATTGGGCACCCGCCCCTGCCGCACCCATGGTGTGTGCGATTGTGTTCAGTGTCAGAATCGCGGAGAGAGGCCGGTCCACATCAGCCTTCATTTTGGCCAGTGTATGGGCGTAGGCCTTGTCTCTCGAGATTTCATGTTCGATGAAACCGGGCGTGACGGAAAGCAGGACTGCCTCCAGCACTGAGCAAATGAACGAGACCCCCAGTGCCAGCAGCACGTAAAATATCAGAAGTGCCATGATGTGGTATGAATGGGATGAGCCGGAACTAAGGTAAACATGTGCTTGTCCTGCACGTTGCAGGTATATGGGGATGATATGCCAGATTTCAGCTAGATTCTAGAAAGAAAGACACTAGTCATTGCTGAGTTCCGAACTGGAGGTGTGAACGGTATAAAATAAGCGGCGAAGGATTTTCATCCTTCGCCGGTGTTCGGGTGATAGATTCCCAACCGTACGAAGACAGCTAAGTCTTCGCTACGGTTAGTATGCAAATTCTGTTATTACTTCCACCCTTTGAGATACTCCACGATATCTGCCACATCTTGTGCTTTCAGACCTAGTTGATCGGCTGAGAGCATGAGGGAGTGCTTCATGGGCTTAATAGATTTGACTCTGTTGCGTGGGATCATCTGGGTAAGTCCACCAGTCGACTTGACGATGACTGGGTCAGCATTACTGATGACGAGCCCTTGCACTTCTTTGCCATCCTTGAGTTGCACGGTGTATCCGCCAAAGCCGTGGGCGATGTCAGCACTTGGGTCGACGATGCTGAGGGCGATCGCGTCCTTGGTTTGCGTCTGGCCCCAACCTTGGAGGAACGGTCCGTAGTTGGCTCCGTTGCCATCGACTTGGTGACACATGACACAGCGCATCAGTGTGGCTTTGCCTTTATCAGCATCACCTTTGAGGGCTAACACATCTTTCGCAGAGAACGACGGTTTGCCTTCGGGGGCTGGTGCGGACACTGGATTGACAACGATTTTAGCTGGATCGTAGATGCCGCGTTTCTTGAGTTCGGGCATGAGATTGTATTGTTTCCAGATGCCAGTACCGAGTCTGAACAACCAGTAGCCCGCCTCTGCTTGAACGGGCGACTTCGCTGCCAGATCCAACATGGCGTTGGCGGATGATTTGTCGTTGATGAAGGCCAGG
The DNA here is from genome assembly GCF_042849255.1 of Oceaniferula spumae. Classification (GTDB taxonomy): domain Bacteria; phylum Verrucomicrobiota; class Verrucomicrobiia; order Verrucomicrobiales; family Akkermansiaceae; genus Oceaniferula; species Oceaniferula spumae. Next base: position 4,297,261 of record NZ_AP026866.1, read on the forward strand.
GACTCAACGGCAAACACTTTCTGCTTGTGACTGAGTTTCTTACTCATCGCGCGGGCTTTGAGGTCGGCTACAGCGGCTGACGGCCAGAGACGCCATGTGATGCGGGCGAAGCTGTCCGACCAGTCCTCTGGGTTGGCTGATCCGAGCTCTTTTTTCATCGCGAGCCAAACTTCGTTCTCCTGGTTCTCTGCACCTAGACCGATAGATTCGATGTAGTTCTTATCGTTGCCATCGTAGTCCTTCTCTTCGTAACTCTTGGCCACGGCGGTCAGGATTTCAGCGGACTTGGCTGCTGGGAGGCCACGCATGGAAAGCGCAACATCACGGCGGACGGCACGGGACTCATCACTGGCCAGTTTCTTGGCGTAGGGAAGGAAGTCCTTATCGGCACGCTGCAGAGCGCGGAAGGCTGTCAGACGGATCTCAGGGTTCTTGTCATCGAGCATGCTGACACATTTCTTGAGTCCTTCATCGCCAAGGTGTGGCAGGAGCCAGATGGCGCGGGCTGCGACCCACTTGTTAGGATGGCTGAGTAGTTTCTCAACGGCACTGAGTGATTTGGCACCACCGGCTGCGAGGCCTTTGAATCCGGAATAGCGAACGTTGATCGCGGGGCTCGAAAGCGCAGTGATTTGTCCCTCGGTGGTGTTGAAGTCCATCGCGGGGATGCTAGGTTTGAAACCTTTTGGTGCGATGCGGTAGATGGCTCCTGAGCAGGAGTCATCGAGGTCTCCGTGACCACCGACACGACCATCGAACCAGTCTGAGATGTAAATCGCACCATCAGGGCCTACTGCCACGTCGGACGGACGGAATTGGGTAGGGGACTCCTTGCCCTTCCAGTTCGCATGACGCTCTTTCTTTTGATTGCGGATGATGAAGTCAGAACCAGCGAACTGGCCTTCCGGATTGGTGGTGCAGAAGTCGTGGCGGTCGAGTTTGAAAGTGGCACCGTTAGGTTCTGGCTGGTAGCCAAAGATGACGTTTTTACCCGCCTCAGCCGAGAGCAGCAAGCCGTCCCACTTTTCACCGAGCGCTCCATTTTCGTAGAAGACAACACCGGTGGGTGAGCCGCCGCCGTAGATGTCACCGGCATCGAATGTGCCTGGGTCATCCTGACGCCAGTGAGCGCGGCCGTGGTCCTGGCCTGGGCGCATGTCCTGACGCCAGCTACGAGTTCCGTAGCGGTTGAAGTATCCAGCAGAGCTGTATGGCAACACATAGGAAACGCGACACGCTGGCGGGTCATCGTTGTCATTCTGGAACAGGTCACCGAGTGAGGTGGTGGCGTGTTCGTAGGAGTTGCGGTAACCGTGACCGATGATCTCGGCATTGGTTCCGTCAGGATTCATTCGAACAGAGAAGCCTGATGTCCAGATAAAGCCATCGTCACTTTTCTGACCTGAGACTTTGCGGTTGTCGACAAACCAGTCGCCCCCGCCGCCTTTATAAGTGCCTCCCATGC